>CAIQLG010000255.1 GCA_903872565.1 uncultured Lentisphaerota bacterium | reverse complement strand
CGCTTCCGACTTGACCCAACGCTTCCAACATTGTAAGTTCCTGCATGATGGTTTCCTTTCTTTTTTTTACCACCGGTAATTTACACCGGATTTAGGAAACCATCATATTTCAATTTCAACAACGGGAGGGACTCTTCCTATTATACCTTCTTTAGTTATAAAATACATTTTCTCACATCCCCTCATCACCGCCATTCATCCTGAGCCATCCCTTTCGCTCACTGTAGTCGTCGGGCATCATTTTCTGCCCATCTAAAACTGTTTCCACAAAGATTCTTAAAGAACCTATGAATTTCATCATCAGAAGACACCTTTTGCGCTTCTCGTATTAGTTTATTTTACAAAATATTTATATGGAACTACTGTGTTATCATTTTTTTGGATAAGTATATCATCCTCATCAAATAAATCCTTTATTAACTGATAATCATTTATGCTAACAATAATTTTTTCTGGTATTGAATAAAAGCCTAAAGTTACTCTAAGGTTACCCGCTTCTTCAGTAATATTAACGATATAATTTATTGTATTAGAGGTTTCTATTATTTTTGAGAATCCATTTTCAATTATGCTCTGAATTGCTGCCAATGTATTTTTTATTTGCAATGCTTGATTCCAGGGGATATTAATAACACAATAATATCTTACAGCCTTCATCTTGTTGTTATAAAACAACTTTTTTTCGATGTTATATTGACCTAAGTTTGTTCTTGAACTTATAGTTGTTAAATCTTTTGAAGCGTTTGCCTCTATTGGGAGTTTCCAATCTTCAATTCTTGAATAAACACATTTATATTTCTTGAGAACATTAACAATAAGGGAATCAATATTAGCCTTAATAACGTTTAAATTGTTCATAATAACTCCTGATTTACTATTGATATATATTTATACTCTCGGTTTTAATTATAGACAAATAGATTATTAAGTTTAAGCCAATAATGAATTTGCATCCACATCAAGTCCTGCTTCATTCATCTCTATAATCATCTTAAGTTTCCATGCTTCTAAAGTGTCATACTTCAAATATAGTACACCTGAATAATCTGATGGAATCTCAATTTCATCCTTTTTTAATCCACAAACCCTGCATCTACCTAGTTTGCCTATGAAATATCCAAATTCAAACAATACATTCTGCCTTGCTCTTAACTTCATATTATGGAGTTTTTCTTTTTCTCTTCCAAATATTCTGTCAATGAAATATCCTAATTCAATTAATATATTCTGCCTCGGTCTTGGCTTTAGTTTTTGGAATTCTTCTTTTAGCCCTCCAATGTCATCAGGGGTTAACAATGCAATAGCAAACACGACATCAGAATTTTTCTCGAATTTTTCTATAATTGTTTTCCCGCCACTCGGCTGTTCATGAAGAATGATTGGTTCAAAACCTATTTTTGTAATAAACCGTGCTACTTCTTCTTTAAGACCTGAATCATGACCATGAACAATGAATATCTTCTTACCATTAGGGTTCACTGTATTACTTATCTTTGATTGTGGATTTTCCTCATCCCAATACTCTTTTATTTCTTCTGCCATAGATAAAAGTGTTGCTCTTGCAGTTTCTAAGCCAGATTTATATGCTTCTTCAAAAGCTGAATCAGGTGTTGTTTCCGTAAATGAAGGTAATGAATATGTTATTTTCTTAAAATCTCCTATTGCCGAAGAGTTCCGTCCAAAAATATTATTTAAAGCAACTTCAGTATTTCTCAACCATTTTGTAAAATCATTTGAGCCGCTGCTTCCACTTTTAAGGATATCGATTTCAGAAATCAATCGAGAAAGCTTTGTTATTGCTTCTTCCTTATTTAAATATTTCATATGTTCCCCTATGATAATTTGGTAATATTACTACTTATATCCCTAAGAGTTTATTTTTAAACATCGTATTTACCTTTTTATTTCACACCCCCATCATCGCCCCGTTCACCCTGAGCCATTCCTTGCGAATCCTGTAGTCTGACATCACTCTCTGCATCAGATTCCAGAACTCTTTTGAATGGTCGTGGTATCGCCTGTGGCAAAGTTCATGGACAATAACATAGTCCACAATGGCTATCGGCGCAATGATGATTCGCCAATTGAAAACCAAGTCGCCCTTCTTTGAACAACTGCCCCATTGCCTCTTCAGTTCCTTGATTTTAATACCGTTAAAAGTAACTCCAAGCCTTTCAGCATATCGAACAATGCGTTCCTTCAACTTCTTTTCGGCTTTCACGACGTACCAGTCCGTCAACAGCCTTTTCAGCTTTTCATCGCAGGAACCGCCGTTTCCGTCAGAAATTCTTATATTCAGACGACCATTCTTCAGTTCCACGCCTTCATCTTCGCCAGATATGACTTTCAGCCTGTAGTTCCTGCCAAGATACTGGAACGCCTCGCCGCTGACAAACTCCTTCGGCTTGTGTGGATACCTGACTTCCTTGTTGAACTTGATTTTTGACAGTATCCACGGTGTTTTCCGTCTTACCAGCGATTTTATCTTATCTGCTGGCAAGTCTTTCGGAATGATTATTGACACTTCATTAGTTGGTGATACTTGGATTGATGCCGTCCTTTTCCTGTCCCGTCTGACAACCGCATAGTCAAAATTCGGATTATGAACCAGCTCCTTCACTGCGGAACACCCCTGCCGAAATTCACCTTGGCAAGTTCAATGAACCGTTCAATAATTCTTTTCCTTGCCGTGTCATCCCCGACAAGATGCAGGAGATTCCTTTTGATTTCCCGTCTGAGGTCTTTAACTTCGTCATCCTTCCTGAAAAACTCGACAATGGCGGTCTTTTCCCTGATAATGTCGAAAATCTTAGATGTCGCTTCAATCATTTCAGTTTTCTGCTTTTCATCTGGTGATTCAACACCCATTTCGGCTTTCAGGATGTTGAAAAAGGCGTATTCCTGCTTGCTGAGATTTACTTCATCGGCTTCAGTCTGCCTTTTCGTCTCAATGCTTCCCTTGAGTTCTTTCAGATTCAACAGAAGCAAGTCCCAGTTCTCGTGATACTTTTGCAGGATGTGGTTCAGCCTCTCGCTAAGCTTCTTGAAATATTCGGGGTCGGTTTCAAGGTTCACCGTGATATGGTGCTTTATGGCGTGTTCTATTTCACTGACCTGTGCCTTCGGGGTCTTGAGAGATGCCACATAGGGTTCAAACTTTTCTGATATAAGTGCTATCGGCGGAATCTTCGGGTCAACGCCTGTGGAATAGATATGTTCGTCAATCAGGCTTTTCACTTTTTCACCGCAACCAGAAATATTTAGCTGTTCATCCCTGTATCTGTTTCTTGACGCTATGCAGATTTTCCCCAATTCTCTCAAATCTTTTATGTATGGAGCAGCTTCAGCTCTCGGCATAACGATGTCCATTGACTTCATAAACTTCTTGAAGTCAATCATAAAATCAGCTCTTGTCTTTTCATCCTTCAACGCCTCTATGCAGGATTCCTTGTCCTTCAAGTCCAGTCCTTTGAAATATGACTTCGCTTTCATATGGAACATTTCAAGCCGTGGAAGTTCCTCGTTTATCGGGACAAGTGCGCCTTTCACGTCCGCCGATGAAAATACCTTGAGAGCTTCGTGCAGATAGTCGGCAAGACCATAGTAATCAACTATGTATCCTCTTGTCTTGCCTGTTGCAGTCCTGTTTACCCTTGCTATCGCCTGTAGGAGGCTGTGGTCAAGCAGTTTTCTGTCAAGATACATCACCTGCTCAACTGGAGCGTCAAACCCTGTGAGGAGCATATCCTTGACAATCAGGAATGACAGTTGGTCATCAACCATAGGTTTCTTGAACCGCTCTATCTGGAGTTTCTGCTTTTTCGGGTCGGTGTGTTCGGCAATATGCGGTTTGTCATTGTGTTCTCCAGATATGATTACAGCCGATTCTGGTGCTCCGAGCTTGTCAAGAGCCTTCTTGTATCTGACAGCCGCCTCTCTGCTCGATGTCACTATCTGAGCCTTGAATCCATTGGGTTTGATATGCGTCCTGTAATGTTCAAGGATGTCAACGGCTATCATTTCAATCCGCTTGGGGGCTTCAAGAACAGCCTGTTCCTGCCCATAGCGTCTCTTAATTTCCGCTTTTTCTGCTTCCGTTTTGTCTTTGAAATAGAAATCAAAGAGCTTGTCCAGGGAATCGCCAGTAACTTTCGTGTTGCTTTCCCTGCCTTCATACATAATTTGGAGTGTCGCACCGTCTTTTACAGACTGGTCAATTGTGTAGGTGTCAATATATGACCCGAACTCATTCCTTGTCTTCTGGCTTTTTATCAGTGGAGTTCCCGTGAATGCTATTTTCGGGGCGTTTGGCAGGGCGACATTGAGATTCAGCCCAAGCGTGGAATACTGGCTTCTGTGAGCCTCGTCAATCAGCAGAATTATCTTGTCGCTGTCATTCAGTAGTTCCATTCTTTCCAGTTCCTCATCGCCCTGAAGCTTCTGCAACATTCCGAGAACAAGGTCTGAACTGTCCTTTTTCAGCAGTTCCTTGAAATGCCTTACGCTCTTTGCATGATGGATGGTTTCATCTTGACAGTGTTCAAACGTGCCTTTCAACTGTCCGTCAAGCTGTGTGCGGTCGGTTATGAAGACAATCTTATAGTCCTTCAGCTCTGGGTCTCGTCTCATCTGGACTGCAAAGAACACCATTGTAAGCGATTTTCCAGAACCTTGCGTGTGCCATATCACTCCGCCCTTTGCATAGCGTTCCTTTTCGTTCCTGAGCCGTTGAATCGCCTTATGGACTGCCCTGTACTGCTGGTATCTGCATATCTTCTTGACAATCTTCCCGTCCACAGGCTCGAATATGATGAAGTTCCTGATGATGTCCAGAAGATTTTTCCTGCTGAAAACACCCTCAATCAATAATTCCTGCTGTTTCATTCCACTGGTGTTCACAGATTCGGCGTGTTCCAATGAATATACGGACTTCCAAGCCATAAAATGCTCAAAGTCCGCACCGATTGTCCCCATAACCGCCTTGTCAAAATGCGTTGAAACAAGAATCTGATTATACCAGAAAAGCCGTTCTGCTCCCTCGTTATCATCAGGCGAACGCTTGTTTTGGTATCTGTGAATCTGGTTGATTCCTTCCTCAAGCGGATTGGTGATATACGGGGACTTGCACTCTATGACGGCTATAGGCAAGCCATTGATAAAAATGATTATGTCGGGGATGATGTTCTGTTTCAGCCCGTGGATTTTAAACTGGTTGACCACAAGGAATTCGTTGTTTTCAATGTTGTCGAAGTCAATTATTTTCACGGTCTGGCTTTTGCGTCCGTTACCTAAGTCCTGTTCATAGGACATATATTTCACAAGGTTTTCATAGAGCCATTTGTTTGATTCTATGAGCGATGCCTGATTGATGAAGGTCAGGTCGTGGACGGCTTTGTTGAGATTGTCCTCTGAAAGCCACGGATTGATTTTCTTGAGGGATTTTTTAAGACGGTTCACCAAGACGACATCACGCCAAGAGCCTCTTTCTGGATTCAAGATGTCTGGCGACAGGGCTTCGCCTTGGATATGCTTGTATCCAAGTTTCTTCAACTGCTCTATCGCAGGGGCTTCTACTATGGTTAATTCATCAGACATTTACTTTTATGCTTTCAACAAATTTTACAGCATTGCGTGTTATTCTGTATCTTTCACCTCCACTATCCATATAACCGTCAAAGGAGAGTAATCCAACATTGCATAAAGTTGAGAGGTCATCATCAAGAAAGCGAAACTCCGCAACTTTAATAGCAACACGATTGTCAGTTTGTATTATCATTCCATTCAAATGACGAATCGTCAATATTAGACGACCTCCACTGTCTACAAATTGGTTTATTATTGACAAAGCCTGTGCAGACAATTCAGCAGAAGGATTGATAGCGGACACAATTTTTCTAAAATCCGAAAAACCAGATGCAACCACCCCCACCATTTCTTCCAATTTGTTAAATCTTTCAATCAATTCATCACGATTTGAACGCAAAAGATTTTCTATTTCACCCGTCAGAATCTTATTTTGGGAAATCGAGTCTTTGATTTCACTGAACTTGTGCTCCAATAGCCATTTAAATAATTCCTCTGTGTTTGCTTGTTTTGTCTTATCACGCTCGCGGTGGAAAATCTGAATCAGAGAGAGAATTAAGCCTGTTCCTGATACTGGGTCTATCATTTTAAACCTCCTGTTCTTGTTTCTTGAATATAGTTTATTGTTGATACAATACTTTTAAGATGATTATCACTTTGAGTGTAATGTGAATAGTAGTTTTCTAAGTCTATTTTTTTATTCAATTTGTTGTTTGCAACTAAATTCACAAGCCAAGCAATATTAGAATCGCAAAATGTTTTTAAAATGTTGACATCATTTTCATTCGCCTCATTTATTCCTCTATGAACTATATCATTTCGTTTTTTTGAGATTATCTGCAATAATTTAATGGAAATGTCTTCGCTAAAGTTGTAGGGAGAATGCTTTGCCAATCTTTGACATATTGTTTCTGTTTTGGTTTGCCCTGGCATAGAACAAGACAATTCCTCAGCAATTTGCCATAAACCCAATAATATTAGATGGGCAAAGTTATGGTTTACAGATTGTCCATATAATCTGAAACAATTTGCAAGCAACTCATTAATAGAGTTTTTTGCAGGAATATTTTTTATAAGTTGCACAAGGTAAAGAACAGAGCTCCAATTCTTTTTTCTAATGACGTGAACTTTGGGTTTACATTCATCAGCAGTTAAAAAGAAAATTAAATCTTCATCCACACTCAAGTCTTCACATAACCCCCAAATATGACCAGCCAAAGGAAATACTCCCTTGCTTGCATTTCTCCCCAATGACAAGCTTATGGTGTTATATAGATAAGAAAACTCCATTATTCCTCTAAAGGCATCAAAGGTGAAATCAACTTTCTGCCAAGCATTATACCCAGAGCTCCCGTATGATGTTAAAACAATTGCAGTTTTATATGTGTTTATATTCTTCGATAGGCTATTTTTTGTTAAAAGTGTATTAATTCGTTTTTTCCCAAAACGTTTTGCAAGCGATGACCATTTGCTTATGAATATCATCTGGTTAAAGAATTTCATTTTTATTGGGAATGCAAATTCATCAGAAAAATTAATCATAAGTGGAATCACAAAAACCCATTCTGTCTTTTTAGCTGTTGTAACATTTGCAATGCGATTTTCAAAACGCTTCTCAAATTCCACTACAGAATATTTTTCATCCTTGGCCATTTGACACAATATTTCAAATAGCAATGATTCTGTTAATCTTGAATCCGTGGACATATAGGATAACAGTTTACGATATGCAGATAATTCTGGGGTAAAGCTAAATCCATTCCCCTTCCAACTAAGAAAGAGAGTTTTAAATATACTTTCAACAAGTTTATTATCTTTTCCATCCCATAGCTCAGGCATTAAAACACCTCACTGTTCCCGTAAGCAAATCCTGCATCAACCCTTTTTTCATATCTTGAAGCTTGCTAAGACGTGTCTTGGCTTTCTCAATCTTGGAGTCATTTGCAGATAAAATGGATGCTATTTCGGTTTGCTCTGAGATAGGGGGCAATGCAATATTAAGCTCCATAATCGGTTCTTGGGTAATTTTAGGTTGTCCTGTTTGCTCTGCAAGTTGACGTAAATCATAATAAACGAAGTAACTGTTCAGAAAATTTAAGTTGACAGAATTACTATCTATGGTTTTAACATATATAGCGTTATCCGTAACCCAACATAGTCTTGACACCAGACAAGATGTGCCAGCATACTCACCGACACGACCAATAATAATGGTATCATAGTCAACTAAATATTTGTCATAGAATCCTGTAATCCCATTACCCCCATAAACTGGATATGGACACATCTGCGAAGAAAGACTACTAAGATTTTTTGTAGGGTTAAATTTACCGCTACTCAATGATATATATTTTCCCAATTTCATCACCTCCCACTGTTCAGGAATTCTCCCCAGCGGCGAATCCTTGAACTTGGTATGCCCTATGCCCTTGGTGAATAGCTCCTGCATCAGAGCTTTTTTCACGTCTGCGAGTTTAGCAATCAGCTTTTCAGTCGCTTCAATCGAACGGTCAACGGATGATAGGATTTCAGCAATTCTTTTCTGCTCGGGGAGTGGAGGGATAGGGATTCTGATTGAAGAAAAAAGTGATTTGTTTACAATAGGGACTGCCGTTGTTCCTGAAATTGAAATAATCAATTCTGGAAAATTTTGAAGATAGTAATAGACATAATCTGGGAAGGTATCGTCATTGCATATAATCGAATTTATTTGCTGATTAGTTGTGCATAACTGCGAAGCAATGGCTAATTTTCCGAGTGAAGCAATACAAGTAACCATAACGGATTCAGCGGGGATTTTCCGACATTGAGAAAAGCCCTTTTCTGAAAGCATTTTTTGAGAATGTCTAACGTACTTATTTGTACCCATATCAAATGGACTAACAAAAAGATATTCATTCCCGTAATTATCCTCTACGGTTGTTGACGGTGTATTGCCAGTGACAATTTCCCCCAAATCCCCAAGCCTATAGAATTCCCACCCTTCTGGAACTTTACTCATATCCCAACTCCTTGAGATATTTCTTCATTGTCTTGTCCGCATCTGCGTATTCAGCCTCGACATCCTTCAGCGTGACCTTGTATTTATCCCACAAGTGTTCCAGCGAAGCTATTACACCAGCATCCAGACCTTTTGCGAATTCAGCGATATCTTCCTTGGTCTTTATGGCGTTCTTGAACTTGAAGTAGTTTTTGTCCACCTTGTCGAAAACACACTTCAAATCGCATCCCTGAAGTGTTTCCTGAATGTAGTCGGCTTCCAATTCGGATACAGGGATTCCCCCGTTTAGGACAGCCCTTACATCGAACTGCTCTGGAGGCGGTGAAGTATCAGCATACCGCCTGATGTTCAAGTTCCAGTCGTTCTCCTTGATTTCCGAAATTTCCACAACCCTTGAAAAACGTCTGGTATCCTTGTAGCCGTCATAGGCATCAAGAATTTTCTGCAGATGCTCCTCCCGCAGATAGTTCTGCGCCTTGCCTTCCTCATAGTCAAGTTCGGCATTGATGAATAGCACCTTCCCCTTGCGTTCCTTCGGCTTTTTCTTGTTGATTATCAGTATCGCCGTTGGAATTCCTGCCCCATAGAAAAGATTTGATGCAAGTCCTATCACGGCTTCAATCAAGTCGTCTTTAAGAATCCCTTCACGGATTGCCTTTTCACTGCTTCCCCTGAATAGGACACCGTGGGGCATAACCACTCCAAGCTTGCCGTCAGCATTAAGCGAAGCAATCATATGCTGTAGAAAAGCCAAATCACCTGCGCCTTTTGGTGGCAGTCCATACTTGAATCGTCCATAGCCGTCATTCTCTGCCTCGTCACGTCCCCAGTTGTCAAGACTGAATGGAGGATTGGCTATAACCCTGTCGAAAGTCATAAGCACTCCGTCCTTGGTGTGCTTCGGGTCTCTGATGGTGTCGCCTTTTGCTATATTGGCATTAAGGACACCGTGTAGGAACATATTCATCTTGCATATAGCCCAAGTCGAAAGATTCATTTCCTGCCCGTAGAGGGAAATGTTCTTGTCATTCCCGCCGTTCTTGCTGATATATTGCTTGCAATGAATCAACATACCGCCAGAACCTGCGGTAGGGTCATACATTTTCATACCTTCTTTCGGCTTTAGCAGATTGACCAAAAGCTCGTCTATGAAAGGTGGCGTATAGAATTCACCGCCCTTTTTCCCTGCCGAATCAGCAAATTGCTTGATAAGATATTCGTAAGCAGCTCCGAGCAAGTCTGGACGTTCAAAGTCGTCTGTTCTCAGCCTGTGTTTTGAAAAATGACTGATTAGGTCACGGAGTTTGTTGTCGGGGAGTTTGTTCTTGATGTTGAAGTCAATCGCCACAAGAACGCCTTCAAGCGTCTGGTTGTGTTCTTCAATCGCTTCAGTCGCCTTGTTGAGTTCCGCCCCTATGTCGTGCTTGAGATTCTTTATGTATGACCATCTTGCCCGTTCGGGAATGAAAAAAGTATTGGTGTATTCGTCTTCGTCATCTGCAAGTTTCTCGGCTTCCTTATCGGATTTCCCCTTCTTCCTGTAAAACTCCACGATTCTTTCACGTTCCTCGTCAAAGGCATCTGACAGCCTGTGCAGGAAAAGCATTCCGAAAATGTAGTCCTTGTATTCGGAAGCGTCCATATTTCCACGAAGTATGTCGGCGGCTCCCCACAGATAAGATTCCAGTTGCGAAAGTGTCAGCTTGTTTTCCATAAAACTTTTAAATCTTTATTTTTTCATATCACTCATAATTTTATTGTAAAGGTCACTGAATTTTGACGGAGGAGATTTGCTTTGGAATTCGGATACTTTTGACATATAGCCAGCAAGATATGCCAATGAATTGGGGTTTGATATTATTCTCTTATAAACATCGTTTTGACTACTTATTTTATCGAGTTGAGCGTTAATGACAGGAATTGTTTTAACCGTCTCTTCAAGACGAGTTAACATTAGCATTTGAGATTCTAATTCAGCCTTTATTATAGTGTCATTTGATACAGATAATTCTTTAATCACCTTGTTTTTAGCTTCAATAATGCCTTCATATAACTGTTTATAATTCTCTGCGACTTTCGGCATATCTTCAATGAATTGTTTATACAGTTCAGCAAGTTTATATGCCTCATCAGCTCTTTGATTCGCTGCTTCCACAGTTTGCTTTGTAATATCAAGAGTCTTTGTTAAAGCGGTTATCTCTATCTTTAATCCTGTAATATATTTTTTCAGTAACCAGATAATCACGCCACTTTGAAGCACTAAAAATCCAATTGTTATTATTGTCTGCATAATAATTATTCCTTATCTGTTAATGACTATATGTCTTTCTCTTTAGCCCCGCCTTTTCGTATCCACTTGTCCACTTCATGCCTCTTGAACTTCCAGTGCCGTCCTACTTTGTGTCCAGGCATCTTCTTGGAATCCAGCCAGCGGTAGACAGTTTCAATGCGAATACCAAGGTATTTGGCGATTTCCTTGACCGATAACCATCTTTCGATTGGCATACGCAGAACCCCCAATTTAAATCATAATAGCTCATACATTAGCCGCAGGGCGTGTCAATTCAAGAGAAAAATTGACAGGAAACATTGTATGGCAGAGCCTTATAATCGTTTTCTGTGGGCATTCCACCGATTCTGGGCGGTTTAAAAGGCAGACGGTAAAATGGTATGGCTGTGGCGGAACTCTATGAAAAGACAGGCAAGCATCCATATATTTCTATCCCTTCCAACACCCCTGTGCTTCCCTGCCAAGCCTTGTAGCCACTTCCAGAACAAGCCCAGTCCTTGCAAAACAGTCGAAAACCACCATATTCCCTTTTTCTGTCGATGCCCTGACCAGCCGTTCAATCAACGCCTCATGGTTCCTTGACTGATACACCGCAAGCTTTTCATTTGGATATGTCAATCCTTTCGATTGCCTTGTGGAGAAATGAAGAACGGGCATCCACGCATCATTGCAAATATCCACTGCATTGCCCTTTGTAGGCATCCAAGCATAAATATCGGCCATTTCCCATCCTGCGGGTGTTTTAGCGTTAAGGTATGTCTTCAAAGTTTCAGGTGCGTTTCTAATCATCAGAAAGGCATGTCCTGTAGGTTTTATCTTTTGCAGTGCAATATACAGCCACTTGATGTCTTCTTTCTCATCAGGTGCGGTAATCAGAACATCACAAGGATTCTGCTTTTTCAGCCACGGGATTGCCGAGGAATCATCGATGGTGAATTTTGTCTTTGACGGTTTTCTCTTGCTGTCCTGCACACTTCTTGCGGCATCTTCAAAGGACATCTCTCCTGACAATACCTGTTTTTGGGATTGTACAGGGAGTTTCACAAGTTCAATGATTTTTGCTTTGCCGATGTTTATTTCACGGCTCAATATTTTCTTCTTGTATTCCTCACCAAAATTCTCCGCAATTGCGTTTACGGCTCTGGAAAATTCAGCGTCAATACGGACGGTTTTTTCATCTACTCCGTATTCCTTGGCAAGCCGTGCGGAAGTCCTGATTTTCGGTGGGGCATTTTTCCCCACTGTTTTTTTACTGTATCTTGCACCGCCCAATTCCTTTTTAGTCCTATTGTATCTTTCACCCCTCAAATATGCAGTCTGGTCTGGAGTCAGATTGCGCCTTCCGAGCTGATTCGCAATTATCCAGTCAATCACTTCCGCTCTGGAGTTTTTGTTGAGCCTGACTGTCCTGTATGCAATCTTGTGGTGCTCGCAGATTCTCAATCTATGGTGTCCATCCGCCAGCAGGTTATCCTCTGACCACACGACTAAAGCATCCCTGCAACCCTCTTCGATTATGTTCGTCTCCAACTGGCTGAACTCGTCTGAAGCAAGCGGTTGAATCAATGACTGAAATTCCCTGTCAACTTTTACTTTCATCCATCCGCTCCTTCTCGTTTCCAGTCAAAATACTTTTTGACAAGCTCTGGATTTTCTTTTTCAAACTCGTCGAAATAATCAAGGCTATATCTCTTGTAATAGACATACTGGCGGAAGCTTTTCTTGTAGACAAACTTACTGCTATTGCACCAGCTCGCCACCATTGAGTAAAGTTTTCGGAACGGGCTTTCATTGACTTTTTCAAACCGCATTACGAAAGGCAGACACCCAAAATCTGTTATAATCCTTATACGCTCAAATGCACTGGCAATATCCGACAGCCCGAAATTTCTGTCGTATCTATTGGACTTGTCATACCCCACCAGAACATATATCTTCGTATCCTTGTCGGTATATTCCCGCCACAACCTTAACTTTTTAACAATGATTCCTTTTTCGCTGTAGTTGTCAAAGGCAAAGTAATATCTATGGTCATAGTTTGCCCTGCTCAGCATTTCCGCAGACTTGTCCGTCAAAAGCCGTATGTCGATGCCCTGTGTAAACCTGAACGGCTTGCCTGTCCTCATTAGTTCCTCCAGCAATCTTTTCCAGTCTGGACAGGCAAGTATGTTGTCATCGAGAAGACAAATGAATGACTTGTCTTCATTGTAAAACTCTTTCAACGGGGAATGCAGGACTGATTTCTTTTTGTTGCGGTTCACACAGAATTCACATTGCCGAATGCACCCTTTTGAAAGATAGCCAAGACTGTAATCTTTATATATTTTAAGCCGACTTGCGCTTTTTCCTTCTCTTGACGCGATAGCCACCCACCGATTATACAGGTCATAATCGGGATAATAATGCTCAATTTCTTTTGGCAATGGAGGAGCTTTGTCAAAGAAGAAACCCGTGCCACCGTATTCCAGATTCGGCAATTTCAGAACCCATTCAGGAACGGTTGTGGAAGTAAAAACCTTGGATAGATAGATTTTGTCGTACGACTTCAAGGGGATGAGCATACCTTCGGATGACAGCTGGCGGTAGTCAAGGATAAGTTCCGCAGTGTTCCCTTTAGCTTTGTGATAGCCACTAAGCTTCATAAGCGCAAGATTTGGGAACGAATTTTTACTTCGCATCAACAAATCTGAATCTATAAGCCCTATTTTCATAATAAGAATAAGATAAACAGAAAATATAGATTTACCAGCTTCATAAGCTGTTTATCGTTGGCATGACCATTCCTTTGTGCCGAAAATCTTGCTCATAGCCTCTCCTCAATTACGATACTTATCCATTGCCTCCGCACCCACTTAGCCCACCCGCTGAGCATTTCGTGAAACCATATGCAAGGGATTAGCAGTGCCAAGACGACCAATCCAACAGCAAGAAGCAAAAGAACCCTGATTATTTTTATGCAGTATTTCATTTCTCATTCTCCCGCAAGATTGAACATCCTTGCAAGTCCACGATAACACTGGTCAGCTTTTGCAGGAGAATATTTCTGTGCAATCTCCGTGAAGCTGTTATATAGGCTCCACTTTGTCTTTTCACTGAACTCCTCGTATGTCGGATTCTGAAACGAATTGAGTACCGTAATGACATCGCTATGACGGATAAAATTTGATTCTCCGACAATGCACGTCAGGATTCTTGCATCATCCACAGTAATCATTGTCACCTTGAGCTTGTCTATGTCTTTCTGAAGCTTGATATACCGATGCCCGATATTGTCAAAGGCTTTCGGAATGAGCGATTCAATGTCAATTCCAGAAGTGTGGCGTCTCTGGATTGTCTGTTCCCCCCCGAATGCCAAGTTGTCGCATACAAAAATACGGTAGCCGCAAGTTAGCCCCAGAGAAAGGCTTTTGTCCAAGCTGTTCCTGATTCCAAGACATTTCCCCATCTCCTTGCCTTCGCACTTGAATTTCAACACACCGAACATTTTTGAAAAATTCGCTGATAGGCCGTATTCCTCACTCGTTATCTCCATTCCCCTCCTGCTGGCTTCCTCTGCTATGAGGGAGGCGCAGTCATAGTGCGACACTGGAATCCAAGTTTTAGTCCGTCTCGGAGTATCCACAGCTCTGAGTTCTTCACGTGAAACCTTCTCCGCCCCGCAGTGTAGAATTAATCCGTTCATAACCCATTCTCCTTTCTCTTTGTAATTCGTTTGCTATATAGATTCAGTTACATTCAGTATTCTCATTCCATTGCTGTCGCCCATCTCGACCATGACTATCTTTGGTTTGAACTTTCTCAAAAGCGGAATCAATACATGCTCAGGAATGTTCACCCAGTTATTCCCAATTTCGCTTGAGCAAAATGCCGACGGAGGTAGTATGGTCAAAGTTCCTTTGAAAAATCTTCCTCTGAAAATCCTGTGGATGCTTGCATTTTTCACAATCTGACAATGAAAATCACGGCCATTTGAAACGTGGGTCTTCAATTCACCGCCATCAAGCACCCACCAGAGTATGCTCCCCTTGCTTTGTGCAACCATTCCATAATGCTTGCCCTTAGCCACATCGCCGAGCTTATAATTTTTGTTCATTGCTTCCACCTGCTTTTACTATTGTATTTTAAATCGCAGAGATTGACCGCATCTCAAATTCAGCTTTGCGACATCTTTGAGCAACTTGACTGCTATTTTTCTTGGGATAATTACGACGATTGAATCTCCAAAAATATGAGTTTGAAACATTATTTCTTCTGCCTCCCTGTATGTAAGTCCGAAATCCACTTCAAGGAGACAGAACACGACATAGCCACACGTCGTGTCATCGTCGTTGAGCATCAGGACGCTTACCATTTCCCTGTCTGTCGGCACATCGCCAGTAATGATACTTGGCTCCAAGACTGACTGTTTATGTTTTCCCATCTTTTCCCTCTTACCTTGTTGCAAAACCATTTCCTTTTGTAACATATTTAGTAACAGACTTTTTTAACAATTATTCAGGGGGGCTGGTTTTCAGGGTTTTAGTAACACCCTTGATTGTCCTGTAAATCGTGACATAGCTGACACCCTGCTTTTCTGCTATCTGCCTGAGACTCCATCCTTCCTTATGCAGTCTTATTACTTCCGCATAGTCAAAGCCCTTTCTTGGCCGTCCACAATGCGTCCCTTCTGCTTGTGCCTTCCTCACTCCTGCAACAACCCTCTGCTTGATAATTTCACGCTCGAATTCGCTGATGGCCGAAAGAAATGTAAAAATCATTTTCCCCACGGCTGTTGTTGTGTCCACTCCTTCCGACACACTGACAAAGTCCACGCCATACCGATTGAAAAGCTGGAGGCATTCAAGCAGATGAGAAGTCGAACGAGCCATGCGGTCAAAGCGAAACACCAAAACCGCTTGAAATTTGCTGTCCATGCAGTCTTTTTTGAGCTGATTCAATGCTGGGCGGTCATCTACTGCCCCTGACACGCCCTTGTCCTCATAGACCTTCTTCAAAGTCCATGACTGATTGACACAATAGCGTTTTATCGCTTCAACCTGACTTCCCGTATTCTGTTCATCGGTGCTGATTCTTAGATAAGCCACAACGTTTTTTGTCTTTGACATGATTGCTTTTCCTTTTAGCTTGCGACCTGCTGACACCTTCCCCATTCATTGCAGGCTTTGGCGTACTCGCAATTGCTACAGAAGAAAGAAGTGTCATTGGGAATGAAGACACCTGCTTGGATTCCTCGTTCCACCTGCTGATATATACGAGCCATTCGAGAAAAGTCTTCGCTTTTACGTGATGTCGGTAATACTAAAATTTTGCTTTGCTTTCCCTTTGTGACTACATCGAACCTAAAATCGGCAGACCTTCCATACATTTGCTTGAATGCGTAAAGATATAATGTTGCCTGAGGCTCAGAATTTTCTTTTCCAGCTGGCCAAGACCTGCTGGCTGTCTTGAAATCAACAATCACAGTCTTTTTATTTTTATCGAGTACCACCATGTCGAATTCGCCCACCAGAGGAAGCTCAACCCCTTCCACTTTCACTATAAATGATTCCGAGTGCGAAATTATCTTTTGACCATAATCGAATTGCTCTATATACGTTTTCAGCATTTCCATGGTTTTCTCTCGCATAGAATTTTGCTCGTCTTCATTCTCAAATGAAAGGTTCTTAGAAATTGCGATGTTATTGCTCCACTCACGTTCAAAATATTCCTTTAGTTCCTGCTCTGAAACTTTCCGTCCGTCCATAAGCTGTCCAATGAAAAAATCCATAGTTTTATGATAAACCGAACCAGTGAGGAGATTGGCACTTTGCATCTCTGCCTGAAGTTTTTGGACATATTTCAGGTAGTACTTCAGTCCACAGTTCAAAAAACAAGACATTGAACTATGGGAATGGTGCGGACCCTGATTTCTAAGCTCAAGTAATGTTTTCATTGTATTTCTCTCCTTTCTTTTAGTTCAGGCTGTTGCACCCAATGACCTCAAATCGCTTATGATTTTCGAGCATTCGCTCTTCGATATTTCTTGCAGACTTCTTGCATTGTATTTTGCCAGATAATCCGAAAGATTTATGCTAAGAGAGCGGCACAAGTCCAAAATATAACGACACTGCTTGTCGCTCGGCACCGCCTTCTTGTCACCGTTCCCATTCGCCTTTTCAGTTTGGAATGGAACAGAATGCCCGTTGCAGTTGCCGTTACCATTGGATTTCTGAACTTCAACTTGCACGGGAACATGGCCGTTTGAGCCATTGCTCTGACCATTCGTCTTTCCATTCCCATTCTGCTGAAGCTCATTTTCTACAGAATCTCTGACCAGCGTGAACGTCGAATGTATCCTGTCCTGCAACTGCTGGGAGTTCAATCCGTCAGGCAATTCGCACTGAATTTCTGCGTGGAATGACTGCGATGAATATTCCTGTCCTGGAACTGGAACCTTTTTGCTGAATGATGCACTGAGAGTTAGCATTGTGACTTTCTCCTGTTTTGGGTTTTAATATCTTTTCATAAAAAATAATATATGGGGTAACGTTGCTTCTTTTTTGAACGGGTTTTAACGGACAATATACGGGGGTAACGTTTTAGCCCCCTCAGTCCACTTCCATTCGTCTTGTAAACACCCCCCTTTCACTTTTTATAGGCATAAACCTTATCAATTTGGGCTTCCTCAGCACAAACCCGAAAAAGCCTTCGTGATGCCATTTACTCTGACTCTCCGTAACCACGTCCACCAATTCGACCTTGCCTATTATCCCGCCATAGCGAAGCTGGCTTGACGGTATCTTGACCTTGTACTGCTTCTCTATCTGTGCTATGATTTCATCCTCGTCTGGATACGGTGTCTTGCTTGTGCTGATGTACAGCTCTCCACGATAGTTCGTATTCCACGACCGATTTTCAATGTTCTGAACCCCGCTGACTATTAACCACGAAAAAGGCTGCTTGACACATAGAATATTAATCTCTTTATACATCTGTATTTCTCCTTATTTTAGGAACCCCATACCCTTGTTAAAATATATTGAAAAAACACAGAGCAACAGAAAGTTACAGTGTTCAACAACCGTCGCTCCGCCATAGGGGAAATGTGAGGTAGGACAAATAAAAAAGGAGGCTGGTGAGCCTCTTTTATTTGACGGGTATATCGAGGGGATTAAATGGTGACTATGGCAAGTACATTGGCATATAGTTTTAGCCAGTTTATTGACTCTCTATACAGCTTCAATTAGGTGTTGACGAATAAAAAAGCGGATGCCACTTGATTGCGACATCCGCTTCTATTTGCTGATTATCAAAAATGGAAACCCTGTTATTCCCCTAACCCTGATTCGAGCTCCTTTGAATAGACTGGGACATTCTTTTCAAATGTAAAAGTATTTCCGCTTTCACTCTTAAAGACGGCCGCATATGGCTCGTCAGAGCCGTCAGCAGATTTCTTTGTGAGAATATCAATCAGCTTGCAAGGATACTTTTTAAAAAATTTGTAAGTCGCATTTATTTTAAAGGCAACCGTCATCTTCCCATCCTTCAACATGACTTTCCAGTCTTTCTTGTCCGACTTTATGTCTTCAAATCCGACAACACACAGTTCTTCGCCCAAAATCTCGTTGTTTGATAGCCTGTTTAGAATGCTAATTAATTCTCTTGCTTTTTTTATGTGTTCGTTGTCGTTCTTGTCAGGATACTTTTTGATGAATTCCTTAAATGTAGCGATTCTCTGTTCAAGCTCCTGTCTGGATGCGTCCTGAGTCAATTCCTTGCCATACGCCTTATTGAATTCATTCTTGATGGAATCATATGTTATTCTGACAGTTTCAGATTCCACGACGAATTTCACATCGGCCTCTTCTATCTTGGGACTTGCCTCGTGGGCATTCGCGGGTTTGTCAGCTTTTGGTTCTGGAGCTGTTTCTTTTTTCACAGGGTTGCCATTTCCAGTATGCTGTGTCTTGCCATACTTGAATGTGAAGGGTATCGCAATTATCAGAATAAATACAACAACTCCCGCAGCTATTCCGATTTTCTTCTTTGGTGACAAAGGGAGCTGAGAGTCTCTTTGCGGTTCATTTGTAGTAGCAATTGTGATGGCATCAATAATGTCCTGTGCGTATGGAGATGGATTTATTCTTTGCTGTGTCTTCATGTTGAGTGCGCCAATTACCACCTTGCATTTCCCATCTGACACAGGATGTATTCCTATTGATAAAAACACTGAAGCGGAATTTTCATCAATATTATCAGCCAATGTTGCTAATGTCAGAGACCCAGTTCTTGGGATTGTAGGTTTTCCAATATTGTATTTGGAATGTTTCTTAATCGCACGATAAGCATTATCAACGGACATTCCTGCTGTAAATTCATGTAACCCACTATCTATCATCAACGACCCCGCTTTTTTTGCTCCATGTTTTTAATATTGGTCTTGAATCGCCCTTGCGAGCAATGCCACAAAAACATCCAAATTATTGCTGAACGCAATTATCGGACTTTTTCCCGAATCCTTTACGATTTGAACACAGTCGTTTGACGGAACAACATCAATTATGTTTGATATTCTTATGTTCCTGTTGTCCATATTCCCGCTGAATATCAGTCTCTTGTCTGTAAGGTAAAGCTTTCCCGTATCCACTTTCTGAACAATGTCCTTCGTCATCAGGTTTACCTGATAGTCCCTGAAGTTCCAATAGAATCCCTTCGCTATTTTTATTTTCAGAGATGGTCCTCCGTATTGAACACGATTTATGACCCTTCTGGGCTCATACCAGTCCGCATTTGTCTTGAAATAGCAGACTTCATCATTCTGCAAGTTTATATCCGTATGAACCGTGGGCACTTTTCCGTAGGCGATATTATAAAACAACCTGCATCTGTCAAGTTTTGCCTTTACAAGGTCATCCTCCATAATATCGACAGCGAGTTTTTTGGTAACCTCCTGAAGCTGTCCATCCTCTTTTGGCGAAATCCAGTTTTTCTTTATTATCTTGTCAATTATTTCCTCAATCAACGACTTTGTTACTTCTCTCACCGCCTTGTCGGGAATTTGCAGGTCATCTCTGATTTTATTCAGATATTTTATCTCCTCATCAAATGGAGACATATTCGATTCAGCCAGAACCTCAGAAAGACACTGCTTGTATACTTCCGTGCCCGCATCCTCGTAAATCTTGTTGTGCTTCGTGTCGGAAATGCTAAAAAGTTTTTTCAGATGGAATATCGCATCAGCCTCTTCTTGGGAAAATTTGCGGTCGGTAAAACAATAAAGGATATAAGCCTTGTATGAAGCTTGAAGCCTGTCTTGAAAAAGCCTGTTGAAATCTATTTTATATTTCTCATTTAGTCCTTCTATTGCAGAAGGATTAACTGACTTGATTGACTTTGATTTCGCCAATGTATTGTTAAGCTCAACAAATGCGTTATCCTTGGGGTTTATTTTGAATACTCGTTGCAGAAAATTACCTTTAGACAGCGGATACACCTCCAATGGAAAACTCATTGAATTGCCTATCGGCCTTCCACAATGCCCATGTTTCAAAACATGTTCATATTTACTCATCGCAGCTCTATAATCATTGACAGCCACCCAAACCTGATTATCATATGTCCCATTTGTATTATCCTTCTTAAAGTCAGACTTCTTGATTCGTGGAAAAAGAGGTTGTATGGTTTTCAGTCACCGGACGATGCCGGTGCGAGCATCTTGTAGACCATTCGCAACTCCGTGCCAGGGTAGATGAACTCCGCGTCATTCAAGTGGACAAGCAT
>CAIQLG010000254.1 GCA_903872565.1 uncultured Lentisphaerota bacterium | reverse complement strand
GAAACACATGGAAAGCAAAAGGAATAGTCCTCCGATGGCGATCCTCTTCCAGTTGCCGGAGAACCATGCCTCCATTTTCTTTTCGCTGGCGGGCCTGACATATTTTGCATGAAGCACAAATCCTATGATTCCCAGCACTATCGAAGCGGCAGGTAGAATGTTCACATGGAACAGTTTGTTATTAAGTTCATCGCTTCCGGAAAGAAGCATCTCTATTGCGACAAAAAGGATTATCAGCAGTCCAATCCATTGTATCAGCGGATACTTGTCCATCTTGCCGGCGATATAGCTTGATGCCACCGCCATCAGTATGATTGAGACGGCCAGGCCTATCCCAAGGATCAGGAGGTTTTCCCGGGCGGCACCGGCCACGGCGAGGACATTGTCAAGACTCATGGAGACATCCGCCACCACGATAATCCATATTGAAGAAATAAGGTGATGTGCTCCCTTCACCGAGCCTTCATTCTTCTCATGCTTCTCGGTACGTAGTTCCTTGTAGAATTTCCATACGACGTAGAGGAGAAGAAGTCCGCCGGCAAACTTGAGCCCGACAATCTTGAGAAGCATTACGGCCGTGCATGCGAAAATTATTCTGAGGATGGTTGCGAGAACAACACCTATGACAATTGTCTTCCTTCGTTCAGTGCCATGAAGATTCTTGGTGGCAAGCCCTATGACGATGGCATTGTCCCCGCTCATGACAATGTCAATAAGGATGACATTGACCATGGCGAAGAATCCGGTCATAGTGAAAATTCCGCTTAGATTTGAAAGAAGTTGTTCCATTAAATCCAGTTTTGTTTCTGAGATCTCTGAAAATAATTCAACTGATGCAATAATCAAGTGCCAAGCGATAAACTGATTGTGAGGTGGGATTGTATTGTCGCGGAGCCATACAAATTATCCGCCGAAACTGTTAATAGAAAAATGATATCCAGATAGGCGGCTTCCCTTATTTTTGCTGTGAAGTTTCCTGCGGATGCGGATAATGGCGCAGGAGTTCCTTGATTGTCGCATCGCAACGCTCCTGCTTTCTGTTTTCGGGCCAGGACATATCGAGTTCGGCCATAATCGCGCCGCGCCAGAGCAAAACGCCGGTCTTGCGGTCCATGACATCCACGACCAGCGCTCCACGCTCGTAATGCATATCGGTTTCAAGCTTGTCCTCTGGCATCTTCAGAAGGTCTCCATATGCTTTGTTCATCTCGTCCATATTCATTTCCTCGCCGATGGCCAAGGCGTAGCTGACTACAATGTCTGGCTCAGATTCTGCAAAGACCAGTCCCTTGCTGGCGAACTCCGAAAGCATGGCCTTGTGCAAACGCTCGTCAACGGCAGTTATGTCAACGTCGTTTTTTCTCCCAGCTTGAAGAGGCAGAAGCCCCATCCGAAAGAGCCAGAGACGGGTGCCTCCGGCGAGCGACTCGCCAATATCCGGATGGAAGGATTATTGAGTCCGACCACCGTCCCTGTTTCAGCATGATACAAGTTGTTCGTGCATCCAAAGATACAGATGACTAACAGCACTAAAGCTAAAGCGGCATTTGCATGTTTCATGGAGTCACCTCCTTCGAGGAGCCCGGCACGGAGGCCGCGGACAATTCCTTGAGTATTAAGCTGTAATTTAATTTTGATGTTTTCAAATTACCTCTTGCAGCGACCCGTATTTTCATCTCGGTGGTCTGCGCGTCGACGCATTTTAGCTTGAGATGTATCGCGCCCTCCCCTGATAACGCGGACAGATCTCCGGCAAGCGCGTCGAACGAGCCTTGAACCCCTTGGAAACCAGCATTCTTGAATGCCCTTTTCGCGATGGAACTTAGTTGTAGCGATAGATAAATCAAGGTAGAGATTGCATTTATAACGAGATGAGTCAAGCTTTTTTGAACCGGTGACACTCCGGTTCCCTTTCTTACGCCTGATGCAACCGTTTTCGAGCAAACAGGCAAGAGCGATCCATGCTCTTCTTGTCGCCAGTTCCAGCCAGCTCCTGCTTGCACTTTTTTTTTAAAATAATTTGTAATAATATTTTCAACATGTAGATTCAAAAGTTTTTCTCATGAATTCTATAAAATCTGAAGGCAAATCTCCTCAAACCGGGAAAAATCGGCACAGGGAAGATTTGTGTTTAACCCAAGTCATTTAACAATATAATAAGGAGCAGAAACATGCCAGGTAAGATGGTAACAATTGATGGAAATGCCGCCGCGACCCACGTTGCATACGCATTCAGTGAAGTCGCTGCGATCTATCCTATAACTCCCTCCTCAAATATGGGGGAAAACGCCGACGAATGGGCAAGTCAGGGCAGGAAAAACCTTTTCGGAAGACCGGTGCAAGTCGCCGAGATGCAGTCTGAAGCGGGTGCCGCAGGCGCCGTCCACGGATCACTCAGCGCGGGCGCACTCACCACAACATTCACGGCTTCCCAGGGACTTCTCCTGATGATCCCAAACATGTACAAGATCGCGGGAGAAATGATTCCCACCGTCTTCCACGTGTCCGCACGTTCGCTCGCCTGCCAGTCCCTCTCGATATTCGGAGACCATTCCGATGTCATGTCAGTAAGAAATACGGGGTTCGCCCTCACAGCAGCCGCTTCCATACAGGAGACAATGGATCTCGCGCTTGTCGCCCACCTGTCGACTCTCAAGTCACAGATCCCATTCCTTGCCTTCTTCGACGGATTCAGGACTTCGCATGAAGTGCAGAAGGTCGAAGAAATCTCATACGAAGCCATGGAATCCCTCATGGAACCAGAATACATCGAAAGATTCCGCAGCCGCGCAATGAGGCCGGAAAATCCGTTCCTCAAAGTTGGTGCGCAAAATCCGGATGTCTATTTCCAGGGACGCGAGACCGTCAACAAATATTATACGGCTCTGCCTGCCATTGTTCAGGAATATATGGACAAGGTCGCGAAGGTCACCGGCCGCCAGTATCATCTCTTCGACTATTATGGTGCGCTGGACGCGGACAGGATTCTCATCGCTATGGGATCTGCCTGCGACACGATCGAGGAAACTGTTGACTACCTCAACAAGAAGGGGGCAAAGGTTGGTGTCGTAAAAGTCCGCCTATACCGTCCCTTCTCCGTCGAGGCCTTCCTCGCTGTCCTGCCAAAAACAGTCAAGAAGATTGCTGTTCTCGACAGGACCAAGGAACCCGGAGCAATCGGCGAGCCACTTTATATGGATATCGTTACATCTCTCAGGGATTCGGGCAAGGACATCAAGGTTATCGGTGGAAGGTATGGACTATCGAGCAAGGAGTTCACCCCCTCGATGGTCAATGCCGTGTTCGAACATCTCAACGGCAAATGCACACACAATTTCACCGTCGGAATCAACGACGATGTCACCAATCTCTCCCTTCCTATAAAAACCTACATCGACACAGAGTCCGATGACATGGTCGGCTGCACGTTCTGGGGGCTCGGTTCCGATGGCACGGTCGGCGCAAACAAGGAGTCAATCAAGATCATCGGCGACAACACCGACATGTTCGCACAGGGATATTTCGTGTATGACTCGAAGAAATCATATGGAATAACGATTTCCCATCTGCGTTTCGGGAAAGGCAAGATAAGATCTGCATATCTTGTTTATACACCGAGCTTTGTGGCATGCCACAATCCGGCATATATCGGAAGATATGACATGCTTGAAGGAATCAAGCCGGGCGGCGTATTCCTTCTCAACTCCGAATTCGACAGCTCTGATGTCTTCAACCACCTCACCGAGGACATGCAGAAGACAATTATTGAAAAGAAACTCAAGTTCTACAACATTGACGCCCTGAAAATCTCGGAAAAAGCCGGGCTCGGCGCAAGAATCAACACCGTCATGATGACTGCCTTCTTCCTCATCTCGGGAGTCCTCCCCAAGGAAAATGCGATTAAACTCATCAAGACTGCGATCAAGAAGGCCTATGGCAAGAAAGGCGAGGAGATCGTCCAGAAGAATTGGAACTGTGTGGACGCGACCAATGCGGCTCTCGAGGAAATCAAGGTGCCCGCGAAAATCACAGGATACTACAAGCCTGCGAAACTTATTGCGGACAATGCATCGGCCTTTGCAAAGGACATCATTGAGCCGCTCATGCATCTCAAGGGAGACGATGTGCCCGTGTCAAAAATGTCCTTCGACGGTGTCATTCCGACCGGCACGAGCGCCCTCGAAAAACGTTGTATCGCACCGCGCGTTCCACGCTGGCTGAATGAGAACTGCATACAGTGCAATATGTGCGTCATGGCTTGTCCGCACGCTGTCATAAGGGCAAAACAGATCGCCCCCGAAGATCTCAAGAACAAGCCCGCGAATTTCCTGACAGTGAAATCCAAGACGAAGAACGAGAAGAATCTCGAATACAGGATTCAGCTTTTCACAGACGATTGCACAGGTTGCGGAGTCTGCGTCGAGACATGCCCGGCGAAAGTCAAGGCTCTCGAATTTTCCACACTCGACGTGGAACACCAGGCCGGTCAGGTCGAAAACTACAAGTTCTTCGACAAACTTCCAGAAAACGTACTCGACGGCGCTGGTGAGGATACGGTCAAGGGCGCAATGTTCAAAAAGCCTCTCTTCGAGTTCTCTGGCGCGTGTGCAGGTTGTGGAGAAACCCCATACGTCAAACTCGTGACTCAGCTTTTCGGCGACAGAATGGTCGTTGCGAACGCAACAGGCTGCTCCTCAATCTATGGAGGGACATTCCCGACAATTCCATATTGCAAGACGAAAGAAGGCAGGGGACCAGTATGGGCCAACTCGCTCTTCGAGGACAATGCCGAATACGGTTACGGAATGAGACTCGCAATTGACAGCAACCGCGCAATACTGAGACTCAATGTTGACAAGGCTCTCGAACTTGGGGTCGGGAAAGACCTCGAGGCTGCTCTCAAGCATTCGATCTCTCTCTGGGAGGCGAAGACTCAGGAAGCGATTGTCGCACAGGACGCAGTGAAACTACTTCTGCCCCAGGCTCTTAAGGATGCAAATGGCGAAGTCCAGAAGGTCGTAAGGAAAATCAAGGAGCTCCAGGATTATTTCATTGACAAGAGCTTATGGATCCTTGGCGGAGACGGATGGGCATACGACATCGGATACGGAGGCCTCGACCACGTCGTCGCCATGAACAGAAATGTCAACATTCTCGTCCTTGACACGGAAGTCTACTCCAACACAGGAGGACAGGCCTCGAAGTCAACTCCGATTGGCGCAGTTGCGAAATTCGCAAATGCCGGAATGCGGCTCACCAAGAAGAATCTCGGATTCATGTGCATGAGCTATGGAAACGTATATGTCGCATCTGTCGCGATGGGAGCGAACAGGCAGCAGACACTCAAAGCATTCCAAGAGGCCGAAGCATACAATGGTCCCTCTCTGATTATGGCATATTCCCCCTGCATAGCACACGGGATAGACATGATGAAGTCCCAGACGGAAGAGAAACGTGCCGTGGAAGCCGGCTACTGGCCGCTCTACAGATACAATCCGATGCTCGCCAAGGAAGGCAAATCGCCTTTCATCTGGGAAACAAAGGATGCTACGGCCGACTACAAGGAATTCATCAAGAGCGAAGGCCGTTACAAGGCGCTGCTCAAGACAGCTCCGAAAGAAGCCGATGCCCTCTTCGAGCTCGCCGCCCAGGATGCGAAGCGCAGAATGGAGTTCTTCAAGAAACTCGGAGGAGTAATGTAATTCTTGAATAACTGACGAATTTGAAAGGCGCCCTACAGCCAATGGGGCGCCTTTTTTATACAGAATAGATTTGCTTGGCGGAAATCATTCCGCACAACTAAATCTATAAACTACCACAATCTAGCTTGGGAACTTGCGCGTAAAGCAAGTTCCGATACAATATCAATGTATTAATGATTTTTTAAGAATTTCTCATACCTCCGTTCGGACTTGAAATCCGGGAATAATGGATTTAGTTTAAAATGTATAAATTCATGCGGTAAAAGGCATAAGGTCTAAATAAACACTATGAAGAAGTTACTCGTTTTGACGTGCGTCTTTCTATGTCTGACTTCCTTGGTAGCTGCCGAAATGGAGGAGGCACCGCCTGCGGGTTCCACCGGAGAGAAACTGGCAAAAATGTTTGTCTCTCTGCTTGCGCAAGGGGATTTTGAAAAGGCAACGGCAACCTTTGACGATAACATGAAGGGGGCTGTTTCTCCCGTAAGCTTGGAAACAATATGGAAGAGTCTTCGCGATACGTTGGGGGATTATCAGAAAATCGAAGCCACCAAGGCGGAAACTTCCCAGCAATTCCGAATCGTTTTCGTGACCTGCCAGTTTCAGAAACAACGAGTTGACGTAAAGGTTGTCATTGACAAAGCAGACAAAATTGCCGGGTTATTTTTTGTGCCTGTACAGGTCGCTCAGTATAGCCCCCCAAGTTATGTAAAGGCAACTCTTTTTCAGGATAGTGATGTTACAGTTGGCACAGGTGAATGGATTCTTCCGGGCACAGTTTCCATGCCGGTCGGCAAAGGACCGTTTCCGGCTGTGATTCTTGTGCATGGCTCAGGTCCTAACGACAAAGACGAAAGTATTGGAGTCAATAAGCCATTCCGAGATCTTGCATGGGGGCTTGCATCACGAGGTGTTGCGGTGCTTCGCTACGAAAAGCGGACTCGCAAATATGCGGCCAAAATTGTGGATATGAAAGAATTAACCGTCAGAGATGAGACAATAATTGACGCATTGGAGGCAGTGTCTCTTTTGAAAAAGACGGAAAGGATAGACCCCGGCAAAATATTTGTTCTCGGACATAGCCTTGGAGGCATGCTGGCACCTCGCATTGCAGTAGGCAACACAAACATTGCCGGACTCGTGATCTTGGCTGGTGCGGCAAGGCCGCTCGAGGATTTGATACTTGAACAGACGTTATTTCAAGTTTCCCTGTCGGGTGAACTTACGCTGGACAACAAGAAAAAGGTTGATGAAATCAGATGCGAGGTTGAAGCTGTAAAAAAACTTTCAAAAGAAAGTTCGCCTACCTGCTTGCTGCTTGGCACCCCGGGGAGCTACTGGCTGGATCTGAAAGGCTACAATCCGGCTGGGGTTGCCAAGACGTTGAAGCAACCTATGTTGATTCTTCAGGGTGAACGGGATTGTCAGGTGCGGATGGATGATTTCAATGAATGGAGAAAGGTATTATCTTCGCGCACCGATGTAATGTTGAAGAGTTATCCAACACTGAACCATCTATTCATGGAAGTGCAAGGCCAAAGCACAGGTGCAGAGTATCAACAGGCAAGTAACGTTGCGGAATTAGTCATCAGCGACATTGCTGAATGGATAAAGAAATACTAAACGACTAAGTTTAATGAACTTGGGAATTGGAGATTCCGTGTTGGTTATTGGATATTCAGAGAAGCATATGATTGACCATGAGACAGTATAGAATTCAATGAAAAATGATTTGAAAAGACTTCTTCAACCTATCGCTCTGCCTGGAGGAAAAGCTCTTCCTTCGCGCATACTGCCAGGGCCGATGGATGGCATTATGACCCCTGAATTCTGCCTTGCGATGATGGAATTCGACCTTTTGCCAGGATGGATCACTCCATTTATCCGGATATCGCACAATACGCCTCGTGTAAATAAACTGCTTCTTCGCTTGGAGCCTTATCGCCCACTTCCCATCGTGGCGCAAATAATGGGAATCAACAGAGAGCATCTTGCGAAAACTGCGGGGATACTGACAACTCTTGACGGGGTGCTTGGCGTCGAACTTAACTGCGCATGTCCAAGTCCAACTGTACTCCGCAGCGGATCTGGAAGCGCTCATCTGCACAATCCCGAATGGATTCGGGACACCCTTCTGGCGATGCGTGATGCCTGCCCATCCGGCGGGATTGGAGTGAAAATCCGTTCCGGATTCGAGTCGCCAGACGAGTTGCCACATATCCTGGATGCTGTACGGAGTGCATGCCCCAACTGGATTGTCTTGCACTACAGGACGGCAAAGGAGATGTATCGAACCATTCCAGATGGCCATAACCGTTTCAAAATCGCACGCCAGCTTCTGCCTGAAAGCATTTTGTTCGCCAGCGGGGATATCTTTACATGTGAACAGGCGTTGAGCGTAATTCGCGATTCCACAGTGGATGGTGTCACACCTGCACGTGGACTTCTGCATAATCCCTGGCTGATAAGAGACATCGAAGCTGTATGCCGAGGTGAAACTCCACCCGAAAGAAATACCGCATCATTCCTTGTGAGACTGATAAAACTGGTGGCGGAAAATCCCAAGTGGCGTCCCGGGCTGATTCTTGAGATTGCGAAAAATATCTGGGGGGGGAATTCAGAACGATTCAAGTCCCTTGCAAGCGATCCCAGGCCATCCGCAATGCTTGCGAAAATAAGGGATTGCCTGACATAATTCTTTGACGAAGACAGATGTAGTCGCACCCATCTTGGGGGTGTACACGGCCGTGGCTGCAGCAAATTTGCGCATCCGTCATAAGCGGATGCTTTTTTCTCTGCAGTAAAAACTTAATTTTTGATGGTGAATCGTAATATATTATTCCCATTTTTTAGTAGGCCCGGCCTCGATGAGGCCGGGCATGTCTGGCTTCATCGAAGCCAGACCTACTTCGGCGAATAACGTCTAGGCATTGTATTTTCATCGAAATGCCATACCTTAATCGCCAGGATGAATCAATCTGATCGTATGGGAATTGTATTTTAGCGCATTTGGCGTGTTTAGCGGGAAAGATATGGTATTAGCCCCGGCGGAGCCGGCCAGGTTCAAATAATATAATTCTCCTCGACAAATATTAACCAAACTACGAAAGGAACTAATCAATGAAAATATTAGTCATAGGCGGAGTAGCGGGAGGAATGTCTGCCGCGGCCAGAGCAAGAAGGCTTGGCGAAGATGCCGAAATAATCGTTTTTGAGCGCGGCCCACACGTGTCCTTCGCGAACTGCGGACTTCCATATCACATCGGAAACGAAATCAAGGACAGAGATTCACTCCTTCTGCAGACACCGGAATCTCTGCGGAAAAACTTGAACCTCGATGTCAGAATCCACTCGGAAGTCGTTAAAATTGACAGGGCCGCGAAAAAAATCACAGTCAGGGATACGGCAAAAGGCGGGACCTACGGGGAGACCTACGACAAGCTCATTCTTGCACCTGGTGCCGTTCCGGTAAAACCATCTATTCCCGGATCTGATCACCCCAGGATCTTTACTCTTAGAAACATCCAGGATATGGATGCGATAAAATCTGAGATTGACAAAGGTGCCGTCAATGATGCCGTGATCCTTGGCAGTGGCTACATCGGAGTCGAGCTTGCCGAAAACCTGGTTGCACGGAAAATCTCCGTTTCGATGGTTCAACGCCCGGAACAGATACTTTCGCTGTTCGATCCGGAAATGGCGATGGCATTGCAGAAAACCATGCAATCGAATGGCATCACATTTCATTTCGGCACAACTGCCGCAGCCTTCCGGGAAATGGATGGAAAAATCCTGGTCGAGCTTCAGAACAAAAAAAATCTCCCCGCAGATATTGTAATAATCTCAATAGGTGTCAAGCCTGATTCCTCGCTCGCAAAAGACGCAGGTCTTAAACTTGACGACCGGGGTGGAATCGTCGTTGACGGAAATATGCTGACCTCCGATCCGGACATCTTTGCAGTGGGAGATGCCATCGAAGTTGTTGACGGGATTTCCGGTACCCCTACCCTGATTCCGCTCGCGGGTCCTGCAAACAGGCAGGGAAGAATCGCCGCCGATGTCATTTTTGGGAAAGACAGCAGATACTCTTCAACTCTCGGTACGGCAATTGTGAAGGTCTTCGAGATGACAGGTGCAAGCGTCGGCGCATCCGAGAAAGCCCTGAAAAAGGCCGGAATTCCTTTCAGAAAAATTTATCTTCATCCCTCTAGCCATGCGGGATATTATCCAGGCGCCACGCCAATACATATCAAGATCCTCTTCAATGATCAGGGTAGAATCCTTGGTGCTCAGGCCGTAGGATATGAAGGTGTCGACAAGAGAATTGATGTCCTCGCGACAGCAATAAGGGGGAAAATGACAGTCTATGATCTCGAAAACCTCGAGCTTTCATACGCGCCGCCATACGGATCTGCGAAGGATCCGATCAACATGGCAGGCTTCATCGCGTCAAACCTTCTGCATGGCGATGTCGAATGCTGGTATCCTGAGGATTACCCGCAAAAAACTAAGGATGGACTTCTGATTGATGTGCGGCCACCGGAAATGTATGAGGTATGGCACATTCCCGAAGCGGTCAATATTCCGCTTGGAAAACTCAGGAAGGACGTTGACAAAATCCCCAGAGACAAGGACATATTCCTATACTGCAAAGTAGGTTTTACCAGTTATCTCGCCTACAGAATATTGAAGCAGAAAGGCTTCGGAGCCTCGAAATATCTCGGGACTCTTTCCGGGGGAGCCACGACATTCACTCTTTTCCACGACAAGGAATCTGGTGCCCCGGAAAGTGGAAAAAAGGAAACCCCAGTCAGTAGCAGAACGGTCAAACCTGCTTCGTCTCAACAGGTTGCAAAGCTCGTATTGGATGCGTGTGGCATTCAGTGTCCAGGCCCGATCATGAAACTCAAGGATGCTCTCAAGGATATGAATGCTGGTGACGAGATATCTGTGACTGCAAGCGATCCCGGATTCACTTCCGATGTCAAGGCCTGGTGCATAAAGAACGGCCATGAACTGCTCGAAGTGAAGGGTGCTCCGCCGAAAATCCGGGCGCTCGTCAGGAAAGGCGGGGAACTGCGAATTTCGCAAAATGACACTCAGGTGACGACCAAGGATGCTCTCACTCTTGTCGTATTTTCAGGGGAACTCGACAAAGTACTCGCCGCATTCGTGATTGCGAACGGCGCCATCGCTATGGGGAAAAAAGTCACAATGTTCTTCACATTCTGGGGACTGAACTCTATCCGCAGAAACATTCCGCAGGCGAGTGGCAAGGGAGTAATGGATTTCATGTTCGGAGAAATGATGCCGAAAGGTGCCGACAAACTGAAACTGTCCCAGATGAACATGTGCGGAATTGGTACAGCAATGATGAAGAACGTGATGAAGAACAAGAATGTCGAAAGTCTGCCGTCCCTCATGGCATCCGCAATCGGTGCAGGAGCGCAGATAGTGGCATGCTCGATGTCAATGGATGTCATGGGCATCAAGAAGGAGGAACTCATTGATGGAGTGGAAATTGGGGGAGTCGCAACATTCCTCTCCGAGTCCGACAAATCCTCCGCGACACTTTTTATCTGAGACGGGCTTCCCCTGTAGCCAAAGTGTCAGAGTGTCAGAGGAATGTCACTAAGTTAAGCCAAGTAACGCGGGGTACCACCCCGCGACTTTCCTCGGGGAGATTCCCCGAGTTACTCAAATTCAGGCTTAACTTAGCAACATTGGAGTGTCAGAGTGTCAGAGTGTCAAAAGTAGGTCTGGTTTCGATAACATGTCCGCCGTGGCGCCTTGGCGAAGGTGGAAACCAAACATGCCCGGTTTCATCGAAACCGGGCCTACTTAAAGCGACAGAAGCATTTGCCAATACCAAATTTGCAATCGATGGACTAGCAATAATGTGTGTTAGATTTGTTGTAGCCACGGCCATGTTTGCCGTGTTCGCCCCCAAAATGGGGGCGGCTACAGTAGTTTTTACGGCATTTCATAGCCTTGTCTTTTGATTGCAACTTGGTATAATAAAGAAATAATATTTGGGAAATATATGCGATGAACATTACAAGTCTGCAAAATCCGAAGGTTAAATATGCGGTGCGGCTCAGAAACCGCGGCTTCAGGGACAAGGAGCAGAAAACACTTCTCGAAGGATATCGTGCACTCCGAAGAGCCTGCGACACCGGATTTCCCCTCGACGAGTGCTTCTACTGTCCCGAGATGTTTCTGGGAAGCAACGAGCACACACTCCTTGAGGAGCTTTCTGCAAAGAATGTCACATTATATTGCCTTGCGCCGGAGGTGTTTGCGAAACTCGCATATCGCGAGAGGCCGGAGGGACTAATTGCCGTGTCCGGTTGTCCCAGGCATTCTCTCGGAGACATAGGCTTTGTCGAAAACGGCCTTTATGTCGTGGCGGAGTCAATCGAGAAGCCGGGGAATCTCGGGGCGATCCTGCGTTCCGCCGACGGTGCCGGTGCGGATGCCCTCATCCTCTGCGACAAAAAAACAGATCTTTACAATCCGAACGTCATAACTGCGAGTACTGGCACGATTTTCACCATGCCTATCGCCGAATCCTCTCCCGACGAGGTTTATTCCTGGCTCAAGAAGAACAATGTTAAACTGATTGCTGCGACTCCGCATTCCGACAAGATATATACGGACATCGACATGGCCGGTCCAGTGGCGCTTGTCCTTGGCGCGGAACAATTTGGACTGAGCGAGTTCTGGCTTGGAAAGGCGGACTTCCCGGTCAGGATACCGATGGCAGGCCTTGCCGACTCGCTCAACGTCGGCATCGCGGCGGCAATTCTCCTCTTCGAGGCCGCAAGACAGAGAGGGTGGAGGAAGAGGAGCTGAACATCGAACAGCGAATGTCCAACGTCGAACATTGAAGCCCCAGCCTGGGGACAAAGACTTGCATAGTCGTGGTCGTTGGAGTTCACAACTTTGGTGTGTCTATCTATTTGCATGTTTCATTATTGCATTTAAGGGCTGCCAGCCCCAGCTGGTCCCCGCTATGGCGGAAAAGCCTGTAATTCCTCAGCCAATGGCATCGCCGTGGGAACATGTTGAAAATAAAAGATAAAGGGCTGCAAGCCCGCAATATATTTACTAGACATCTACGAAATGCTTAACTTTATCTCGCACCTTCAGCGCTTGTTTTTTTGGGGGATCATTTTTCCCAGGGCGTTGCCCTGGGCTTAGGAATTTCTGGCTTACAGCCCTGCCGTACAGTTTTTCATTTAATAATAGAGAACATCTCAATATTTCCTACGGTGTTTTGCCGTTAGGAGAATCTGTATGGTTCTGTGCGTTTATCTTATCCAGTTCTTTAAAGTCGCTTTCCAAATCATACTCAACTTCCTTAACCAATTTACCGTTTTCATAATATTCAAGCGTTGATTCGTGGATCCCCCTCAAATCTCCAAATTAGTTTTTATTATCGAGTACTCAGGACGGGTTGCACATGATGACAATACAATCACCACCGAAGTTAACAGGATTGTTGTTATTAATTTATTCCAGTATCGTCCCATGGATTGTTGGATAAATGGATTGCTGGATTGTTGCAAATCAAGAAGATATGCAGAAAATAATGCATTCATAATTTTCAAAATGCCTTTTTTTATTTCCATTCCAATTCCATGCGTCTTTGCCTTTTC
>CAIQLG010000253.1 GCA_903872565.1 uncultured Lentisphaerota bacterium | reverse complement strand
TCCTCAGAAGAAAAAAGTTAAGAAAAATGGGAAATTTAAAATGTGACTTCCAGTAGATAATCTCGTGCGGAAAGACTTCCGCCGAGATTATCTAGGTGATGCGTCACTTATGAGTAAAATAATTTTAAGATTTACCTTTTATACAGCTCCATTATCGTTTCTTCTCGGAGCTTTGCTTGTTTTTCTCTATACTGACAAGAATAATATCATTTTATTTTCTTATGGAGCTGTTGTCGGAGTACATATTATGTCCTTGATTGTACATATATATTCAATGTTTTCTCATCGTTGTAAAGGTCACTATGCTGTTGCTCCTCTGATGTATTTTTGTTTCTCGTTCATCTTTTGTTTCTTTTATCTGGGGACTGGGTTAAGGGCAGCATTATTATTTGTTGCTGCCATGGTGGGATCGTTTATAGCAATACCATTTGCGATATTAATTATTATATTATTATATTACCTAACTAAAATTCAAAATTCACCCGACCGCCAGGAAGTTGTCGTTAAGTTTTAAAGCGTTATTCTTGCGACATTAGTTGTAGCCACGGCCATGTTGGCCGTGGCCGCCCCCAACATGGGGGCGGCTACAGCAAAATTCCCAATAAGAACTGACACATTATATTCTCACCCTGTTTTTTTTGGAAAAAAAATATGCCGGTATACTCTTTTCCGCCTTGATTTATTCTGCTGTTAAAGCTATATATACACCCCGTAATCTTCTTTTAATTGAACCAACATTTTAGGAGTCACTTTTTACACATGAAAATTCTAGTGATAAATGCAGGAAGCTCGTCGCTAAAATTCACCCTCTACAGCATGGCCCAGGAAAAAATGCTCGCCAAGGGCCAGGTAGAAAGAATAGGCCTGTCCAATCCGGTACTCAAATATCAGCGGCACGACGGCATAGGTGTCGAGGCAAATGTCAAGGTAGAATCATATGTTGATGCCATAGACACTGTTTCTAAAAAACTCCTTGACAAGGATGTCGGCGTTCTTGAGAATCTATCCGAAGTCCAGGCGATAGGACACAGGGTTGTGCATGGGGGAGAACAGATGACAAAACCTGTGATCATAGACACCCATGTCAAGGGAGTAATCCGCGACTGCTTCACTCTCGCGCCTTTGCACAACCCGCCAAACATGATGGGTATAGAGGCATGCGAGAAGATGTTCCCAGGGGTGCATAACGTCGCGGTCTTCGACACAGCATTCCACCAGTCAATGCCACCGGAATCATATCTCTACGCCCTGCCCTACGAGCTCTACACAAAATATGGGATAAGGCGCTACGGATTCCACGGCACCTCGCACAACTATGTCGCAATCAGCACAGCCAAATTCCTGGGAAAACCGTTTTCAGAACTCAAGCTCATGACGTTCCATCTTGGAAACGGATGCAGTGCGGCAGCCATCAGCAATGGCGTCGTAGTAGATACCTCGATGGGCATGACCCCGCTCGAAGGCCTTGTCATGGGGACAAGATGTGGCGACATAGATCCCGCCATCGTCATCAGACTGTTCAATCTTGGCATGACCCCTGACGAGATTGACAAGACCTTGAACAAGAAGAGTGGCCTTCTCGGAGTGGGCGGAATAAACAGCAGTGACATGAGAGACATCATCAACGCTTCTGAAGATGGTGATCAGCAAGCCTTGAGGGCGTTGAGAATGTTCGTCTCTAGAATTGTCAAGTATGCTGGCTCCTACTATGCGATCCTCGGCGGAGTTGACGCAATAGTTTTCACAGGTGGAATCGGAGAATACAGTGCATACGTCAGGAAGATGGTGCTCGACAAAATTTCCTGCCTGGGCTTCGATCTTGACGTTGAGAAAAATGAATCATGCAAAGGGAAAGCGGGCATTATAACCACAAAATCAAGCCGCAACGTCGCAGTAGTAATGCCCACCAACGAGGAACTAATGATTGCGAGGGAAACCCTTGGAGTTGTCGCAAACGGAAAATAAGAGAGATAACTGATTTAATTTATACTTGGAGGAATCTTATGTCAGCACTTGAAAATTGCATCATCAAAGCACAGAAGGCAGGGAAGAAGATTGTCCTTCCGGAAGGACATGACCCCAGAGTGGTGAAAGCCGCAAACATGATTACGGAAAAAGGAATCGCTAAAGTAACCGTAATCGGAACTGAAAAGGAGATAACCGAATCCTGCAAGTCTGCTGGAGTCACGGAAAGAAAATTCATTTCGCTAGACCATCTCGGATCTGATATTTTCACTTCCTATGCCGAGGAATTCTGCGAGATTCGCAAAAAAAAGAATATGACCATGGATAAAGCCGTCGAACACATGAAGAGCCGCCTTTTCTTCGGCACCATGATGGTCAGGAAGGGCGATGCCGAAGGAATGGTGGCCGGCAGTATCGCTTCCACCCCTGATATGCTGAGAGCCTCATTCACGGTGATCGGAACCGCACCCGGTCTTAAAATCGGAAGCAGTTGTTTTGTGATGGATCTGCGGACTCCCGCGCCAAACGGAGAAATGACACTGCTTTACGCCGATTGCGGCGTAAATCCGAACCCGAATGCGGAGGAGCTTTCGGACATAGCGATCGCTACCGCCACGACATACAGGGCGCTTATAGGAAAACAGCCAAGACTCGCATTCCTATCCTTCTCCACAGCCGGAAGCGCAAGTCATGAAATTCTTGACAAAGTGATCAAGTCCGTTGAGATCACGAAGAACAGGATCCGTGAGCAAAATTTAGACATGCTGGTTGACGGCGAATTGCAGGCGGATGCCGCAATAGTTCCATCTGTCGCGGCGAAAAAATGCGTTTCGAGCCCGCTTAAGGGACAGGCCAACATATTAATATTCCCGGATCTTAATGCTGGCAACATCTGCTACAAGATTACGGAACGCCTTGCTGGTGCAGCCGCATATGGTCCTATCCTGCAAGGTCTTGCAAAACCTGTCAACGATCTTTCCAGAGGCTGTTCGGCAGAAGACATAATGGGTGTGGCGGCAATAACTGTCTGCCAGGCGGTCGGATAGAAGAGCAGCAAAAAGTCAGAGTGTCAGGGCATCAAAGCGTCAGGAAGTGGAATGATGAAATATGCATTGTCTGTGTTCATTATGGGTGCCTTCGTTCTTCATGGCGATGATTTCACCTTGAGCTCAACTTCGTTCAAGAACGGAGATGAGATTCCTGCGAAATTCGCGATGAAAAGTGTTGCCGGCGGGAAAAACATATCCCCACAGCTTTCATGGAAGGGTGCGCCAGAAGGCACAAAGTCATTTGCAGTAACATGCATTGATCTTCACCCTCTCGCAAAACGCTGGGTGCACTGGATGGTCGTAAACATTCCCGCAGACAAGGATTCTCTACCCGAAGGTGCGTCCGGTAAAAAAATGCCAAAAGGATCGCTTGAAATAGAAAACAGTTTTGGCGACAACGGATGGGGAGGCCCCCAACCCCCGCCCGGAAGCGGCAAGCACGAGTATCTCTTCACAGTTTATGCACTTAGTACAGAAAAGATACCGACGATGAAGAAAAATGCTTCCGGAACTCCCTTGATTGAAAAGGGAAATACTCTGGCAAAGTCGGAACTTAAAGGCTATTTTTCAAGATAAAGAATTATATTGCAATACCCTGAATCATAAGCAAATAAACATCGGAGAAGACATATTATGGCATTTATCTCGATAACCGATGATGGCAATATGAAAGTGTTTGAACTGCCGGAGAAAGGGACTTTTGTCTTTGGCAGGGGTGAACATGTGGATTTCCAGATACAGGAAGACTCCCAGATAAGCAGAGAACATTTCGAGATTGACAAGGATGAGCAGGGGGAGTTCATCGTCATTGATCTCGGCGCATCGAATGGAACTTTCTTGAACGGCAGGAGGCTGGAAGGCAACTCCCTGAGGACACTCAAGGACGGAGACAAGATAAGTGCCGGCAGAATGGTTTTCACTTTTCATGTGAACCGTCCGCCGATACAAAAGAAAAAGAATGCGCTGGCACAGGTTACAGAAGATCTCAATAAAGGTAAAGGGTACAAGACAATCCTCTCGGAGCTAATAGCCAAGACCCCAAGGAAGTAGTCCCTCCCACCACTATTTGTCTATGCTTTCCTTGACTATTTTCTTATAGCATTCCGGGCATATCCCGTGGGTAAATGTTGCATTGGAATGAGCCGCGATATAGCCCTCTATCTGGTTCCAGTAGTTGCTGTCATCACGTATCTTCTTGCAGTACATGCAGATGGGGATCACCCCCTCGAGAACGTTGATTTGTTTCAGGGCGGACTCCAGGTCGCAAATCTTTTTGAGAAGCGCCTGCTGAAGTTCGATCATCCTTTTGCCGACATCGAGTCTGACTCTGAGTTCATCCTTGTCATAGGGCTTTGTTATATAGTCATTTGCGCCCGATTCAAGTCCGGTGACTATATGCTTCTTCTCGTTACGCGAAGTCAACATTATGATATAAGGAGGATTGTCCTTTACTTCAGACCTCACTTTTCTGATAAAGCCCAGACCATCCATCCTTGGCATCATCCAATCGAGCAGAACGAGATCAGGCGACGACGGGAGCATTATCTTATCCATCCCCTCGACACCATCCATCGCCCTGACCACTTCGTATCCCCATTTCGGGAGCACTCCTGCAAGTATCTCCTGCGAAACCGGATCGTTTTCAACCACAAGTACTTTCATTGCCGCATTTTCTCCTGTTTTGATTTCAGATAACGTCGAAGTTCAGCCTCCAGCAGGGAGTACTGGTACTCAAGTTCGGAAAACAGTGCGATGGCGGACGCGAGATCTCCATCCCTGGCCGAGAATTCAATCTTCTTTGCAAGCTCGGCCATGCACATGCCGCCAATATTCGCGGTACTCCCTTTTACAGTGTGGGCGATCGATGAGACGAGAGACGAATTCTTCTCGTCGCAGGCATGGCGAAGTGCTTCAAGCTGGTGCGGTGTGTCCTCGATAAAGACACCCAGCACTTCGACGATGATCGAATCGTCGTCGAGAAGCCGTTCCGAAAGAGACTCCAGATCGAAGATTTTCTCCTCCTGCTCTTCCTGTGGGATATTGTCTCCCGTCTTGGGATTACCCTTTCTTGTCCACTTGTAGATCACATTTTTGAGCTTGTTGAAATCTATCGGCTTTGAGATATAGTCGTCCATGCCGGCTTCAATGCACTTCTCCCTGTCACCTTTAAGCGCATGTGCTGTCATGGCAACTATCGGAACATTGTGGTTCCTGACCTTCGATGACTTGTTCCTTATCAGCGAAGTCGCCTCAACCCCGTCCATGACGGGCATCTGCACGTCCATAAGGACAATATCGTAATCGGAGGAGCACATCTTTGCCACCGCCTCTCTTCCGTTGGGGACGACATCAGGGGTGAACCCGAGTTTCCTGAGCATAGCGTCGGCAAGTCTCTGATTGACGATGTTATCTTCTGTGACGAGGATCCTGGTCTTGGTGTCTTTCTCGTATGCCACTTCCGTCTTCTGCAATTCCGCCATGAAATCCGCACCTTTCTGTTTCCTGTGGAGGGACTCCAAGATACAGTTGAAGAGCTGGGACTGCTTTATCGGCTTAGTGAGATATGCATCGAAGCCCATTCTTCTGAAACAGGAAATCAGATCCTGCCTGCCCATCGAAGTCAGCATTATGAGCCCAGGCTGTACTACGGAGAGGTCCTTTCTTATTTCCTCGGCGAGCTGTTCTCCATCCATACCCGGCATCTGCATGTCAAGTATCACAACCATGAATGGATCTTTCTCGTCAGAAGCGTTTTTAAGCATCCTAATGGCCTCCTGGGGAGTCTCGGCCAAGGAGTGCCTGTTCCCCCACGACTTCAGCTGGGAGTCAAGTATCATCCTGTTTATCTCGTTGTCGTCAACCGCGAGAATTCTGCTTTCTCGGATCTCCAGGACAAATCCTTCAGGAACGTCCTTCTTGTCAATGGTCTCTACGGGAATAGTGCAGATGAAGGATGCCCCCCTGCCCTCGCTGCTTTCCACTTCGATTCTGCCATTCATGAGCTCTGTCATTTTCTTGGATATTGCCAGCCCAAGGCCCGTCCCCCCAAATTTTCTTGTACTTGACGGATCAATCTGAGTGAAAGCGCTGAATAGGATCGGAATCTTTTCTGCTGGAATCCCTATGCCAGTATCCTTGACCACGAATTTTAGATTTCTCCTTTTTCCGGCAGGTGATGATGCCACGGATACAGTGATCAGCACATGTCCCTTCTCCGTGAATTTTATCGCGTTTCCAGCAAGATTCACCAGTATCTGCCTTATCTTCGTGGAATCCGCCCTCATGTAGTCCGGCACATCAGGTTCGACCAGGCATGCGAGCTCTATATTCTTCTGATACGCCCTCACCGCAAGAAGGGAAATGACATCGTCGAGGAAGTTTCTAAGATAGAATTCATGTTCCTCCAGCTCCATCTTGCCGGCCTCTATCTTGGAAAAATCGAGGATGTCATTTATAAGAGCAAGAAGTATTTCTCCGCTCTGATGGATCGCTTCCGCATATTCCCTCTGGATTTTATTTATGTCGCTTTCAAGAAGGAGGGAAGTCATGCCGATGATACCATTCATAGGCGTCCTTATTTCATGGCTCATGTTCGCGAGAAACTGGCTTTTTGCGATATTCGCGGCATGCGCCTCCAATGCCAGCTTTTCGACTTCCACCAGAGTCTGGCTCAGCCTTTCGTGGGTCTCCTTCATTTCCGTCACGTTTTCGAAACTCTCTATCCCACCTATGAGCCTGCCGTCCGGAGCCCTTATGAGATCCGCATTCTTTATTATCTTAAGTTGTTTCCCGTCTTTCGTCCGGATTACGCACTCCTTGTTCTTTATTGGCTTGGGTATGGAGGGATCGAAAAGTCCGCAGTTGGCCAGGCATGGCTCTTTCCCGAAAAGCGTGCACTCCTTGCCAATGATCTCATCTGCCGTGTATCCGGTTATTTCCTCCGCCCTACTGTTCCATGTCGTCACAAACTGGGCAGTGTCAACCGTGAATACCGCGCTAGGAATTGTCTTATAAAGCAAATCAGACAATTCCTTGGCTGCAAGAATATCGTTCTCGGCTTTTTTCCTGTTTGTTATGTCGCTGAGTGACACCAGGATGTAATCAGCCGTTCCATCGTTGAACTTCGAGATGACCACCTCGGCGGGAAAGGTTGAACCGTCATCTGGCCTTACCGCCCTGCATTCAATCGTCTGCGGCCTGCCTTCCGTGGCCATCCTCCAGAAGTACTTGAGATTTTTTCTGTCCTCGAAGGGGGATGCAAGATCATACAGGAAGGAATATTTAAGCGCTTTTTGCTCAGAGATTCTGAATATCTCGAGCATCCTTCCGTTCACTCTTAGGACACGGCCGTCCATATCGTTCACTAGAAGCGCACGGTCGGAGTAATTGAAAATTGCGTTGGAAGCGTTCTGCGATTTAAGCATTCTGTAGTGGAACTCGAATCCTCTCTGATATATGAATATGAAAACTATCACTATGACTATTATCAGAAGTGTGATCAATATCGGCAAAAGCCTGGCATAGCTAACCTTCTGTTTAACAAGTTTATAGCTCACATCCATCCCGACCATCGCGACAATCGTCCCGGAATCATCAAGAACCGGAATGAACGCGCTCATCCATTGCCCCCATTTGTCAGAATAGACAGACATGACGGGCATCTTCCCGTCGAACGCGGTAAATACACCAGCGGGCGCATCATCCCATACATCGCCAGGCCTGGAATAATCGGGGGATGCTTCCGGCTCGGAGTCAATCAGGAAAATTATTGTGCGATCATGAAGCCTCCGCACCAGATACAGGAAGCGGCATTCTTTGATTATACTCCTTGTTGAGGAAAGCTGTTTTTTCAGCATGATGAAATCCGGATTGGAGGAGTCCGAAGGCTCGCCTTTCAGCGATATCACATGGGCGGGATTTACAGTGGTGGCCACCATCCTCGCATTTTCCATCAGCCTAAGCCTCTCGGACTGATCCTCCAGCCTTCCATTCTCGTATGTAAAGATCCAGCCAAACGCTATGACCAGGGCAAATGTCAAAACAGTGAAATTCTCCGAGGAAGAATAGCGAACTTTACCAACTTTCGGATCAAATCCGAGCGCTATTGCACTGCTGATCTTGTAGAAACGCCATAGTGCAAATGCCGAGATGAAAGCGAGAAGCCCCCTCAGCAGCTGAACCGGTAAGCCTGTCATGCCTATGAACTCATCGGAATTCACAAAATTCGCCGGAAAAAAAGAAGCGGGAGGAACAATGAGGCCGGATGCCAGTCCATACAGGAAGAAGGAGACCGAGACGATATAAAGATAACGTCTCTCGCTCCAGCGATGTAGGTTCGCCTTCAGGACTAAAGTATAGGACGTTAAGACTGCGGCAGGAAAACCTATGAAATATCTGCAAAATATCCCGGCACTATTAACGCTAAGAGAGAGAAAAGCGAAAATACAGGGTGGAAGGAGTATCAAAGCATAGATCCACCATCCGAGTTTCGTCCTGGAATATGCGTTGAAACCTGTTCTTCCAAATTCGAAAAGGGCAAGAAACGAAACAGCCATGACGACAAGTCTCAGAAACTTGAACTTCTCATTGTCTCCTGCGAAAATCGCAAACATGTCCATCCATTCGTTAAGCCCGTGCAGGAGTCCGAAAAGGCCAAGAAGGAACCATCTGATGCGTGTGTCAGTCTCTCGTGCCAGTACATGGCAGATTACCGCCAGTAACAAGAAGGAAACACCATAGATGAAGAAAATATAGTCAAGCTGATTGATAAGGAAGTTCCCCATCGTTCATAACACCCGTTTTAGTTTTGTTGCTTGAACTTGAATATATATTGCAATGAATGGGATTGCAAAAGCCGAACGAAAAATACTTTATTGCCCGGCGGCCAACCCTGTCGGGCATGTAGACACATCCTTGTCAAAGTAGCCGAAAAGTGCCCTCTGCGGAACAATGCCCCAGTGATCAATGCAGATTCTACAAGCATTACGCTTAGGGGTTCCACTTGGGTTCGACTTCGATGAACAGGCGATGAATTCCGCGTAGCACCTTGAATACAACAGTCTTAGGTTTCTCCGAGTTCATCTTTTTCATCGCATTCTCGAAGTCTGCGAGATTTTTCACTTCTATCCCATTGATCGATGAGACGATGTCGCCATTGTTTAGATTTCCGAGTGTGGCCCAGCTTCCTGGTTTCACCTCGTCAATCTCGACGCCACTCTCTTTTTCGTCAAGCTTGTTCTCTGTTTTTTCCATCGAAGCAATTTCCCGGGCGACTATTTCAAAGTCTTCGTCGGAGTACTTTTTCATTTCGCGTGGCAAATACGGGGTGCGGATAAGTTCCACTGGAACTTTAAGTTCCTTGCCAGCTCTGAATATCGCGAGTTCGGGCTTGGCTCCGATATCGTATTGTCTTATCATGTTTGTGAAGACTTCCGCATCTTCGGGGTTGACCGTCTGTACCTTATCTCCATCAACAGCCATAATAATGTCTCCTATCTGTAGACCGTCGGTTACAGACTTGCTACCCGGATAAATCATTGTGACAATTACGCCGCTTTTACCTTTGATGCCAAGTTTTTCCGCGATCTCGCGTGTCATCACCTGGAATCCGACTGGCAGCCAGGCTTTTGAAACCTCGCGGCCATGATCTGTTATTTCTTCGGAACCAAGTTTAATGACAGTCAGAAAACGGTTTGATTTTCTTTCAAATGCCGCGAGAACCGGGTTCCGTCCGCTTCCCTTGGGGGTAAGATCCTTTGTCAATTTAGTGAATGCTTCCATATTCTCGACAGGTTTTCCTCCCACTTCTACGATGACATCGTCTTCTTGGAGGGATGGCTTTGATTCGCCGCTTGGACCGCCTGTACGCACAGATGTTACGAGGACACCTTTCTGATTTTCCCGTTTCAACTCCTTGGCATCTATGTTTGAAATGTCCCTCGCGGTGATACCCCAAGGTTTGATTTCGCTTGTTTTCGGCTGTGCCGGCTCTCTATGGACAGGAGTAAGTGAAATTTCCTTCTCCTTGCCGTCCCGCAATATCAGTGCCTTGGCTTCCTTGCCGATGGGAAGTTCGCTGACCATATGGCATAGGATAGGCAGTTCCTCGTCATATTTCACATTCACATCTTTCCCGTCAAGACGGATCATTATGTCCCCCGGAAGGAAGCCCGCCTTTTCGGCAGGAGAGCCTTCTATTGTTCCACTGACCAGGACTCCTTTATTGTCCGCCTGTGACTTAAGCAATGGCTGGAATTCCAGTCCAATCCAGGCTCTTTCCATTTTTCCGTCCTTGACAATGGAATCATAAACTTCTTTTGCAATATTCGAGGGGATAGCCCCACCAAGCCCTATGCCAATTTCATTTATGCCGACGACTTCGCCCTTCAGATTCACGAGAGGTCCGCCCGAGTTTCCTGGATATATCACGGCATCGTGTCCGATCCAGCGCACAAGGGATCCGACATCCTCTCCGTCCATCCTGAGCTTTATTCCGTATTTCTTGTACATCAGAGGCATAGTCATAGCGATATTGCTGACAATTCCCTGAGTGACAGACTGCGAGATAGAAACAGGGCTTCCCATGGCAAGAACCGTGTCTCCCACTTCGAGTTTGTCTGAGTCGCCAAAAGAGACGAATGGGAATTGTTCCTTGTTTTCTGTCGGGAGGCGCAGAACTGAAATGTCCGAAAGCGGATCCGTTCCAACAAGCTCCGCAGGAATTTTTCTTTTGTCGGAAAGAATGCAGAATATCCGCGCCGTGTGTCCGGCAACATGATGATTTGTGACGACGAGCCCATCAGGCGAAACGATGACACCGCTTCCGAATGCCTCGAATTTCTGCTCTCTTCCATCATAGAAGTTCTGTGCCACGACATGTATTTGCACAAGTGCTGGTTTGACTTTCGCTATCGCATCATCAATGGCCTTTCTCTGGTTTTCCTGGCCGTCTCCGGCGATCATACCTGCCGTGGTGCCAAAGAATAAAAGAGTGAAAAGCAGTGGAATCTGCCAGCAAATCCGGCATGAACTCTTTGGTGTTTTCATATTATTTATTTTCTTTTTTGCTGTCCGGGTTATCTTTTTTGTCAGGGTTTTCCGCTTCTGTGCCCGTCGCAGTGGCCGCCTGCTTCGATGCGTCAAGGATGTAGCTTGCTGGCAAAATAATGCCCTGTATTCCCAATGAGTTCTTTCCCCCAAGCATAGCTCCCATTCCAAGTCCCCCACCGCCAGTCTTCATAAAGCGCATAAGATTGATCCCTATGATTTTACCATCTTTTGAAAATACCGGGGAACCAAACGAGGTCTCGCCCTCGACCGAAAAGAAAGTCCGTGGCCTGTTTGCAATCGCCTTGACTCTGAAAATTGAAATTGACGGGGAGTTGTTCATCGTCTTTCCCATTCTGTCAACAATGAAAACCTCCTCGAGGATTTTCGGGCTGTAGCTTGTCGCGAGATCCACGAATGGTAGCGGATTGGCCTGTCTTTCGATGGGGCGCAGAAAAGCCATGTCCCAGTCCTTGTCGCGCAAAACAACTTTCGCGGGGATTTCCGTGCCGTCGGAAAGAACCATCTTGATCTCGCCAAGATCGCTGTTCATCTCGAACTTCATGTCTTCCCGTCCGCTGCTTTGCTCCATGATGCTCTTCATTATTTCGGAAGGGTTTGTACCGGAAAGTGAAACCAGTGTCAATCCGGACGGGTCAACTATTGTACCGACAACTTCGGATTTCGTTTCCTGCTGCTGCATCTGAACTCCGTTCATCACCATCTTCTGGTTTATCACCAGCCTGACCCATATGACGGCGTTCTCATTCGAAGACATGATTTTCTGGCCTGCCGTCTCGATTTCATCGCAGATGACCACTCCTGCAAGCATTGCAAAGATTGACACCGCCAGGACTCCTGAAAGGAAAGATCTCTTGCTCATTCGCCACTCCTTTTAAGTTAAAGTTGCTTTATAGAGAAATATATATTCTTCGGGTATAATACTTCAATCCGGGCAAAAGACCAAGTGTAAATTCAGACAAGTTCTACACTTAAGCTAAAACGAAGAGCACAAGGCAATCTAGATTTGCTTGGCAGAAGTCCTTCCGCACAAGCAAATCTATAAGTTTCCACAATTAGGAGAATTGTGGATTTAGAATTTGGGTTGTGGGCAAGGCCCACCTTAAGAGAATGGTCATCGCCGGGGCCAGAGTCACCTACGGCGCATGTCCCGGTCGCTTAGAGCTGCTTGGTTCCCCATCTGACTCGGTTGGCGCGGTCCATCGCATAGGGTCCGACACCCGGCAATGATAAAACGAAAGTCTTTCAACAATAGCAGAAAAATATATTAAAGCAATATAGGAAAATGAATCTTTTAAAAATTACCTGTAATGCGTCACTCTTTATTTGAAATTCTGCTGTAGCCCCCCACCTTGGGGGCGAACACGGCCGACATCCCACTATGCCGCCAAGGCTTCGTAGGACAGGTGGCCATGGCGATACAACTAATGTAGAAAAACTGAGGGATTACACAAAGCTCCCTATTCATGCTTCCCGACGCATCCTGACATATAGTTGAGGAGGAGCGAAAGCTCGGCGCGGAGGTTCCTGCGGTCAACAATCCTGTCGATGAATCCTTTTTTTATGAGGAACTCGGATGACTGGAACCCTTCGGGAAGAATGGCCTGTGTCGTATCCTTTATGACGCGTGGCCCAGCAAAACCTATGAGTGCTTTCGGCTCGGCTATTATGACATCGCCTAAAGATGCGAAACTCGCAGTGACGCCGGCTGTTGTGGGATGGGTCATTATCACTATATATGGAAGTCCGGCCTCGGCATGTCTCATGAGTGCCCCGCTTGTCTTCGCCATCTGCATCAGGCTGAGCATTCCCTCGTACATTCTCGCACCGCCACTTGCTGTGACAATGACTAGCGGGAGTTTTTTTGATGTTGCCAATTCTGTCAACCTGGCGACTTTTTCTCCGACCACGGAGCCCATGCTGGCGCCGAGGAACCTGAAATCCATGACACCGAGCGCCATTTTAACGCCATCCAGAGTTGCGGTTCCGCATACTATGGCCTCGTTCATTCCGGTCTTTTTCCGGTTCGATTCGAGTTTTTCGCCATAGGGAGCGGTACCGTCAAACTTCAGCACATCAACCGATGTCATTCCGGAGTCTATCTCCGTGAAAGAGCCCGCATCTGTGAGAAGATCAATTCTTTTCTGAGCCGTTATCGGAGTATGGAAGCCGCATTTCAGGCAAACATTGTTGTTTTCTTCGAGAGATTTCTTGTATATGATTTCGCAGCAATCCTGGCATTTCTGCCACAATCCCTGTGGAATTTCCTTCTTTTTCGTTGATTTTAGTGTGGAATACTGATTCTTCCCGAAAAGAGCCATGTCTTTATCCTCTTGCTAAAGTCAAAATGTTTATTTCTCCGGCACCCGCACCAAGAAGGGTCTTCGCGGCTGATCTGAGTGTCGCACCAGTGGTTATGACATCATCGATGATTAATATACTCCTTTTTTCGAAAATCCCAATTCCTTTGACAGAAAAAGCCCTAATAATATTTTCCCTGCGTTCGCTTCTCCCCAGATTCGCCTGCCTCCGTGTCCACTTCCTTCTTCTCAGTGCCGAAGAAACAGGAATTCCCGTCCTCCTTGAGATGAAAGAAGCCAGAAGCTCGGACTGATTATATCCCCGCAGGATGTGGCTGATCCAGTGAAGCGGGACAGGAACGATGATGTCAGGCCTTATCCCTGAAGCCAGCAGCCTTTCCGATGCGAAATTCCCGAGAGTTTTCGCAAGTGCAGTGTCGCTCTGGTATTTGAATCTGTGAACAAGCTGGCGCCCCAGACCCTCAAAATGCATCAGGCTGACCGCATTCTTCCACAAGTGACCATCTTCCTCTTTGAGGCAGAAGGCACACAGATCAAAAATACCGCTGTTCTCACCACCGCATCCTGGGCAGAAAGGGGGCTCTATAAATCTTATCTCCTGCCTGCATTCCTCGCAGGCGGGTGAAGCAGATTCAATTGCCTTTTTTTTGCATATCGGGCATAGAAAAGGGGTGAAAACAGAAATTATGTCAGCACAATTTGCTTTTAAATTCATCTAGGTTTAAAATTGTTTTGAGTTCCTGTTTCAGATTTGGGGTGAATGAGTCCGTGCCAGTTCCGGAAAGCATTTCCTGAAAAGACCAGAATTTCACTTCGTCTATTTCCTCTTCCGGAAAATTGAAGGGACCAGCGAAAACCGCAAGATAGACCTTCGTGTTCTCGGATTCAATTTCATTTCTTATTTTAGAATCGAAAAGGAATCGAAGAGGTGTTTCATGTGGAATCCCGAGTTCCTCGGTCATTTCGCGCCGGGCCGCTTCAAGGAAAGACTCGCCCGGCATAAGGTGTCCTCCGACGGCAGTGTCCCACTTTCCGGGCTGGATGTCCTTCCGAGAAGACCTTTTTTGAAGAAGCATCCTTTTTCCGTCCGGATGCATCACGACCACATGCGATGTCCTGTGGACAAGTGTCGGGTTGCCGTGGCATTCCGATCTCGGAGCCAATGCTATGACCTCGCCGTTCTCGTCAACTATCTCGAAATATTCCTCGTCCATTAATCTTTCCTGATAAAAATCCATTTGCCAATAGCCTCGAAACAAAGACGCATCGAGACTGTCATGATACAATTTCAAGACCAATACTGTGACTTTTAAAAAAGGGATGTGGGCTAGGGTAGAATAACAGCTGGTGTATTACACACATGCTGACAGGAAATCGCGGAGACGCCCCGAGCTCTCCCTGAGTCCCCCCAGACGATTCCGCGCCAGCCATAGTTCCTCGTGATTGCGTATTATCTTCTGTAATTCATGTCGCAGAGCAGTCCTGTCCGATTTTTCAAAGAATGCGATTCCGCGCCTTGCCCCGTGCCTAGCCATCGCAATATTATTTGCCAGTTCCGACTTGACCAGGCTGGCATCCGGGATCTCAGGTTTAGCAAAGGTCAGACGCGACTCGAGTTCATCAAACTTTTCCACGGTTTTTTTCAGAGCCGCCGGAGTGATGTCCTTGAGGATCTCCGCCTTCCCGTCCATATTCCAGAAGAGAAGCTTATTGAATACAGACGCGTTGGCAGGGCGATTTTTAACCAGTTCAAGCACTTTCCCCATCTCGGACAAAAGGCCGCCGAGGATGGATGCGGAGTCCTTGAAGATCATTCGGTCCATGACATCTGCGATGTCAAGATCTTTTGAAGCATCGTACGACCATGAGTATGCGGCACCTGCGGTGAAACCCATATAGCTTATAGGCGCATACTGGTGGTGGCCGCCATCGCCCCAGTCGGTGATGAGAAATCCGGCGGCACCGTTGCGGGCTCCATTCCGTGCGGCATTTGCAAGATTCGCAAGGCAGTTCGTCGTGCGTCCCGTCAAGGAGTTCCAGCTTGACGTGCCTGGGCAGACATGGAATTCTATGCCGGATTCAGCAAAAAGCTCAGATTCCTTTTCGAATGGATGATTCGCCTCATATCCCCAGTTGAGCGCAACTATATCCCTCGGCAACTCCTTGATAAGCGAAGGTTCATGGAGAATTATATCCCCCCAGAACATTGTCCTCCTGCCATTTCGCTTGACCAGCTTGTCTATCTCGATCAGAAAATCCAGATAGACCCTTGTCTTTCCTTTTTTATCGCAGGATTTTCTGCTGAACCCTTGTCCGAGTTCCCATGTTTCATCGCAGCCTATGTTGAATAGACTGCTGGAGAAGTTCGGAAGAAACTCTCCGTAAAGCGAGTCAAGAAATGCAAGAGCCTCTTTGGATGGACGCAAAATAGAACCGTGATCGCACTTGTCGCCCCATGGATATGCAAACCCATCGGGGCACTCGGCAAGATACCTGTATTCCGGGTGTCTGAGCCAGCGTTCGAGATGCCCGAACGAATTGAAATTGGGGACAAGTTCAACAAAATGTTTTTTGCAGAAGGCATCAAGTTCCATAACTTCTTGGGACGTAAGGGGTGATGCATCATACCAGACAGCCTCGTGGGCGGTAAAAGCGAAGCTGTGCTCCATGTACAGCTCAAGGTGGTTGACCTTCAGAGAGGAAAGCATTTTCACCGTATCAAAGAGCGTCTTCATCGTGGGAACTTTGCAGCGGCTGATGTCCAACATCACTCCGCGTGAAGCGAAGTCCGGCCAGTCTTCGATCTCAAAGACGGGCAGACAAGAACCTCTTTGAGACACAATCTGGCGCAGTGTCTGTAGTCCATAGAAAATCCCGGCTTCGTCGCCGGCACTCAGCATCACACCATTTTTCCCTGATTTCAAGGAATATGATTGTGGTTCTGATTTTTTTCCTGCAACCAAGTCAAGTTCCAGGAATATCTCGCCTGCGGATGGAGTTCCGGCGATCAACTCGAGGGGACGTGGAAAGTGGATGGAAAATTCGGCAGTTATCTCAGAGAGGACTCCGCGGAACTCTCCTGATATGCGAGGATCAATCCTGACCCATCTGCAACAGGAATGATCAAATTCTACCTGGAGGTTCTTCATCTTGCGGGGTGCAGGACACAGCAATAAGTCATTCTTCATCATATCCCTTTCCTATTTAAAGATTTGGAATATTTCCGGAATCGCTTCTGCCGGAAATATTTCCAATTTCAATCGTTCACGATTTCGGTTCCTATACCCTTGTCAGTAAAAATCTCCAGGAGAAGCGAATGTTGTACGCGTCCGTCAATCATGTGCACCTTGCGGGTTCCGGCGTTAATCGCGTGAAGCGCGCTCTGAATCTTCGGAATCATCCCTCCGCTAATTACTCCGGACTTCACAAGTTTAGTGACTTCGCTGACCTTGATGGTTGAAATCACACTCTCGGGATTCTCCTTGTCGCCAAGGATTCCGGGCACATCGCTCAGGAAGACAAGCTTTCTCGCCTTTAGAACCTCCGCGATCTTGCACGCCGCTATGTCCGCGTTGATATTATAGATCTGCCCCTCGGCATCTACGGCAAGCGGCGGGATAACTGGCACCACATTCTTGTCAAGCGCTGCGAGAATGTGTTCCGGGTCAACATGATACACCTCTCCTACAAACCCGATGTCAAGCTCCTTTCCAGTCTCCGAGCACTTGGATGTCATTTTTCTAGCCTTCAGGAACTTCTTGCCGGAAATCTGCATCGCAGTTCCTCCGGCCTCGTCAATCGCCTTCAGGAGTTCAGGATTGATCTTGTCATGCATCACATCGTCAACAACCCCAATAGTCTTTTCGCAGGTGAATCTCAGTCCATTTATAAATTTGCTCTCGATTCCAAGCTCCTTCATTTTTGCGGTGATGGCCTTGCCGCCGCCATGCACCACTACCGGCTTCATCCCGACACATTCCATGAAAACGATGTCCCGCATCGCGCTTTTTATTATCTTGGGGTCTTCCATAGCGCTTCCGCCAAATTTTATCACGATGATCTCATCCCTGAATTTCTGGATGTATGGAAGCGCCTCTATCAGAACTGACGCCTTGTCTATTATTCTTTTCATTGTTTTTTCTCCGTTAATTCAACTCTTAAAGATTTTCTTTAGTTGAAAATTGCAAATTGAATATTGATCATTGAATATTTCCGCCGCGATGGAGGGTCGAATTCTATTCGACCGTGGTCGAGTAGAACTCGACCCTCCATTATAAATTCAAAATCCGAAAGTTTGGATTTTTGAAACATTTGAATTTTCTTCTCCATTGTTTTGGATTTCGATATTCGAATTTCGGATTTGGGTTGCGGGCACAGCCCGCTTTACGTGTGGTAATCCGCATTTATCTCGACATATTCGTATGAAATGTCGTTCGTCCAGACCTCGCAGGCACTTTTGCCGGAATTGAGGACTAGCCTCACGGAAAATTCCTCATTCCTCATGATTTCCGCAAGTTTCTCCTCCGGGATTCCCGATCCCATGCCTTTCCTCACTGCGCATGTCTTATCGAAATATAAATCTACCTTGTCGGGATTGAAAGAGGCACCAGCCCTTCCCGCAGCCGCAAGAATTCTCCCCCAGTTGGGATCGCATCCGAACCAGGCCGTCTTGCAGAGAAGTGAATTGGCAATCGTCTTGGCGCATTTCAGCGCATCTTTCTCCGATGCAGCCTTCTCGACCTTCACTGTGACAAATTTTGTAACCCCTTCGCCGTCAACCACAACCTGCCTGGCGAGCTGGGTCGTCACGTAGTCAAGAGCTTTCCGGAAAAGAGTCGCATCGGAAGAATTCTGTCGTATTTTACGATTCCCGGCCACGCCGTTCGCCAGGACAAGAATGGTGTCATTGGTGCTGGTATCGCCGTCAACTGTAATCCTGTTGAATGATTTTTCCGCCGATTCCACAAGGGACTTTTGCAGGAAGCCTCTTTCAATGTCGGCATCCGTTGTTATTATGCATATCATGGTGGCGTGCAATCCCTTGAGATCCGGAGCTATCATTCCAGCACCCTTGGCCATTCCCGCCACGGTGACATTTCTCCCTCCAATCCTGGAAGAAACTGCTGCTTTTTTCGCAAACGTGTCGGTTGTCATAATTGCGGCAGATGCCTCCCCTCCCCCTTTGTTGGAGAGAGAAGCTATAGCCTTTTCAATTCCCTTGGAAATCTTATCCATCGGCATGGGCACGCCTATCCTGCCTGTGGAACAGACAAGCACCTGGCTGGAGGAGACTTTAAGTTTCCCCGCAGTTAATTCAGCCATTTTTCTGGCATTTTCAAGTCCCTTCTTTCCCGTGCAGGCATTTGCATTGCCACTATTTATTATGACGGCCCTGCACTTATTTCCCTTCTTGAGGGTTTCAATGCATTGCTTGACGGGTGCCGCGGCAAACCGACAGGAGGTAAACACGCCTGCACTTTCGCATGGAGTCTCGGAGAAAATCAGAGCCATGTCCGTGTTGCCGCTCTTCTTAAGTCCTGCCTTTATTCCGCATGCGGCAAATCCTGCGGGGGTACACACATCACCATTTTTAATTATTTTCATCGTTTATTCCTTAAATATGTAAAATCTGAAATATTTAGACAGGATCTTCATGGTTTTTCCGAATTGATGTCACCTTGTTAATCCTGTAATCTTGTCAACTTTATTTCTTTTTATATTCGGCACGGACATTGATCGCGATTCCGCCCCGCGGTTTGAACTTTCCTGTAACTTCCGCATAGAATGGAGCCGCGGCCCTCACAACCCTGTCAAGAATCATATTCACGGTTTCCTCGTGAAAGATGTCAAAGTTCCTGAACGAGAAGAGGAAAATCTTCAGGGATTTGCTCTCGATGCAGTAGCGGGCAGGAATATATCTTATGGTGATGTCCCCGAAATCTGGCTGGCCGGTCACAGGGCAGTGCGATGTGAACTCGGGGCAGTCGAGGACCACCTCGTATTTTCTTCCGGGATAGAGGTTCTCGAAGACTTCCAGGACGGCATCGTCAGGTGATGTCGGATATCTCGTCAAGGATTTCTTCAAAAGTGTAAGTCCTGAGAACCTCGAACTATCCGCTAATTTCGCAGATTCCTTGCCAGTATTTTTTTTCATCATAGCCTGTCTTTAAAAATTATTATCTGTAATTTCCACACCAACGATCAACCAACGCATAACCTATAAGACAAACAAAAAAATGCGAATCCCATAATTGAAATTTTAAATCAACCTTGTATTGATTGCGCATTATCCCTCAAAGGAAATGCAAAAAAATAAAAATAGAAAATAAGGATAGGAAAAAGGAGAGCTCAATGAAAACAGCCCGGAGTAAATTTACAACAATGCAGCAAATCTGCGGCTGGTTGCCAGACCGGATCAGGCCTATCTGCCGAGGCTCGGCACATGAATACGATCTGTGGGACAGCAGACGACATGAACTCATCATAAAGAATGGTTCGTTTTCATTTTAAGTGGGTACCTATTTTATGTTAGTGGTTCATAATGGGCGTTGACTTTGGTAAAGTCCAAGTCTCCTGTAACGAGATAAATTACAACCATAAAGTTCTGGAAGGTTTTAAATCCCCTTGCCTTGC
>CAIQLG010000252.1 GCA_903872565.1 uncultured Lentisphaerota bacterium | reverse complement strand
GATACGCTTCGCCAAAAACCGAACCGGCAGAGAACCAGGCGATGCTTCCCATTACCATGAGGAGGACACCTTTCAGTGAGCTGATGCATTTGTTTTTGTTCATTTCATAACTCCTTTCAGATTGATTTTATGATACTTACGTTTAATGCTGTCCAGCAATTCGAACATGGAGAAACACTTAGATTCCTCTTTCATCTTCAAGCTCCTTCTGCATGATAATCCTTCTATCTCCAGCTCGAGGATATTTTGTGCAGGCTCATCGATATCAACTCGGTGTTTCCGCCGACAGCCAATTTTAAATCCGATCCGCCTCCAGGTGGGAGGGCAAGTCTTTCCGACCAGTAATATTCCCCTTCGTTGCCAAAAACCTCCAGATGGCTCCAGTCGACGAGCAGTCGAATCTTCAGTCTGTCCCCTGACGAGTCAAGCTTTTTGCCCATGAGCGTCCTGTTCTTGACATCATAGGTGACCCATTTCCCCGGCAACCAGAACTCAATAGCATTTGTCGCCGACCTGGACAGATCTATTTCCACGCTGAGATCATAGGATTGGGCTTGTATTCCAGACAGGAGATTCTGTCCGGCGGCGATTGTCTGGGGCTCCCATTTTTTAGACCACTCGTAAAGCCGGGAGATTTCAGCGATCGGCTTTCGTGTCAGCCTCACTCCCTCTGAAAGTGTACAAAGTCCCATCTCCGCCGGAAACGTCGCGCACTGGTTCCATGGAGCCGTATTGAACGGCGCACCCCAATTGCCCATCCAGGCTATTTGCACGACACGCCGGTCCGGGAAGGTGTCGCGGTAGAAGGACTGCGCCGCGTAGAAATGCAAACCGAAGACGGAGTCATAGTGTTCCGCATGCTCGGATTTGAATTCAACACCGTCAAATGTGCCGATTATGTATTTTCCACTGGCCTTCATCATAACCCATTTTGTGTTTTTTCCGTTCCCGTCGACCGGCAGTTCATAGATGTCCGGACATTCGAATCCGAAGCCCATCAGCTTACTTGCAAAGGTCCATGTTTTCAGATCCTCGGACGTATAGAATGAAGTATTGCCGTTATCCGGCCCGTAAATCGCCATCACCCATCTGTCTGTCGCAGCGTGCCAGAAGACATGCGGATCCCGAGGATCGAACGTGGGTGAGGGAATAACCGGATTGCCGGGATAGCTTTGCCAGCTTTCCCCGAGGTCATTGCTGTAGGCGATGCAAACGCCGGACGTGTGCCCGCTGTACAGTGTGACAAAAACCGGATTATCCGTGCGCTGCAAGCCTGAACAGTTTTTCAAATCCACGACAGTGGAACCAGAGCCGGGAGATCCAAGTTCAGAGGGGCGAAGGAACACCCCCCTTTCATTCCAATGTACCATGTCGGGACTTGTGGCCAGTCCCATACTGCATTTTTCCATACTGAATGCCGGCGAATCCGGTGTCGTCTGATACGCCATATAATAGAGGCCGTCATTGTACCACAGGCCGTTGATGTCGTTCAGCCAGCCTGACCGCAGGCTGAAATGAAACTGCCCCCTGTACATCTCGTCGTAATTTGTTGCACGCTCATCTCTTCCATTACCATTATTCTTCGACATCTGCTTGTGCTCCTTTATTATGAGTTATATTGAAAAATCAAAGAATTTTGCCCCTGAATCTTAATTCAGAAGCCTTCCAGCTTCTGGAAAGCTTGTTCTGACGTATTATCGACTGAATTGCCGCCGAAGCCATTTCTTTAATCGGCTGAGAGTAAGTTTTTATTCCGAGCCTTGCTGCATTTTGAACTCCATCGATACTGTATATCTTTACGGTGTCGGGAACATAGCATCTTATCGCAATTGCAACAACATCATTTACGCAGAACAATGCCGTGTTGTGTCCGACCTTGCAGGCGGGAAAAAATCCCTTGCAGATTTTTTCAATCCTGCCATTGTCATTGCGCCATGGTACTGAAAACAATTCATAGTCGAGTCCAATCTTCTTGCATTCGCAAATGAATGCCTGCCTGCGTTCGGTGTTGCTGTCCACATCCAATCCGGAAGAGTCGACATATATGAAGTTGGAAGCCCCATTTTTAAGCGCCTCCGAGAAAAGTGTCCTGATGGCATGCCTGTTGTCAAGGCCAATGAAATCAGCGCATGCCCCTGGCTTGACCCGATCGAAGAAAACTAGATTCACACCTGAAATCCTGATTCTCTCGAAGAGGGGAATGTCCAGTGACCTTTCGAAGCCCCATACTATCATGTTCCTTATCCCCTGGAGAACCATTTTTATGGCCATGGACGACTGGGAACTTGTATTTTCCTCCGTAACTGCAAGGACTGTGAGTATGTCGTTCTCGCTGCAGGATTCCTGTATGGCTTCAATGAAGTCGCGGGAGAAAGGGTCACGGAGTGTTGTCAAAACAGCTATATGCTTGATCTCACCGGGGGTTCCGTAGAATTGCGATGAGACTCTGGTGCCAGAACCATGTTCCCTGACGATAACTCCTTCATTTTCCAGAATCCCGTATGCTGCACGCACAGACACCCTGCTTACGGAAAGGGAATCTGCCATTTCTCTTTCGGTATTGATCTTCGTTCCAGGCAGATATCTGCCGTCAAGAATGTCCGATATGACGTTCCTTCGTATTTTCTCTGTTACGCTTATCTTTTCATGCATGTTGACACCGGATCAACCCGTTCTATAATATCTTCCTTGATTTGTCCATCTGCATTTCTTTTCCCCAGTGGTATTATATGATGATACCACTATGAAGTCAATGGTTTATCCTGAAAAAGTGAGGAAAAAGTTAAAAACAAGTATTGAATCATGTAAGTCGTGGAGATGAATGCAAGAATCTCCGACTTTCCCGATGCTCCGCTCGGGACGCTCTAACCCAAGCCGGCATCCGAAATCAGCTTCTGAATAAATGATGAGCTCTTTTTGGATTTCAGCTGATATTCACGCCTCTGCGCTTCGGAACGTGTCGGAAAGTATTCCGTGTAGACAAGCTT
>CAIQLG010000251.1 GCA_903872565.1 uncultured Lentisphaerota bacterium | reverse complement strand
TAGCGGCGTTGTTTTTTTAAGGAAAGGTACATCCCTTTTTTCCACTTGCAAAAAAGAGCTGACACGCCAGAACTGGAATTAACAGATTGAATTTAAGGTAGTTACACAGAATACAGAATTAGGGCGGATCAGGAAGTCTGTCTTTATGTCGTTTGCTGCTGCAGTTTTTTGCTCGGTGGCATTTTCCTGCTTGTCCTGGGCGGAGAGTTTTGTCGAACAGAAAAAGACAAAGCATGACAGAAGCGATGACACAAGAACGGCATTCAGCAGAAATTCACGTTTCAAGGGTCCAGAGTTTTTACAAGTTTCGGGAGAAGGAGTTTTCTTCAGGAGAAAAAAGAGGATGCCGGCGATTATTCCCGCCACCCCGGCAATCAGAACTGAAAGACCAATCTTAGACATGCCAACCTCCATCTATCGTATTTCGTATTGATGATTTTGGATTTCGGATTGAAAAACAAGTTCTAATAAAGTTTTTACCTCTGTGTCTTTGCGTCTTTGTGAAAGATCTTCTTTTTTGTGAATTTTGTGCCTTATTGTGGCAAAATTATTATTTAATAAATCTATCTTGTGGCATACTTTCTTGAAATCTTCTTCATTCCTTCGTCAACATCTGATAATGCGCTACGGATTGTAATGTGTTTGTTGTTGGAGAGGCACGCTCCGTCGTGGCCGGATATGGCAGACGCGACCCTTCTACGCCAATACTTGGGGTGGACTTCTAGATCCTCTTTCCCATTTTTCATTATTTCGACAAGTGTCGAGACAGCTGGATCGCAATTCTTCATTTCACCAATTCCTTCCCACCAAGATCTCCGAGGACTTTATATATTTCATCTCTGACATCTGAACTAATGTCTTCGGATGAAGCATCAGTTAGAATTCCATTTATCTTTTTGATCTGAATCTCCGGCTCTATCCCTTCCCGCAAGAGTGACGCCATTCCCCAAAGCTGCACAATGTCATCTTCGTCAACATTTCCTGCAACTTCACGCCAGAATGGTACTTCCTCCGCTCCTCCCAAGAGGAAAAGAGTTTTAGCCGCCTGCTGGCTTGGGGAATACACAGGGTTATGTTGGTAGCTACTGCCTACATCGGTCTTGTCCGCATATCCCATATTAATAATTTTCTCCAGCACCGGGATCGCGGATTTGTCTTTAAGTTTGGCAAGCATAAAACAGTTGACACCAATAAAAGAATCGTCAGTGGACTCAATTTTTCTTTCTATCGCCTTTAAAAGGGCTGTAACAATAATCTTTTTCACTGCACCATTTTCTGCTCCATAATTCAGTCCATCAATTGCAAGATAGGCATAATGTTGGACTGGAGACGCGTCGTCGAGGAGTCCCTTTGCGATGAATTCAAGCACCTCGGCTGAACTGTCTGAACTTCTTGCGAAGAGCTTCAGAGCCTTACCTCTTACCCGCGGATTGGAATCGGAGCAGAGTTGCTTAATGGTCTCACTAAGTCCCTGGATGTTTTTAATGTCAACAAAGTCATTCTTGAAACAGTCCTTGTCAAAAATATTAAGAATTTCCTCACGTCCATATTTTGAATTGTCTCTTAAGAACTCTATGATTTCAGGGAGGGAATCTTTAATATTTTTCATCAGACATAGATCAAGATCCCAATATCCTGGAAATCCGGAGGAATCTGAAAGTTTGTCTGATGAGTTCAAGTTCCAGAATTCCCAATCAAATACCTCGTTATCAATTGGAATTCTGCTGAAATAGCTAAGAATGGCTTCAGCAAAACGCCCAGGATCTTTTGTTAGTTCTGCATATATTTTCTCTTTTTCATCTCTTTCCACTAAACCTTCTCCGCATAGGACAATCAGACTCAAGATTTCGTCCTTGCTCAAAGAAGTTACAGTTTTTAACTTCTCCTGGATATTGCCGGGTATTTTTACATCCCTTGAAAAATCGCTTTGACCTCCAATCGGTATTCCAAGAACTCTTTTAGCATTTCTTTTCAAAAGTCTGTTGATTGCGTTCTCACAGTTGTGGGCAATCAAATCAGTCTTGGATGTTCCATATATTTTGCCTTTCCTATGATTAAACTTTCTGGTATAGAAAAGTTTCAAGAGGGGGTCAATGGAACGATCAGATCCGTATGCTCCGAGCACCTCAGCTATATGAGAATTCAAATTATCATTGCCCTTTTCAAGCTCTTTGATTAGTAAATCCTCCATCTCTGGACTCGTAATTACTTTCAATGATAAAATCACATCCAACTTGCTGTCCAGGCCATCTCCCTCCATAACTTTCTTGAATTCTTGAAACGAGACCTCTTTTTTCCCGAGGTCAAGTTTGACTTCGCATCTTTCAATGAGTTCTCTCGTTTTTTGGGGTCTTGGCCTTATCATCAAAAGTTTGTCCATAAGATTATAAACAACAGCATTGTCTCCGCTCGCAATTAACTTATCTAGAAAATCCTCTGCCTCTTTATTGTCGGTTTTCGATCTGATAAATTCAATGGCTGCGGCAAGTCTGACTTGATCATCCGTGTCTTTGAATGCAGCCGCAAGAATATTTTCAATCCCGTCAGTCTTCACTTTGAGGAGCGCGTTCATAAATACAATCTTGGCCGCCGATTGTTTACTGTTCTCAAATTCCTTTTTTAAATATGAAGAGGCCACTTCCTTCGAAGCAGTTTTTCCAAGTGTTTCTGCAAGTGAACTAAAAGCTCTTTTATTGTCATTCTCGTAAAGAGATATTATTGTAGGAACGGATTCCGACCCGCCAAGTTCCCCAACTGCCTCAATCACACTTCCAGTCATATCCGGGTGTTTTCCTGCAAAACTCAAGAGAATTGGGATCATAGATTTATCCTTTGTTTGACCTGCCCCAGATATCACCCCGGAAAAGTCCTGATACGCTTCAGAGGCCAACGCCTTTAGAATCATTTTGCGGCCTTCTGGGCTGTCGGCGTTTTGTGTGCTCGTCTCATTTGCGGATATTCCCCTTTTGACAAGCGACACTCCGGCGGCATTACGGACCGGATAATGCACAAAGGCTCCACATTGGTCATCGAGGAACTCATCTTTATATAAATCTTGTAGGATTGGGATCACCTCTTTCCCTCCAATGGAACCTAACGCCTCGGCTATAGCAACTTTATCATAACCATTGGCACCTTTCAGGAACTCACGTAAAATTTCGATGGTCCTGTTACCATTTATTTCTTTCCGAAGGGATTTCTCTCTTTTCGAGTCGAACTTGTATTCATTGAGATCAACTATCAGGTCAATGACTTTTCTGCTGACAGTTTCAGGCCTGTCCTTGGTTGTGAGTGATTTTTTCCCGTGCTGGGAGTTTTCGAAATCTTTCTCAAGGAGTTCCAGAGCTTCCAAAGACGACAAGATTTCTTCCGAGGTTTTACGCAGTACATCCGGCTCAAGATGATCTTCTTCGAATTGCCCCTGCAAAAATATCGATTGAGCAAGGAGTTTGTCCAGATTTCCCATTCTTTGAACACCTTCATTGTCCATTAAATAACAAGTTGCCCCCAAGTTCAATCTGCAGATGTGTGATATCATATCCTTCACGATGCGGTTCAATGCCTTCTGAGTCTCTTGTGCCATAGCGCCTTCGGCCACTAAGCAGTCAAGTTTTTTTATCTTGTAATCGGTAATGGCATATAGGACGGTACGCTTCCAATATGGAATATTTCCCCTTTTCTCAAGGGCTTCATTCTTGGCCGTGATCAGATTCCAGAAGACTTTGAGTTCCTGCCATTCCTTCGATTCAATTATCTTCTTTATGTCGTTTGCTGCTGCAGTTTTTTGCTCGGTGGCATTTTCCTGCTTGTCCTGGGCGGAAAGTTTTGTCGAGCAGAAAAAGACAAGGCAGGACAGAAGCGATGACACAAGAACGGCATTCAGCAGAAATTCACGTTTCAAGGGGCCAGAGTTTTTACAAGTTTCGGGAGAAGGAGTTTTCCTCAGGAGAAAAAAGATGATGCCGGCGATTATTCCCGCCACCCCGGCAACCAGAATTGAAAGACCGATCTTCGACATATGCCCCCCATCCGCTTTCGTCCCGGTACGTATTCAGTAAACTATGTATCATTCGTTGTCGCTATCGCTATCGTAGTCGTAATCGGTTCGACTCATTTTTCGATTACGATAGCGATTACGATAGCCGTTTCACTGATTACGATATACAACGTACATACTTTACTGAACTCTTACTCGTCCCGCATTTCTGGACTCTGGCGGACACTTAGTTTGATTATTTTGGAGGGTCGAGTTCTACTCGACTGCGGTCGAATAGAATTCGACCCTCCATCTGAAATAACCTTCAGGCAAACCCTGAAGGAATCTAATCCCGCCCATCCGCTTTTATTCTTACGGCAAGACAAGTAGGGCGGGGATTTCAGAATTCAATTTAAACAACAATTTCATTATCCTGTTTATCCTGTAATCCTGTCAAAACAGCGAGTATTCCACATTGGGTTCGACCGTCTGGACTTCCTTGACTCCGATACTTAGCAAGTGTTCGCCCATTGCTGCGAGCGCGTCATCCTCACCGTGTATCAGAAAGACCTTCTTAAGTCTCTCGAGGTTCATATGTCCGACGAATTTCATGACATCCTTGTAGTCGGCATGCGCACTGAAGGTGTTGAGGATCTTGACTCTTGCACGCAGCTTGTAAGACTGTCCGAAAATCTTGACCTCCGGTTCGCGATTGGCGATTTTCCTGCCAAGCGTGTCCTCGGCCATATATCCCACGATGAGGATTGTGTTGCGGGGATTCTCGATGTTGTTCTTGAGATGATGCAGTATCCGTCCGGCTTCGCACATCCCACTGCTCGATATTATTATGCACGGATCCTTGAGATCGTTGATCTTCTTGGATTCGGCAACATTGGTCGTGTAGTGGAGGTTGTCGAATCCGAAAGGATTCTTGTTCTGCATGATGAACTGTTCGTTGACCTTTTCATCGTAGCATTCCTGGTGGACACGGAATATACTCGTGGCATTGAACGCCATCGGGCTATCAACAAATATTTCTATCTTCGGAATTTTCTTCTGGTCAATCAGGAGGTGTAGATAGTATATGATGTCCTGGGTTCTCTCGACCGCAAACGCCGGTATTATGATTTTCCCGCCGCGTGCGATCGTCTCGTGTATGACTTCGGTGAGCTGTCTGCACGCATCCTCGATCGGATCGTGCAGCCTGTTTCCGTATGTCGCCTCGCATATCAGGTAATCCACATCCGGGATAAATTCCGGATCGTGAATTATGGGAGTGCCAGGCCTTCCAAGATCTCCAGTGAAAGCAATTTTTCTGTTCTGGCCGCAGTCAAAGACCGCAGTGGAGGAGCCAAGAATGTGACCGGCGTTGTAGAAGCAACATTCGACGGAGTCCGACACGAAAAATTTTCTTCCATAGCTGATTGTGACAAAGTTGTTGAGGCAGTTGAGAACATCCTTGGTGCCGAAAAGCGGAGCGAAGGGGACGGGGTTTTTCTTCTTGTTGAGCCATTCGGCGTCCTTTTCCTGGATATGGGCGGTGTCTGCCATTATGAGCCCGGCAATGTCTCTGGTGGCCGGAGTCGAGAAAATGTTGCCCTTGAAACCCTTCATCACTAAATATGGGATCCTGCAGGAGTGGTCGCAGTGGGCATGTGTGAGAACAACCGCATCAATGCTGGCCGGATCATAATGGAATATCCTGTTCTTTTCCTCGGAGGGAATCCTTTTCCCCTGGAACATGCCGCAGTCCACCAGGAATCTGCTGTCATTGATCTGAAAAAGATGGTTGGAGCCTGTCACTTCGCGCGCCGCGCCGTACGATGCGAATTTAATTCCCATTTATTATTTCCTTTGCGTTATCTAAAATGAACCGTGAAATTATGCTCATACTTTAAAATTCGTCTTTAAGTCTTGATGTCAAGGAAATAATAATAGTTTGAATTGATAAATATTTTCCGGAAAATCTTTTTCGGAAAATATTTATTTCACCACTTCTTCTGCCTGTATTTCTTGTAGAACTCCTCGCCGACCCCGATCAGCTTGCCTTCCTCGAAGACAAATGGGGTACACTCATCGCTGGTCCTGTTGCCGTCAGACCATTTGCTTTCGGTGTAGTAAAACCAGACATCGGGTTTGTTGTAGATTTCCTTTTCGAGAGGCTTGCCCATTATGGACAGCACCTCGTCCTTGGTCATCCCATCCTTGACTTTCGCGAGGTTTTCCAGGTTGAGGGTCGCTTCCGGCGAGATGCAGGACACCATTGCAAGCCCTACGGCAAGAATTGAAATAAAACTTAAGAGTTTTTTCATCTGTCGGATTCCATAATTGTTTATCCATTGAATATTCCACCAAAAGACTAGCAATTCAAAAGCGGGCTTTGATTTTTATGGAATTTAATTTCAGATTTACTGTTATGTTGAGCTCAACATAACGGGAAATCTGAATCCAGTCTTCAATGAAGTCTGCGAGGCGGATCTACTCAGCAAAATTCGCAAGGAATACAAGAGCACAGCCATCTCAGGGAAGGATCTTGAGGTATACTGAATCTTAGGATGAAGATTTACCCCGCATGAAGTTTTCTCTCTATCTGCGAAACGAGGCGGTTCATCTTCTCGCTTTTCACCCGATCCTTCTCTATTTTCCTGAATGCGTGGAGCACGGTGGCGTGATTCTTGGAGAATGCCTCGCCTATTTTCGGAAGGGAGTGTTCTGTGAATTTTCTTGAAAGATACATTGCCACCATTCTCGGCACAGCAATGTTGCTCGATCTGTTTCTGCCCGTCAGATCCGAGATGCGAAGATCGTAGAATTCGGCAACCGCCTTCTGGACGGCCTCTATGTTGACTCGCTTGGCGGACTGCTGTTCAAGGTAGTCGTTCAATATCTTTTTCGCAAGATCCACGGTCATCCTGCAGTTGTCTATCGAAGAGTAAACGACGAGCCGGAAAAGCGCTCCCTCGAGAACCCTGACATCTGAATATATGTTTCTCGCAATGAAGGCAAGGATGTCGTCGTCAAACTTTATCTCCTGCTTCTCCTGCTTCTTCCTGAGTATGGCAAGCCTTGTCTCTTCGCCGAACGGCTCGATCTCGACGGTGAGCCCGGATGAAAAACGCGAGACAAGCCTCGACTCCAATCCATGTATCTCCGAAGGTCTCTTGTCGGAAGTCAGAATTATCTTGTTGTTTTCGTTGTAGATGGAGTTGAATGTGTTGAAAAACTCCTCCTGGAGTTTTTCCGTCTTGGCCAGAAAATGAATATCGTCTATCAGGAGATAGTTGACTTTCCTAAAACGGTTCCTGAAGCCGTGGTGCCTGTTGGTCCTTATCGCTTCAACGTACTGGTTGAGAAGATCCTCACAGGAGAGATATTCGGTCCTCATACCATTTTTTTTGTTTTTCACCTCGTTCGCCACAGCCTGGATCAGGTGCGTCTTTCCAAGTCCAGAGCCACCATAGATGAAAAGGGGATTGGCGGAAAGCGCGGACGACTTGGTGTCAACCATTCCCATTGCCGCAGCGTATGCTATCCTGTTTTCCGGACCTACCACGAAACTCTTGAAATTGTAGCATCCATTGCTCCTGTCAAGGCCTGCATCTACTTTATTTGCAACATCTTGCGATTTTACAGCTACGCCACACTCCGGTTCGTCGCAGACGGGAAAATGCCCCGTCTCGTATTTGATCCTGCAGGTCTTATCCGTTACGGTTTTAAGGCTGGAAACAATGACTTCCTCGAAATTGGACTTTATCCATTCGGCAGTGAACTCGTCAGCAACTCCCAGCAAAACAGTGTTTTTCTCATATGAAAGAGGAACGATGCTTCTTATCCATCTCCGGTATGTGTCCTTGTCACCTATCGTTTCCCTCACATGCTTCAACGCCTCTTCCCAATGACATTTGAAATCAGAATATATTTCCATTACCCACATCCCACTATACGTAAAATTGTTAACAGTTAATTTCCAACTAGCTACAGGCGATTTACCCGGCTCCGTCCCACTGGCACCCTGCCTGTGGCACCATATTCTCTGCTAAGGGGTGCCGTTGGCTCCGGCATGCCACGATCCAACCCCCAAATTGAGGCTGAAACACGATTTCCGCGAACACGTGGGCTGGCAAGGATTGGGCGAGACAACTCAAAACCGCTCCGTTCATATATAAACTGCTATTTTTCAACAGGGTTACAAAAGAACCCGGCAAATTATCAACAGTTGTTAACAGGTTATTAACAGCCTCTGCCATTACCCCTTAGCGAACATTATTAATTCTAGTTCAAAAGAATTAAATGGCAAGCATTTTTTTAAAAGAATTTCCATTTTTTTTGTAAGTCATTGATTTTGAGCTAGATTATTTTGCTTAAAGGCCATTTCGACGAGGCCGCAGGCGGTTCCGAGAGACTTTATAATCATATCATGTTTAATATTAAGGTGTTAAATACTATGAGTCAGGAAAACAGGACATTATACATAACAGACTACTGCCTCACACCAGGGCTTAAAATCCCCATGTCGAGCATTCTTGTCGAGGGAGAGAAGATCCTGGCGATCGGTGGCAGTTCGGCATTCATTATGGAACCTGGACTCGATGTGGTCAACCTCGAGGGAAACTATGCAATCCCTGGAATGATTGACACACACATCCACGGGGCGGGCGGCTTCGACTCGAGCCTGGCATTCGAACAAGGCGCAGATATCGGCAAAATGTCCCGCACGCTCGCGAGGCACGGAACAACATCTTTCATTCCGACAATCATTTCCGGCTCCCGCGAAAATATGATCGCAGCAATATCATCTCTCATAAAAATGATGAACAAGCCATATGACGGTGCCGAACCTGTGGGCATACACCTGGAAGGCCCCTACCTCTGCAAGGAAAAACACGGATCACAGCTTGAACACGACATACGTCCGATAGATCTCGGAGAAGCACGTGAAATGATCTCCGAAGGCAGACGCCACATAAAAATAATGACTTTCGCCCCGGAACTGGAAAACTCAATCAGGCTGATAGAGCTGCTGAGAGAAAATAACATAACCCCTTCGATGGGCCATTCGATGGCCGACGAAAATTCGGTGAACAGGGCGGTTGACGCAGGCGCACATAGAGTCACACATATCTTCAACGGAATGCCCCCTCTGCACCAGCGCGCCGTAGGACTGACTGCAATCGCTCTCACGGACGATAGAATATCAATAGAGATAATCCTGGATGGAACACACCTGCATCCAACCATGGTTGACCTGTCATGCAAGGCGAAACCCAAGGACAGGATAATCGGAGTCAGCGATGCAATCCAGGCGGCCGGACTCCACGACGGGACGTATCACATCGGAGACACCAGCGTCGAGGTCAGAAACGGCAAGGCCACAACCTCCGAGGGAGTGCTCGCAGGCACGACTCTCATGCTGGAAAGAGGACTCCGCCACCTGATGAGCTTCTCTCACATGGAAAGCACCGATTCGGCCGCATGCATGACGATAAACCCGGCGAAAAGCATAGGACTCACAGACAGGGGAGAGTTGTCGCCGGGAAAACTCGCCGACATATCTTTCTGCGGCACAAAGACAAACAACATAAGAATGGTCGTGTCGAAGGGAAGAATAATTTTCGACTCTAAAAACACCAGCACCGACGTATGAGCATCCCGACCGAAAACTGCCCCGGGGAAAAGAGAAAGGCGTTTCTCGCTCTCGTCTCGACGCCTATCGGCAATCTTTCCGACATCACCTTCAGGGCTGTCGAAACACTGAAACAGTCCGATATCGTCGCCGCCGAAGACACTAGAAGGGCGAAAATCCTCCTTGACAGATACGAGATCAGAGTGGAGCTCATCTCATACCACGCCCACAATGAACACAGAAAAACTGACGAAATCCTGGAACTCGTACTGTCCGGAAAAAATGTCTCGATGCTTTCGGATGCGGGAACTCCTTCAATCTCAGATCCCGGCTACCTCATATGTTCACGCGCCATCGAAAAAGGGATTTCCCCATTGATAATCCCCGGCGTCTCGGCCCTCACATTCGCTGTCACAGCCTGCGGACTTCCCGTTGACAAATTTGCATTCCACGGCTTTCTGCCGGTGAAACAGGGCAGAAGAATGGCAGCGCTGCAGAAAATCGCCTCGGAGGACAGGACATCATTTGTTTTCGAGTCGCCACACAGAATTCTGAAGCTTATAAATGAGATAAGCACTGTCTTGGGGCCGGAAACACGAATCGCCATAATCCGGGAAGCTACAAAACTTTACGAGGAAATAATGAGGGGAACCGCAGGCGACATCTCCGAAAAAGAGAAGAATCGCAGCTGGAAAGGCGAATGCACTGTGGCAATATTCAAGGAAAGCCCAGCCAAAAAGCGTGGCAATCATTTTTTTGATAATTTCTTTAAAATGGGTCTTTTTTGATTTGACAGGAACCTTAATGGATGACCCCGATGCTCTTGCAGGGGTAAAAATACTTAAATCTAATTAATGGTGGCGATTCCGTAACCGTTAAGCTGGGTGTTTTGAGTGCTATATTGTTCCATTGCGAATAAACTCAAAAGAGAATTGACATTACGTGATTTTTTCGCCTTTTTAAGTTGTAGTCACGGCCATGTTGGCCGTGTAAGACGCCCCTAACATAGGGGCGGCTACATCTTGTTTGCTACAAGCAAACCTATGTCAACCTCGTTGTTGGACAATTAGTAAAAGTATAGGATACTTTTCTCAGTCCATGCCACCCAGCTTAACGGTTACGCGATTCCTCTAATGCTCACCACACAAACCGAATTTATTGACTTATATAATATTGATGCACAATGACTTAAGTGTGAACGTCCCCTTACTTTTTCCCCCTTACTTTTTCCCCGGGAGACCGGATGAGGAAGATTCTCCATTCAAATATCATATTTCCCCGAGCACGGCCCCTTGTGGCTATCGCTCCAGGATTCTGTACATGTCAGGGAACCTTGCCAATCCGGATGAGTTTTTGCTGTTCTGCAAATGCATCCGGCAACTCCCGCCAGCTCTGAAAATCCCCGTCACAGCACCGTCAGATTCACAGGATGAGTGATTTACGATACGGGTGATGTGACCGAGTTGTTCTCCGAGCTTTCGATGGATATTTTATTAAAATCTAAGAGTAGCTTATCATCAAGAATGAACTATTGCAAATCAATAATATAAAAAAATAGGTGTGACCC
>CAIQLG010000250.1 GCA_903872565.1 uncultured Lentisphaerota bacterium | reverse complement strand
TTTTTCTTAGCATTGGTACCCTGATGATAAAATTTGAGAACTGGCGGAAGCATATGGATTCGCACTTGAAGTTGGAGCAAAATCCGGTCTATTGCATGGATGTTTTTTTGAGAATATGCCGTTTCGTTCAAGCACTAATTATTGCTATTGCAGGAATCGTTTTTTGGATCTACAGAACAACCGATCTGACGAGCAAAATTAATAAGATAGCTGATCTGACAGATAGTGTTGCTCAATTGCAAATGGAGAAATCAGCATTCCTGGAATTTCAATACTCCACATCCACAAGTAGAGCTATTGTAATAACATCAATTTGGCTAGCGATGTGCTATGGCTTAATGATTGCGATATGTGTATTTGCAATATATGAAGAGATAAAAAGATTCAGAAAAGAGAAGCTACACCAAACCGATGTTAGTCGGTAGATTATCCAAGTCGTCACTCGTTCAGTGCCTTGATCCATTCCTTGATGATGTTCTTGTCAGTGATCTTGCCAGTGCTTTTGACTGTGTATTTCTCGGTCACTACGGCAGGAGTGCTGAAGACACCATACTTCCTGATCTCCTTCTCGTCTGTTATTTCGCTGAAATCTATTGTCGAGCCAAGCTCCCTGATTGCAAGGTGTATGTTTTCCCTTATCGTGGCGAACTTTTCGTCATCCGGATCCCCGAGAAGAATTATCTTTCCCCTGTTGTACTGGATCTTGAGTGAAAACTTCTCCCTTATCCGTTCCTGGATGGCCTTTATTAGTTCCTCCTTGGGGGGAATTCTCGAGACGAACTTTATCTGGCCGTCTATGCAGATAGTGGGAATGTTTCTGACATAGAGCGATGACATCATAGTGATCGCATCATGGCTTTTGATCTTGTGTTCGCGCCAGACGATCAGGTCTCCGAATTCCGGAACGACGGCCTTGACCGACTCTACCATATACTGGCAGGGAGCGCATGCCTCCGAGTCGAGAGTAATGATGTCAATTATTACTTTTTCGGCCATTCCATATTCGCTCATATCGAGGAGACAGGCGGTATCGCCACCATGCTGTTTTCCGGCAAGTTCCTCGGCTATTTCTCTCTGGTATTTATCGTGAACCACATCTGCTATCGCCATGACATTTTTCTCAGGAGTGTCGTATGGCATGTCACATCCTGGAGCAAGAATGAATCCCTCGTTGCCGCCAATCTGCATGCATTCTACTGCGTTGATCTTGTTATCCTCAGGGCTTCCGAGAAGCATCACAGTGGTGAGTTTCATATTTCCTCCAAAAGAGACTCCTTTATTCCTACAGATTTCCTTTACGAAATCTAGCGGGATATTCTCGTCTATGGAAATATTGTCGCAATGGCAGTCACACATCACGGAGATATTGTTCTGGGCGTGGCCACAGACAAAAAACGAACCTTTGGCACCGAGTGTCTTGATGTGGTCAAAAATTTTTATCGAAGGGACCAGGCAGAACTCCCTGAACTGGTCGGGGCCGATCTGGCTCGTCATAGGGTCAACAACAGCGATTATGTCGCAACCTTTTCCCACGTACATTTCCGACAATTTATTCCCGACATCGGCACAGAAGGAAAGTACCTTTTTGATGTATTCCGGCCTGTCGAACATTCCCATGAAGATTTCCGTCCCGAGAAGATGGAGGGCGAGAGTGAACGGTCCCGTTATCAGTCCGTAGAGGGCGAGATCAGGGTATTTTTTCCTGAGTTTCTCCGTAGCCTCAAGAATAACTGGAAGCCTGCCGTCGGATACAGATGGAATTTTCAAATCTTCAAGCTTGAATTTGCCTTCGGTAAGCGGATGCGAAGTGACGGCGGGCGGGTTCTCATTGCTCCACGTGAGATCGCATCCTAGAATCTCAGCCTCGATCTGGAGATCAAAACAAACGGGAATGCCGTCCGGACGGTAGAGCTCGACCGCCTTCGAAAGTCCTTCCACAATTAATCCCGAACTCTTGAGAAATTCCGTGGCGGTTTTCCCTATAAGTTTCCCTGAATGAACTCCACAAAAAGGAACCCAGGGAATCCTGTCGGTCTTATTGCCTTCTATCGCCGAAAGAACAAGATTTTTACCAGTCGGTTTGCCGAGTAGACCTGGGCGTTGCCGCCCAGACCCCTCACAGACCCGGACGTGCGCAATTGACGCATCCGGTTCTTCGGGCGGTGATTTCGCCAAACGGTCTCCCGTTTGTCCGATCGAATCAAGGCTTCTGTACATCAA
>CAIQLG010000249.1 GCA_903872565.1 uncultured Lentisphaerota bacterium | reverse complement strand
CCGGCTTTGTCACCGGCAGTGGCCACCCCCAAGCGACATCAATCTCTGCAGGGGTATCACCTCTTCATCGGCGGTGATCGCACCAGCCGGGTTGTGGAAGCGGTGGAGCAATTCTGTTTCCCGGCAATGATGTGCCTCATAGCAAACAGCAGCATGGACTCCCTGTTGGCGCTACGCCCCAAAATAGAGACCAATCTGGGGAACCCAAGCGACGACGGGGGTTTCTATTCGGACCGGAGCCGCCAGTTTATTGAAATGCCTCAAAATGTGTATTTCAAACTCGATTTCGGCGCCGGCCGCAAGCCGACATATGCCGATTTCTTCGGTGCGACCCGCCTGAAGGATTGCGATGTTCCGTTCCGTCCGGTAACCGTCGATACCATTTATTCCTATGGCCAGCGCTACGGATGGATCGCGTCCGGAGGTTTGCGCCGTGTGGCATGTCCAGGCAAAGACCCGCTTTCCCGGACGGCTCTGGAAGATCAAGCCCCGGCCACGTTTCGTCTGCGCCTGGATGCCGGCGCCTATCAGTTCCTGCTCTTGCACGGCAACGGACAAAAAATCTGCACCCGCATAGAATGTCCACAAGCCAACGCGCAGTTTGCCTTCACGGCACCCGATGGAGATTTAGGAATAGAAGGCTTCGGCATCCGGATTCCTTCCGAACAGCCGATCGACCTGATCTTCAGTACCAACCGCGGCTGGCGCTGGCGTGTGAATGCCCTGCTGGTCAAACGGGTATGGTGAAGAAAATCCCGTCTATGATCAGACAGCAACGGCAAGTAAAACGGAGAGCAACTGATTGGACGGATGGGCGGATTTAACTTTTGTGTCTTTTGTGCATCTTTGTGGCGGAATAGAAGGACTTTTAGCCACGAAAAGGCACAGAATTCACAAAAAATCATTTTGGGTAAGTCGTATCGTAAATCATTCATCCTGTGAATCTGACGGTGTTGTGACGGGAATTTTCAGAGCTGGTGGGAGTTGCCGGATGCCTTTTCAGAACAGCAAAAACTCATCCGGATTGGCAAAGTTCCCTGACATGTACAGAATCCTAGAGTGATAGCCACAAGAGGCCGTACTCGGGGAAATAGCCAGTGAAAGCGGAGCTTATTGGCAGGTAAACACACAGCGTGTGTACGCCACAGACAATTCTGGCACCGCCACAACAACATCCATTTCCAAGACCCAGCTCACCGGCCTGGCTTCCGGCACCATCTCCGTTGTTAAATCCACGGACATCGCAGGGAATGAGACCGTTTCCACCACAACCCTCAACAGGTCCAACAAGACAGTCACCCAGACCACCGACACGCCCGAGAGCTCCACCAACTCGGTAACTGTAAAAGTAAATGGCCTTGTCACATCGCAGACAACCTCGTCCAGTTTGTCCTATTCCTACGCCTATGACGGCCTCGGCCGCCAGACCGGCGTGACAGACCCCAGAACCGGGCAGTCAACGACTGCCTACTATTCCTCCGGCGCGGGGAAAAAGGGAAAAGTCCAGTCAGTCACGGATGCCGCCTCGAACACCACGGCTTTCGATTATGATTCCTCCACCGGCAGGAAAATCTCCGAAGAGAACGCCCTCGGCAAGAAAACATACTTTGACTACAACTCACGAGGCCAGATCTCCAAGACCTGGGGAGATGCGCCATATCCGACTGAATATTCCTATGACTCATACGGCAGGATGTCCACACTCAAGACCTATCGCGGAACGTCGGCGGATTTCACACAGTCAACCTGGCCTTCAAGCCCAGGAACCGCCGACACCACCACATGGACATATCAGGAATCCACAGGACTTCTCACTGCAAAAACCTATGCAGATGCCAAATCTGTTTCTTATACTTATACTCAGGACGGAAAGCTTGCCACCCGCACATGGTCCCGCCTTGACGGTAGCAATCCCCTTGTCACTTCCTATTCCTACGATACCGCCGCTGACCTGACGGGAATCGCCTATTCGGATTCGACACCAGCGGTAGGATTCACCTATAATCGCCTCGGACAGCAAAAGACCGTCGCAGATGCCGTGGGCACAAGAACCTTTGCCTATAATAATTATCTGCAAATCTTGTCCGAGACTATTGACGGAAGTTCAGGAGGACTATATAGTAAAACCATATCAAGAAGTTATGCGGCATCAGGGGTAACTGGGAGGTACACGGGCGTGAACATCGGAAGCGAATATGGCGCAGCCTACGGGTATGACACCTATGGGAGACCTTCGTCTGTGACAAGCGGTTCGGACACCTTCACATTTGCGTATCTCGCAAACAGCAATTTGTTGTCCTCCGTGTCCTCCCCGTCCTCTACGTCCTCTATGTCCTATGAGTCTCACCGAAACCTGCTCACGCAGGTTTCCAATAATTATAATTCGACCACCGTGTCGAATTATAATTATACCAACGATGCCATCGGCAGACGTTCCGCTGCTGGCTGGTCAGGCACGGCATTCAGCCAGAGCGACACCATCACCTACGGCTACAACGACCGCTCCGAAGTCACGGGTGCGAATGCCGCGAACAATGCAAACTATGGCTATTCCTTCGCCTTCGACCCTATTGGCAACAGGCTGACTTCCGCCTCCAAGGAAACTGGCACGACAGTCACCAGAAATTACACCAGCAACTTGCTTAACCAGTATACGGCGATCGACAATCCCACTGCTGCGCCTACCTACGACTTCGATGGAAACATGACAAGTATGCCGTCTTTCGCCGAAAGCGGCACTTGGTCCCTCACCTGGGACGCTGAGAACAGGCTTGTCCTTGCGGAAAAATCCGATGCTAAGCTCGAGTTCAAATACGACTACGTGGG
>CAIQLG010000248.1 GCA_903872565.1 uncultured Lentisphaerota bacterium | reverse complement strand
GTTCAACCTTAAAATCAGCGGCCTTAATACGTTAAAAGACAAGCTCTCGAAAAAGTGCTTGAAGACAAGGCGTTAAAACGTGAACTGGAGAATATACGCAATTCTATTGAAAAAAGAAAAACGGAGGTGTGACCCTGTTTTGTAACGGAGAGGAAACGGGAAAATGCGGATGCAAGAGACTCGCCACGAAGCGCCTTGTCTTTCCTTTATTTGCCCCGAACTTTCTCCTCCGCTCCGGACGGAGCGGGAAGGGAAAGGAGGACTTCTCACTGTTCACCAGTATTTTCCTGTTGAATCTTCAATCCTACGGGCTTATAGTAAATCATGATGCAAATCGAAATTTTTATGAGTTCAGGAGCTCGTTGCATGCGTACAATGTTTATTTCTCCGGAACGCGTAAACCGAGGCTTCACAATTGTAGAGCTTCTCGTTGTGATTGCCATAATATCAATTCTCGCATCGATGCTTCTGCCGGCGCTAAACAAGGCGAAGGAAAGCGGCAGAACAATCAGCTGCGTCAATAATCTCAAACAGATAGGCTTTGCGCATATCTATTATGTGAATGACTACAACGATTTCATCGCCCCGATTGGAGTCTGGGGCGATAATGCAGAAAAGGCAAAGTTCAACTATCCCACATTCTTCACTCCACTGTGGTGTTCACATGTCTTTCTTGGACAATATTTCGGAAACACCGTCCGAGACACTTCGGCCTATATCAACAATCCTTCCCCCTACTATGGATGGGGGTCATACATCAAGCCCTCGCTCAACTGCCCGACCGGATACGCTTTCTATGCCGATGTCGGATCTGACGCCAGAAGGCAAGTGAGATATGGAATGCGGGTGGACATTGGCTGGATATCAAGCGCTAACAGTTGGAAGACGCAGATGATAAAGATGAAAAGCGTAGCCAAATCCTCACAGGAACCCCTGATCTTCGACGGATCCTGCGAGCGCTTCAGCCCGGGTTATATGCCTCCTCCATTCTATGGAACGAAGGATGGGGTCGCCGACAGCTGGAGTGTCGGCAACCCCACATCCTACTTGAACTGGGCGAAACGGCACGGTGGCGGCAAGAATGCGACAAATGTACTGTTCATCGATGGACATGTCCTTAATACGCCTGATGCTCGGAAATCGTACCTTTCCGGTGCGATATATTGGAAGCCGTATCCATGATTTCAGATTTCCTAACTCGCAGCTTCAATAGCTCTGGAGATGTGGGAAAAGGGATTGACCCTAAAAAAGGATTACAGCCGGGAAATCTGAATGAAAATTCCCCCCGGGGGTGGAATTTTAAGACATTATTATTTTCAGCGGATCAGGAGTTATAAATTTTGAAAAAGGAAATCCGTACGGGTTTCAAATAAAGAGGTTAAAATGGCCAGAATCTTAGCTGCAGATGATAGCGTGGTGGCTCAGAAGTTATATATGCATATGTTTGAGTCTCTGGGACATAAGACCGTTGTATGCTCAAACGGGAGGGAGGCTGTCGAAGCTTTCCGCGAAATCCCTGCGGAACTAGTAATCCTTGACGTCAGCATGCCCGAGATGAACGGCTTCGACGCCTGCAGGGAGATAAGGAAGCTTCCAGACGGCATCAACGTGCCAATCATCATGGTTTCCGCGGAGGACTCGGAAGAGAACATAATGAACGGATTGAATGCAGGCGCCAACGACTATCTTGTAAAGCCCGTCAAGGCGGCGCATATCATCGCAAAGCTGAAAACTTTCCTGAAATATTCCTCCGTTCATAAGTCGGATTGGGACCTCGTGCGCAATCATGTCGAGATAGCCGGCAAATACGAAATTGAGAAGATTCTCGGCTACGGCGCGCATTCGGTCGTTTTCCAGGCGAAAGACAAGGGTGGCGGGAAAGATGTTGCAATCAAGTTCATAACAACTCCGGAAATCGAGGATTTTGCGAAAAACTTCATTGACACCGCCTCCAAAATCAAGGAGCTCTCTTCTCCGCACATACTCGGAATCTTCGACTATGGACAGTTTGTCGGCAGGTTCTATGTAATTCTGGAATATGCGGAGGGAGGAGATCTTGCCGCAATCCTGAAGAGGCGCAGATTTTCAGAACCGGAAGCAGTCAAGCTGGCAATTGATATTGTAAGAGGCCTCAAAGATCTTTCCGGAAAGGGGATTATCCATTTCGACATAAAGCCGGAAAACATCATGCTGGCGGGAAATGAGTACAAACTCGGTGACTTCGGCGTGATAGCATCAAGAGAGTCAGGAACGGTTCCACTAAGGATGGAGATGTGGAGTACCGTGGCATATCTTCCCCCCGAATATCTAAACGAGACGGGGTCGGTCGATTCAAGGAGCGACATCTACAGCACCGGAATCACCCTGTATCAGGCGATCACGAACGACAATCCTTTCCAGTCTGACAAACCTGCGGTCTCAATGTTCAGGCAGTTGAATCTCATCCCGCCTTCATTGAAGAGCTTCGACGACAAGATAACCACGCATTTTTCCGAACTCGTCAGAGGAATGATGGAAAAAGATCCCGCCAACAGGCCCAGCCTTGATAATATTGAAAACATCCTCTTGCACATCAAGGAGTTACATGAATTGCACGCATCCGATCTACCAGAAAGAAAGGCCGCCGGAGAAGGAGTGAAAAAAAAGCTCGACAGCTTGGTGCCCTCCGCCATACGCCGGCCGCATCAGATGCCAAGTCCAGCTTTTGCTTCGAAGACACGCGGAACAAAGCTCCCCTGGGAAGTACTGGCCAAAATCGTCGCATGCTGTATCCTGGCATTGCTTCTGTTTATTGGTATCGGTTATACGGTTAATCATTATTACTCCTCTGGCTTGGATTCCATCCCCCTGGAAACGCGGACCAGCATGATATGCGCCAACTGCTGCATCCCTATTAAAATGGAGAATGGCAAAGAGCTGGAAAAGGAAAAATGCGCCAAATGCGGAAAAAAAATGTTCTACTGCGACCAATGCAGGAATTGCGGCCTTACCTTCGCCCATCCGGACATACCGCCCCTGCCGTCAGGAGTAACTGAAAGTGTCTTCGGGCCGACTCATTTGGCCACTTGCCCAGCCTGCAGTTCAGCTGATATCAGAGGATTCTAAATCTTGGCGGGCAAATATTTTCCACGGCTGGTTCAGCCCTTCACACCGCCCTCGGTAAGTCCCTTCGTAAAGAGCTTCATGGTGAGGACAAAGAGCACAATTACAGGTATGCTCGCCATAGCGTAGCCTGCCATGAGCGGTCCCCATAGCTTGATGTACTCGCCAGCCATACGCAGCAGCTGGACCATCACAGGCAGTCTGGCATGATCACGGATCACAATGAGCGGCATCACGAAGTCGTTCCATTGGCTAATGAAGTTCATTACGCCTACCGTTCCGAGGATTGGCCCCGCAAGAGGAACCACAATGATCATCATCTGCTGGAAATGACTGGCACCGTCAATTTCTGCGGCTTCAAAAAGGTCTTTTGGAATGTCCTCCACAAATGAACGCAGGACAAAGATGGCGAAGATCTGGCCGCCAGACGCGCCGACGATTATCAGAGCAGAAAGGGTGTTTATAAGATTGAGATCGCGCAGAAGCCTGAAGAGCGGAATAAGGTTTGCTATTGCAGGCATCATCATCAGGATCAGAATTGCATTCCAGATGAAATTGGAAAACGGCATCTGATATCTTGCGAAGAAATATGACGAGCAAAGGGCAAGGAAAAGGGTTGCCAGCGTGGAAGTCGCCGAAATAAAAACGCTGTTGGCGAGGCAGGGAGTGATCATTTCCCATGCGACTTTCCAGTTGATCCAGTGAAGCGGTGTGGTCAGAACTGCCGGATTGGAATAGAATTGATCGTTGTTTTTAAGGCTGACGATGAACATCAGGTAGAGAGGAAGAAATGCCAGCAGAATGACGGAACATATCGTCAGATGTTTTGCTGTCCTAAGTCCAATATCCTGCCATTTGCGCCATATTATCGATCCCGAGTCGTTTATAGGGTGATATGGCGCATCGCTGGTGGAATTCGCATCTTGCTGGTGCGCGAAAAATTTTCCAAGGAGCCATGAAATTGTCCCGTATGGAAATGCGATTGCGAGAAGTCCGATGCCCACCGACACGAAATGACCAATGTAGACTAGGAAGGTTCCAGTAACCAGGGCAACCGTTCTGATGGTAATCTGTTTTTTTGTTGAGAGTTCGGGCCACTTCGTGATTATCTCGCTCATTTTCTGGAACGATATGACGACTGCGGTCAGTATTATTCCAACGGCACAGGCGAAGCCCATGTCCTGTTCTATGAAGGCCTTGCGCAGCATGAACAGCGCTGGAACTGTTGCACTTCCGCCGGGCCCCCCCTCTATTCCAGCGAGCGCAAGTATCATTCCTGCATCCTTGATCGTCTCGATAATCACCAGGATCAATATTAATTTTATGGACTCCAAGACGAGTGGGAACTCGATCCGCGTGAATTTGGTGAACCAGTTGGCGCCATCCACATCCGCCGCCTCGTAGATGTCCTTGGGGATAGACTGAAGCCTGGCGAGATAGTTCAGTACGGCGAAGGAGCCCACCCACGGAAATCCCCAGACGATGCAGGCTACAATAATAAGTTTTGGATCGCCGAGCCATGCGGGACATTGGCCATAGACAAAAAGACCTCCCCAGTGGAGATGTGAATCCAGCCAGACAAGAAGATCGAAAATATTCGTTGAAAATAAAAATTTGTTCAGGTAGCCAGCCGTCGCCTCGAAAAAGAACGATCTCCAGATAAGGACAATGACAAGGCCCGGGATCACCATCTGGATTACGAAAAGGATTCTGTAGAAAAACTGAGTGTTGTCGTTCCTGACCCGGTGCAGGCATACGGCTACGATAAATGCCGGAATCATCTTGACAATATTGAATACGCCGAGTGTGAATGCAAGCTCGAAAGATCGCCAGAAATCGGTGTTTTCAAAAAGTCTGGTGTAGTTCCTGAATCCGACGTATTCGGAGATGTCCGCACCGTTCCAGCGGAAAAAGCTATGGAATATTCCGCTTGCTGCCGGATAATATTGGAACATCGCGATGATAATTATCGTAGGGGCGATAAAAAAATACATTTTCCAGTGGTATTTCAAATCGTGCCAATGAATTTTTTTTCCGATTGCGGCCATTTTTAGTTCCGTATGCTATTTGTTTTTGTTTTTCAGTTTGCTTTTGATTTTCTGAATGACTTCCGGCGAATATTCGTATGGGCCAATATTGGAATTGAGAGTCGGCCCCTTTTCCACCAGGCACATCTGCTTTGCCCGGTCTATCTCCGGAAAGACCTGCAATCTTGCGGCCTGCGTCCTGTACTTTGTCCAGAAAGATTTGGCGGCAACCGGATCTGCCAGATTTGCGTCAGCCCACAGGGCGGTGATAAACGCTTCCTTCTTTATTATTGTCCGTTTCCAGTCCATCTGCAGTTCCATGAAGTCATAGAGTCCCTTTTCCTTGTAGAAAGGTTCGAATTCCCGGACAAGCTCATCATATGAGATTTTCTTGCATTGGTAGTTGGAGTATACCTGCATCCATTTGATCCAGGTTTCGCCGCCGAGAAACAGATTGGAATTTCCGTAGATTCCTTCGAAACGCGGCTCGAAATCAGCGAGGAACGGATCTGTCCTGGTGTTTTTTATCGCTGGAATCCAACCAATGATTTTATTGAGTTTTTCGTTGTTCTCCTTTGACGTAAGAAAGAGCATGAAGTCAATTGCGGTGTCAAGATTCTTCGAGCTGCGCATGATTGCGAAAGGAAATCCTGTGGATACCTGTTCGTATCGCGGCCCCTTGATTACGCCGCCATATTCCGGATCATCCTTGTCAGGAAGCGGGAAATCCATCAGGCCAACCTCGAATTTGCCCTTCGTCTGGTCGACAAGGCTATTGGCATCCCAAGTTCCAGTCGTCATGAAGACAGCCTTCTGCTGGACAAAGAGAAAAACTCCCTCGTCCCTGGATAGGCCAGTATATCCTGGCTGGCAGAAGTCCGACAGTTCCCTGACCATCTGGAATTTAGCCTTGAAAGGCTCGTAGTTGAAATCCATTCTTCCCGTCTTGACAGCGATATAGAGTTCATCATTTCCGACATATCCATCCCTGTTGAAATCAGCCTTGTCCATCACTCCATAGCTTAGGACATCGCACATTGCCCATTCCCACAGGCCGAAGTGGTATTTCGATCCGACGATAGGCACATATTGTTTGCCCACGGAATTTTTCTGCCTTTCAATTATTTGGCAGGCCTTTTTGAATTCCGCAAAGTTGCGCGGGACCTTATCGGAGCCAGTCAGTTTTTTCAGGAGATCCTTGTTGTAGAAAATTCTCACTGCGAACATGGACAGCGGTATCTGCATATATTCCTGCATTTCAGTAAGATAGCCGGAGCGCATCCCATCCTTGTAGGTCTGTCTCAGTGGCAGATTCTCGAATTCGTTTCCCTTGTTGTAGGGGTTTGGATTCGAGGCATAGGAACTTAGCGGAATCATATAGCGGTTGTAATAGGAAAGAAGCACTTGTGTTGGCGCCATCCCCATTTCAAGGATGTCGGGGCCAGTCTCTCCCATAAGCTGAGTGCTTGTCCATTGGCCGTAGACGGACTCCGGGATTGCATCCTGGATGACCTTGACGTCGGGATGGGTCTTGGCGTAGTCTTTTGCAAGCTCGATAAAAGCATCACGGACGCCAGTCTCGAGCTGCCAATGGCCGATTCTGATTGTCTTTATTCCTGGCGGAGCCTCGTCAATCCGGTAGGTAATTATCGAACCGCACGCCCAGAGATAGACCAGCGCGATTACGATAATTGTATAATTTTTTTTAATGAATCGGATCATTTCTATCTGCCAGCTTTTATTTCGTTTAGCAATTCAGCCTCTTTTTTGTCCATTCTCTCTATTGCGAGTTTCGCGCCATAGCATCTCGCGTCGGAAGGATATTCCTTTTTAAGTTTCATATAGTATTTTCTGGCGGTGTCAAAATCTCCCGCCTCGAATTCGGCGACAGTTGCGATCTTCCAGTAGGTGGACGAGTTCTCCACGACGGGATTTGTGGGGTCTATTTCCATTTTCTCCATGGCTTTTATCAGGGCGTCGAGCTTCTTGTCGCTGTCGCCTATGATCGAATTGCATTCTGCCACAAGAGACCAGGCCGTGCCGGCGAAATGGGTCTGCGGGTGTGACGCAAGAAATCTTTCAATGTTCGCCAATACTTCGGAAGCATCCTTCTTGTCGAGGGAAACAAGGTAAGTTGACTGCTGATATACGAACGCCTCGTCGGCGGCCGGATGCCGGGGAAATTTGTCTATCAATTCCTGGTATGCTTTTCTTACGGACTCGTAGTTGGGAGACTCCTCTCCCTCGGGCAGATGTGCCTGTCTGGCAAGGGCGAGCATGCTCCAGCCGGCAAGATCGCTGTCCGGAGACTCCGAAATTATCTGGCGGAAGATTCGTGTGGACTCATTTCTGTCAGGCGTCGGGGACTGGAGCTGGTATGTTTTTGCCAGTCCGAACAGAGACTGGAAATAATCGGGTGATTTTTTTTTCGAGGTCTCCTGCGCTTTCTGGAAAAACTTCAGAGCCTGGTTATATTCGCCGAGACGGAACATTTTCCATCCGGAGATCATATTTTCTTTTGGCAATACCTTCTTTTCATCGGTTTCCGCGGAGATGCCAGTGCAACTCAGAAAAATCAGAAAGACATTTACCAATAATAAAAGATATCTGCACATATTTTCTAAAACTTAAAAGATTGTAATTTTGTTTTTTTTTTCTCTTCGGGGTCGGAATCGGGATCGTTTTTTCCCCGTCTTATTTTCTTTCCCCATTCACAGCCGTAATGAAGAACCCATTCGATTCCGATAGCGACCCCGATTAAATCCTGCGCCTATGCCTACGCATTACATTATTTATTTAAGGAAACAACATAGTTTACTGAATACATACTCATCCCTGAAAATCATACCCATACTATATATCATCATTCAAAGAATTTCAACACTATAAACGAGGGAAAAAGAAAATATGGGGAACAGCAAAACCCCACACTCATCAAATCTTCTTGGATTTCTCCGCATCCCTGATGAGTTTTATGTCCTCGCTGGCTTCTGTCACATCTGGAATGTCGGAGGGTAGCGGCTTGTTCTTCAAAACCGAATCTGCAAACCTGTCATAAGTGGTGTCTTTGAAATCTTTGGCAATCCATTTCATATTCTTTCCACTCCTAGAAGCGGTGATTGTGAATCCTTCCTTTTCCCAGGCTTCCGTGATGCGCCAGCCCTTATCCGTGATCATGTAGACGATGTCAATGTGTTCCCTGTCGTTGCCGTCCCTGCTGTGGACTGCGAGATCCGCAGCCCAGGTTATAAACAGATGTGCGGCACCATTTTTCTCGAAATCCAGCTTCATGAAATCGGTGTCGCTGCATTTCAGGCCGGGATGTGCGAAATTCTCGGAGAAATAGGAACAGGAAACCGGCTTTCTGCCCATAAGATATTTGGAGATGTTCATGTTGTGTATCATTGCGTCCATGAACGGTCCTCCGTTTTTCTCAGGATCCGTAGCCCAGTTGTTCCATTCCGGATAGTGGTGTATCCAGTCCTGCTTGTAGAGTGCCAGTTTTCCGACCTTCCCGCTGCTGAAGATTCTCTTGTAAGTCTCGATTCCAGAGTTGCCAGTCCTGCGATAGAATACACCGCATTTGACGTTATTTTTTTTCACGGCATCAACCATCGCCCTGCATTCGGCTATTGACGGCGCAAGCGGCTTGGTAGTTATGATATGCTTTCCGGCGTTGGCGGCCTTCACAAGAATATCTTTTCTGATCCATGGAGGTACAAAAACACAGACAATAGAGATCTCCTTGTCGTTTAAAATCTCATCCGAGCTTCCAACGGATTTTCCGCCGAGGTCTTTTGCGAATTTCGCGGATCTGGCCTTGTCCGGATCGAAAAGGGATTTAACCTTGACGTTTTTGCTGTTTTTAAGATCTTGAGACTGCCAGCGGAGATAGTCACCGCATCCGATGATTCCAATTTTCTGATTTTTCATTTATTTTCCTTTTGTCAAAGCTTTTTCATAAACTGAAATTATTTTATCCCACAAATTGTTGGCATCCACGTCGATTGTGCATCGGGCCTTGTCTTTCTCATGCCATGAGATCGCCTTTCTGACGCCCTCGGCCCATGGCACTGTGGCGAGATATCCTGGAACGAACCTCTTAATCTTGCTGTTGTCGAAGACTGTGCTGACAGCCTTGTCTCCAAGAAGACTGCCAAGCTCCCATGGAGCATAAGCCGCAATGAGCTCCGACGGGACATGCACGATCTTTGGCTCGACATCGACGGCATGGGCGGTTTCCGTATAGATCTGGTCCCATGTAAGTACCTCGTCGGATGTTATGTGGAAGGCATGTCCGATGGCTTTTTCCATTCCGAGAAGTCCCACGAGCCCTTTTGCAAAATCACTGTTGTAGGTGCATGTCCAGAGGGATGTCCCGTCTCCTGGGACAATGATCTTCTTTCCTTTTTTCATGCGATCTATAACAGTGTAGGGGTGGTTCCAGCTTCCTACCGCCAGGGGAATCTGAGACGGGCCGTATGTCAGCGAGGGACGGACTATTGTGACAGGAAAACGGTTGTCCCTATATTCCTTCAGAAGCCTTATCTCGCAGGCGATCTTGTTCCTCGAGTATTCCCAGTATGGGTTCACAAGAGGCGTGCTTTCGGTGATAAGATAATTTGTGGGGGGTTTCTGATAGGCGCTAGCGGAGCTTATGAAAATAAACTGCCTGGTCCTGCCAGAAAAAAGGGATATGTCGTTTTCAATGTCCTGGGGCGTGAACGCTATCCAGTCAACCACGGAGTCGAATTTCTCCTTAGCCATCATTTGGGAAATCTTCTTCTGATCTAGGCGGATGTCGGCCTTCAAGAGCTTTGCGCCTCGGGGAATCGGATATTTCTTAGAGTCTCCCCTGTTCAGGATGTAAAGTTCAATCCCGTTCCTGGCTGCCAGGTCGGAAGATGCCGAGCTTATCAGACCTGTCCCTCCTATAAACAGCACTTTCATAAGATCTCCTTCATTAAATTAACCGGCTTTGCCGGGACTAATGTAGCCGCCTCCATGTTGGAGGCGACGACACGGCCAACATGGCCGTGGCTACAAATTCCCAATCATTCGACCATCCTGTCAAAATACAATTTCCTATACGATCAAGTTTTTGATTTCTGATTCATGCGGTCTGGGCTTTCAGCTCCAATCTGATGTTTCTTGCGGAAAGTCCAGCCAGCGAGAAACATGCGTAGATGGATTTCCCCATCCTTCTAATCCTATATTTTGTTTCCCTAGAATCAATGAAAAGTTTTCCTGGCCGACAATTTTCAGGAAGCAGGATTTCAAACTCGGATTCCTGCGCCGAGGATGCCGCTTCCAGCTTTATTCCATTTTTATCGGCCGAATATTCATAGGCCGAATATCCTCCCGATGCCGGATAAGTGATGCACACCTCAGCGCGTTTCGTTCCGCTGGCCGTCCAGCGCGGCGATATTTTCACCTTGTCAAATGAAATCCCGGTGTCCTTTATGCCGACGAGCCCTTCCACGAGCGCATATACCACGGCACCGGCACCCCAGTTGTCGGGAATCCCGAATGAAACATCCGTCCTGGGCAGAGCCGCCTGTCTGTCGGAAAGTGTGATGCCGAGCACAAGCCAGACATCCCCGGTCTCCGCCGCGGTCAGAGTCATCTTCGCGATTTTTTCGCCGGGACGCGGGTTGTTCATCGCATAGACATAGACTCCGACATTGTCGAACATCGTGTTTTTCCCTCTCCAGGCCACCCGCAGATCCGGCGAGATGAACTTTTTTTCTCCGCCAGCAAAGACCGAATCCCGTGGCATGAACCAGTTTCCGATCTGGCGGTTCCTTTCCATGTATTGCACAGCTTTTCCTCCGTCTGAATACTCAATGGTCACCCAGCCGGAAACCGAATGGCCTCCGGAACACGCATGAAGGAAGTATATTGATTCCGCTTTTTTCCCGACCTCCAGCGAAACCTCACGCCTGTAGAGTAGCCTTGTTGAAAGGCCTATGCATGCTTTTCTGCCATTCTTTGCAGGATCAATCACGCTGAAGGGGATATTCTGGAATCTCCTTTTCCCGACAGGCATTCCGGAAAGATCGTTCGCACCTTCATTGAGCCAGCCGACCGGACTTGGACTCTCCCCGTCTGTTCCCACAAAATCGGCATTCGCCAGTTTCCTGAGATCAAGTTCTGCGAATTTCGCGGAAAGATTGTCCGGCACCTTGTCGCCCCTCAGGCAGCATGGGAAATATCCATTATGGCTCTCGCCCCATCGGATCATCCGGTCAAGAATGTCGGCACCATATTTCTCAAATCCATTCTCGAATGCGCCATGTGCAAGTTCGCCTGCGACTATGGTGGTGACTCCGCCGTTCATGTACTCCCATTTGCCGTTGTGACCCGAGAACCCCTTTTCAAATGGCGGATAAATCTGATAGAATTCTCCAGGCGAGCCAGAAGGCATTTCCTTCCTTATCCCTTGGTAGGTCTCTATTATGCCCGAACACTGTTTCATATCGATGCCCCGGTTCAGCGCGTAGGCGTTCGATAGCGAAACCTGTCTTGATTCGTCAATTCCGAAGTCCCTCCTGAAGGACTTGTCCTCGGAGACATGATGCGTGAAAAACTTTCCATTCCAGGAAATCTTGTCAAGACGGCTGCGGATATCGTTCCCTGTCATGCGGAACTTCTCCGCCTCTTTTTTCCTGCCGGAACGCTCCAGCATTTCAGCAAGATAGGAACAGCTCATCGCAAACCCGGTATTGTCGCCGTGCATTATTCCGAAACGTGTGCGACTCTTGTCGATGCACATGCCACACCCCTTGCCGACCACGTCGTATTCGGAGACAAAATCCCAGGTGTCGATCGTGTAGCCTCTTTTCAGGAGACCGTATTTTTTGCTCCACCGATACGAGTCTTTCATGCTATAGGACATGGCTTTGACAGCATTGTCCAGGAGAGTCTTCATCCATTCATCGTCGCCAGTCGCCTTCCAGGTGTGGTAGAGACCTTCGACAAAGAGATATTCGACATCGTTCTCGACGGGAATTCTTTCGAAGCGCCAGTCCTTGTCGGCCGTCACGACGAAGCCTCCGTAGGAGAATGTCATGTCGCGCCAGGTCGTGTCGGCACCGCATTTCTCGACCCTGTCCCATATCATTCCGTCCTTGCGCTGGTAATCGGCATAGAGCTCGATTCCGGTCTTGAGATCGCCGCCGTCGAAATATTTCATGCCTTTGAGGGTGTGCACGTGATCGCGGATCCAGCATACATAGTACTTGTAGAACTTGTTCCCGAGTTTTATGGTGGTCGATCCTTCGGACCAGGAGGTCATCGTGTACTTGAGCATTTCCAAAAGTTTTGCGTACTTGCCGGAACTATCCTTCACGGATGTGCTGCATGCGACCCGAAAGGATGCTGAAGAAACTATCCTCCCTTCATTGTCCAGGAGGAACACCGTATGCGTTCCAATGGAGCCTGAAATCCTGAATGATTTCTTTCCGGCGATATTTTCCCTTAAATATTCCCTGCCAGCACCGTCGCGGACGGAAAGTATCCCGCCATCGTCTGATTTTATTGTTATCGGATCGAGCGGAGCAAAGACTTTCAATCTGTTTTCAATATGCAAAGTAAACCTTCTTATCATTTTATTTTTCCGTTGGACTAGTACTCTATGAATCTTACAATAGAGTACTGGGTCATAAGGCATGGCGCATTCCCCAAAGATACACACCAGGGTACCAATACCCCTTGCTGCCCAATGCGGCGGCCTCGTTCCTGTAGTCGTTCAGCTTCCAAGATTTTACGGTGCCGTCAACCAAGCAGAAATTGGCACCCGACCCGCCAGAATGGCCTTTGAGAAAACTGAAGAATCCCATACCCCATATCCAGTTACCGTCCGGGGTTAAACCCCAGCCCGTGTTAACGCAGCTGACCCCGTCTTTATCTATCCTTCCGGCATTCCCGCCAAGGTTGCACGGCCCGAACATAATGGCGGAGGGCTTGACTGTCATCAATCGCGGAAGACCTGGATTGTTAAAGTCGCTACTTCCAATACCGTCCGAAAGCCCATAGTCGGGATCCGTGGGATCCTCCATCGGAGTGAGAATTAGTCGTGCCTTTGGGCACTGTAGAGCTGGGCTGGGCTTGTTATTCGTTCGTGCCTTCATGTAAAGTTCGCAGCGTTCCTGCCAAGTTTTGCTGTCCGGGTTTTCTGTGTAGCCATGCTCCTGATATTGTCCATATCCATTGTGCGGCAGGACGTCATTCCAATCGGAGGCGTACATGAGTGCCCAGTAGCCAAGCTGCTTGAGATTGTTCGTACATGAGATGGAATATGCCATTTCCTTTGCGCCCCGGAGCGCAGGCAACAGCATTGCCATCAAAATTGAGATGATCGCAATCACCACCAACAGCTCGATGAGTGTGAACACTCTTGAGCTTGCCTTCGCCCCGCGCCTGTTGCGCGAAGGAACTACGGCTTGGCGTGCCAACAGCTCGATGAGTGTAAAATAGTTCTTTTTGAAAAGCATTTTACCGGAGATTGATTTTTTTTTCACAAAGCACCTCCTATAATTTATTATTTTACAACTTTCTATATTTTATTATTTTACGACTTTCAAACATGCATGTTTATGCTAATTAACAGGAATATTCTATTTATTTTGACTATATTATATCATAACTACTTGACAATGTCAAGCCATTATGATAAAATACATGTATTAATTAAGGAGGCTTATGGGCAGGAACGGAAAAAAGACTCCGCTTTATGTGCATATATATAGGATATTGAGAGGGGGTATCCTTTCAGGAAAGTTTTCGCCTGGAACAATCCTCCCGAGTGAAAATTCCCTCTGCACTCAGTATAACACAAGCCGCCACACGGTAAGGACTTCGCTTAAAAAACTGGACGCTGAAGGCATTGCCAGGAATCTCCCTGGCCGAGGCTGGGAAGTAATCAAATCCGATGGCATTACCCTGAAAAGATATACTAGTACACTTGCTTTCATCGGGCGTGGCGACATCGAATCATCGTATGCCTTTGAATCCATAAGGAAATCATATCAGCAATATTTCTCGGAGATCAGATACTATGTGGGGTCTGCCAACCGGGATTCCGCCTGGTATGATGAGTTCTCCGACAATGAAATTGCAGGTGGAAAGACAGGGGGAGTCATAGTCTTCGATGACAATCCTCTGCCTGAAAAATTCGTTGATTCACTGAAATCCGGGAAGATACCATTTATCTGCCTTCCGCTTAACGGCAACTACCGATATGACAGTATAGGTACCGACAATCTTGCCGCCTCTGAAATTATGCTCAACTATCTTTTCAGGCAAGGCCATACAAATATCATTTTTGTGACTTCCAGGGATCTCGACAATATCCCTTCATTCAGTCTCAGGAGAGCCGGTTACTCGATGGCAATGGAGAGGAACGGCCTCATACCGGAAATAATAATTGCCGACCACAACTACTGGCAGGGACAGGACGAGGAAAAATTGCTCATGGGCAAGATCGATTCCATGAAATCCGAGAAAAGGCATCCCTCCTGCATATTCTGTTCCACAAGCACTCCGGTAGTTGAATTGCTGGCAATGCTGAAAAGGAACTCGATCCGTGTTCCGGAAGAGATCTCTATCTGTAGTTTCGGTTGCACACCGGAAATGTTGACCATTGCGTCTAAATTTGGAATTACCTCGTTGACCTATATCGAAGAACAGTTTGATGTCATGAGCGCGGTCGCCCTCGAAATTCTGTCAATGAAGAGCGGAACCTCGATTCCAGTGTCGATGCTCGTTCCAGTAAAATTGATGGAAGGAAATTCCGTGGCGAGCCTGAACCAGCCGGATAGCTGATTTGTTCTCAGTAAATAAAGGATATTTATATGAAGTATGTAACGATCTTCCACGCCAATTTGAACTATGCCTATCTTGAGGAACACAAGTATGAGCAGGTTATCAGGGCCTCATACGAGACAATAATCGACACTTTCCGGGAGAAGTGCCCGAGTGCCAGATATGTTTTCGAGGCATCCGGGTTCACCATTGATGAAATGGCGAAGAAAACTCCGGACGTGTTGCAGAAGCTCAAGGATGCGATCAGGAGCGGACAATGCGAATTCATGGGGGCTCCGTACGCGCATCCGATCATGGCCAACATCCCGGAGGAAGACGGGCGCTGGTCAAATGTTTTCTCAATGAAAACCTATGAAAAACATCTTGGGTTCAGGCCGGAATCATTCTGGAACCCTGAGTGCACATGGATGCAGTATGTCCCAAAGACATTCAGGGATGCCGGCGCAAAATATCTGACCCTCGACTTCGAGTCTTACATGATGTCCAGCGACAAGGACTATAGCTGGGTCGAGAGGAACCGGACCCGTGACATCGGATGGGGCGGACACTTGCCGTGGTTCGATCTTGATCCCGACTGCAAGTTCCTCCACCAGCCGTTCCGAGACGTGGTCCCGGGCCTCCACGGGATGTGCAGAAGCGACAGGCTCATCGGAAAATATGTCGGATACTTCCTTGACCGAATCCCTCTTGACAACTATATTGAGAATGTAGTGAAATGGTCCGGAAAGAAGAATAAGGGAGCCACTATTATCATCGCGGACGATGCAGAATACACTGGAACTACCGGTTATTTCTTCGTGAAGCACTATAGGAATTATGATAAATCCTTCCAGGTCGACCCCGGTGCCGCCGTCAAGCTTGAAAAGCTCGTGAAGGCTGTCCTGGAGCTGGGAGACCTGGTAACTTTCAAGGAGGCCTGCGACATGGAACCGGTCAAAGAGCCCTTCTTTGTGGAAGACCGTTTTGCCTGGCACAAGACCTATGCGGATGCCTGGGCCGGCACTCCAGAGGCCAGGACATGGGATCCCATCCTCGCCGATATCAGGAAGGACTACAAGGAAAACGTCCAGCCGATCGCCGAGTCGCGCAAGGAACTTAAGAATTATGTCGAGAAATTCTGGTTCCATCTTACGAACTCGGCCAACTCTGACGGGCGCTGGCCGCCGCCGCCTGCGCTGACATGTGATTTCAACAGGGAATGGGTACTGAAGGAGATTAAGGAGACCAAAAAGGCTCTTGCCGTACTGAAGCAGAAAGTAAAGGGTCTGAGAAAACCTGAAATTCCTCCTGAAGCAGACGAGACAGACGACTCGGTATACGGGTATGAATTCACGAAAAAGGATACTTGGGATGTGAAGAAGCTGAACAATTATGAACTTCAGCACGACATATATTTCGCGCACAAGATGGTCGACAGCAAGAATCCGAAGAAGAAGGAAGAAGGAAAGAAACTTCTCATCAAAGTCTTTGATGAACTAGACAGGCGCGGAATGAAGGGCATCAGGCCGGAATCAATAAGAAAACAGTAAGAAAACAGAAATGGAACTGAAATGATGATCTCACGTAATTTGAAGAGGTGGATGGCCACGCCAGGACTCGTCTTGATCTGTATGTCACTGACTGCTGCGGATCCGCTCACATCTGCCTGCCCAAATCCTGTAGGGGTCGCCGTTATCGTAAAACCCAGCGATCCGGCTCCTGCAGTGGCCCTGGCAAAGGCCGGATGGATGGTGTACGCACTGGCCGATGCCAAAGGCGAAAGCGCCCTTCATCAGGCGGCAGGCATCTATGATGGCCGCGGCCTCTGGATCTCCCGCTGGCGCGGATCAATTCCATTGACCGCTGAAAGCGCAGATCTTGTGATGGGCGATGTCGAGGAAAAGGAAGCGAAACGTGTCCTGGTGCCTGTAACTGGTGCCGCCATCGATATGGCCGGCAAGATCCGCTTCCGGGTTCCATCCCCTGCCGGACGTGATGAATGGCCCCATTGGTTGCATGGCCCCGACAACAATCCCGTCTCCCAGGACACCACCTTCACCATGCCATCCCGGATGTCGTGGCTCGGGTTGCCAATTAATGCCAAAACCCGTTCCTCCGCCGGCCGAGTTGCTGCGGGGGGCAGGGTTTTCCTGGCAACAGGTCTCGGCGACAACGGACAGAATACAGACACTCCGCTGATGTGCGAACTCGTCTGCCGCTCCGCCTATAATGGAGTAATAATATGGCGCAAATCCCTGCCCACGAGCTTCCGGGCCGCCAGGCAGATAATGATCGCAGGTGCAGATCAACTGATGCTGGCCGATGATGGAACAGTAATGCATCTCAATGCGGCGACTGGTGCAGATATCGGTCGCGTCACTGTGGATGAAAAACAGCAGATCAAGTGGCTGGCTCTGATTGACGGCCATATGTTTGCCCTGCTGGGCTCGCCAGATCCGCAGCCGAAGGGAGCTATGTTCGAGTTCCAGCAGAAACCGGCGGCGCTGGCAGATGGAACGTACGGTCACGGCAATGAACTGGTAAGTTTCGATCCGGCCACCGGTAAAATAATCTGGCGTCACCAGTCGCCCAAGCCAATTGACGGCCGTTGCATCGCGGCTTCATCCGGAGCTCTATACTATATAGCTCCGGCTGGCAGAGTCGCATCCATTGACCTGTCCACAGGTGCGGAGCGCTGGGTGCAGAAAGATCCTGCCGTACTGGCCACAATTGCTGGAACACGGAAGTGTGATACTACCGTTGGTCTCGAGGACAGACCGGGGCTGCTGGCAACTCCCGATGTCCTCTTCTGCGCTCTGTCCGACGGCACCAATCTTGTTGCACTGTCAGCGCGCGACGGCTCGAAAATATGGGATATGCCGCGCGCCATGAACTGGGAACGTTCTATAATCACCTTGGCCATGCCCGGAAAACTGTTCGTCTCGGGAGTGAAAGCTGGCGGCATCGTGGATCCTCTCACAGGAAAAGAAATCGGTAAATTCAACGGAGGAGGAGGCTGTGGCATCATTACCGCCAATCAAAACCTGCTCTTTGGCAATGCTGGCGGAGCAACCATGGATCTGGCTACAGGTGTCAATCTGCCAAACATGCCGGTTAAAACCCAATGCCAGATCGGCGGTTTCGTGACAGACGGACAACTGATCTATCCGCCCGCCTCGTGCCGGTGCCCGGTACTGACCGGATGCGTAGCGCTCGCAAAGGGAGTGGCTACAAAGGATTTGCCGCCTCCGGACAGCACTGGTAGAACCGAAGCCACGCCAGGAAAAGACATCGAACTTAAAATACTTCCCGGCGATTGGCCGACCCACCGTGCCGACGTGAAACGCAGCGGAGCCACCACTGTTGCACTCGCGAAAAATCTGCGGATCCGCTGGCAGACAGCTCCAGTTTATCCTTTCACCACACCAAAACGCGGAAATCTTCCGGACGAAGTTGAGCACCTGCCAATGCCACCAGTAGCGGCAGGCGGCCTGGTGGTGATGGCATCCACAGATGGTTCCGTACGTGCTTTCGATCAAGCCACCGGAACCGCGCGTTGGACAGCCTGGTGTGAGGGGCCAATAAATGGTACGCCCACCATCTCCGGTGGTCGTGTTGTTGTTGCAGCCGGTGATGGAGCCGTATATGCCTTCTCCGCCGCCGATGGACAGCGGCGCTGGCGCTACCGGATCGCCCCTGCCCCCGAACTCATACATCTTTATGGTCTGGCCGGCAGTCCTTGGCCTGCGAATGCTTCAGTGGTGGTCGAAGGTGGAGTGGTTTATGCCGTGGCAGGCATGCCTCTCTCGCCGGGAACCACGGTGGCCGCCATTGATCTGGCTTCCGGATCCGCCCGCTGGGCCACTCGCCAGGAATGGGCTCCTTCCTCCGGGCTTGCGCTCGTCGGAGGACGCCTGTGGGCGCGCGCTTTCTTCACATCCGCTCCAGCAGTCAGGCTTGACCCCGCAACAGGTGTCGCCGAAGAAAAAGATCCTTTCCCGATCAGCGGAGCCCGCGGGCGTGAAATCGTGCAGGTAAGTCCCGGGCTAGTAGCATACGGAGGAGCAGAAGTCCACCACGCTCCAGACGACTGGTCGTGTGCCAGAAGCGAAAATATCGCCCTCTTGTCGCTAAATGCGGCTGGTAGGCCGGAGTTGCCCGGTGTCTCCGTGGGATTCAATTCCAACATCACTCCGGCTGGCGATGCAGATCTACTGGTGCTGGCCTATGGAAACGAGGGTTCATCTATTTTTCTAGAGGGATGGGACACGGCGAAAACCACGGCATATGTGCGGGAACAGTCGGCAAAGCTCGACTTGTCCAAATTGCCAGCCTGGCGTCTGAACCAGATTCCCGATGCCATCAACGGCAAGGAAAAAGAAATTCCCCGGCGCTGGGGTCCGTTGCAGTTCGCAGTGCGCGCAGTAGCCCTAGCCAGCAATGGAGTGGTGGCAACTGTCGCAGGTGAATTCAATCAATATCGGCAAATGAAGCCCGGCTGGAAGCTACTTGTCCTTGATCGCAATGACGGAAAGACATTGCAGACGGTCGAACTGCCAAGCGAGCCCGCGCCAGAAGGTCTATGCCTGACCCGTGACGGAGGGGCGATAGTCGCCCTGCGCAACGGTGGCGTAGTCTGCGTCGGTCCTTGAACATGGTTCGCAAAGTAGAGGAGGAACTGTAGCAATACGATTTTCGGAGCGCTGAAAGCGCAATACATACCAGCCCAGGGCAACGCCCTGGGAAACGAAACAAAAATGAAATTGAGCCCTGAAAGGGCGAGACAAAGACATGGTAAGGATGCCTGCAAGTTGCAGGCGATCCGGAAATTAAAATTTTTGTATAAAAATCAATGGTGCATGAAAAATATCACTTAGTGGAGTAAATATGAAGACAAATGGTTGGCTGTCCAAGCTGTACTGTGCTGCGCTTGTAGTTTCGTCAGTAGTCTGTCCGGCTGCGGATTTCGCATGGATAGAAGGAGAGAAGCCCACAAGCCTTCCTGTCATTGCCCCATCGGAAAATCCTGAAGATAAGGGTTACGAATTCAAGGGCTGGGGGAATTCACAGTTCATGTCGGAAGGAAAAGTCCTGAATATCTCCATCAGCGAGAAGGAAAACGCAAAAAGGCTCGGAAAGGATGGCGCTGTCTTCGGATACGAATTTGATTTGAAATCCGCCGGAAACTACCAGATATGGGGGCGCATAGGATATGAATGGGTGCGATCCGACTTCGACTGGAAGATAGACAATGGTCAATGGAAGACCTTGAAGGCTACGGAGCCAACCTGCGATCTCATGCCGATAGCCTTCTGGTGCGAAATTGCCTGGGTTAAATTCGGTGAAATGGATCTTCCTGCTGGCAAGCATTCACTTCAGATACGCCACCTCCCACTCAAGATGTACGACTATCCGGAGGAAAAGGATGTAAGGACTCTTGACCTTTTCGACTGCTTTTGCATATACAAGGGTGATTTTGTACCGAACGGAAAAATCAGGCCGGATGAAGTTTTCCTGACTGAAAACGACAAGAAGGCTGCGGAAACTGTGTTTGAATTAAAAGCACCGAAAACCGCCGGCGACAGGTCAAGTGTAGAACTCAGCGGGCTATGGCAGATCGCCAGATGGGATGAGCAGAGTTTCAAGGAGGAGGACAGGCTGAAGGGAACGGAGTCCCTGCCCAAAAACTTGGAGGATCTCGTCTGGTACGGAATAAACTTCCCCGGGGAAAAGGATAAGGAACGTCCTGAGTTCCAGATGTGCCACAGGTTCATTGTCAGGGCAAAGGCCATGATTCCTGTGGAAATGAAGGATCGGGCATTCATCCTAGATTTCGAATCCTTCGGAATGATAGCCTCCGTATTTGTGAACGGCAAAAACTGCGGCTGGAGCAAGGACAGCTTCACCAGATGGCAGTGCGACATCAGCTCCGCCGTGAAACCTGGCGGGGAAAATGATGTTGCCATTGTCTTCAAGGACAGCTATTATGCAATTCGTGATCTCCAGAAAGGCGCAAGAAATTATTTCAATGTCCCAAAGGAAATCCTGAATAGTCAGGCCATTTCGATGAAATTCGACATGCCTGTCTGGAACTGCGACGCTTCCGGAATCATCGCACCCCTGAACCTTGTTGCAGCAGGGAAAAGCTACACTGCAGATGTCTTTGCAAAACCATCGGTGAAAAACAAAACTCTCGGCCTCGACATCTCCGTCAAAAACTCCACCGCCACCCCTTCAAAAATTAAAATTGAAACCGAGATCATCCCGTGGAACGGAGGAAAGGGCGGATCGTCAGAAAAAACTTTCGCTCCGAGGGAAATAACCGTGCAGCCAGGAAAAGAGGAGACGGTGACTTTGTCCGAAAGCTGGACGAATCCCAGACTCTGGTGGCCGGATGAGCCAAACCTCTATTGGGTGGTGACTAAATTAAGTTCAGAGGGAAAAGTCATCGATGTGCTCAGGACGCGCTTCGGCTTCCGCGAGTGGGACTGGAGCACTCATCTCTTCAAGTTGAACGGCATAAAATGGCAGATGTGGGCCGATATCAGCAAAGGTGGCTTGAATACCTCCAAGGAAGGTATCGAGTGGTGCAGGAAGACCGGAATCAACATGACAAGGCTGTGGACAATCTATGGCACTGGGGGCTCAAGCAGACGCCAGATGCTTGATCTGTACGACGAGTCCGGCTTGCCCACACGTTCAGGCGGTATCTTCGACGGGGAAATGGCATCCTACGGGCTTGTTGACAAGGGAGAACCCAACAAGTCCCTCTTTGAGAACTGGTACAGCCAGATACAGGCCTGGGTCAGAACTGAGCGCAACCATCCGTCGATATTCATCTGGTCGGTTGAAAACGAGGTGACATTCATAAATTCATGCAACCTTGGCACCCTTGACCTGGTCGAGCCAGCCATCAGGAAGGGAGCTGAAATGGTTGAGAAGCTCGATCCTACCCGTCCGACCATGGTTGACGGAGGAAGGGCTCTGAAAAACCAGTCGATGCCAGTAAGCGGATGTCATTACAACGACATGTCTGCCGGCGCGAGCTGGCGCGACTTCCCGGATCTGGCCTACAACAGCAGGGATTTCTGGTATCGCACATTCAACAGGAATCCAGGTGTCTGGCCAATGGCCAAAAATAAACCAATGTTACACGGAGAATGCTTCTATGCCAATGGGATGGCGCCAGCGGAATATTCCGCGCTTGACGGCGACAAATGCTTCACCGGGATGGCGGAAGCGAAGAACGCAAAAAGTCTCTATGGAAAAATCCTTACAGAAGGATATCGATGGGACGAAGTCTCCGCCTGGCACATGTGGGTCGCTTATGAATCGGACCTTATCTACACCGCCATGAAGCCGGTCTGCGTCTTCTGTCGCGAATGGAACTGGACATTCGGCAGCGGATCGGAAGTCAAACGCACGCTCAAGGTTTTCAACAGCACCCGTTTCAACGATCCAATCGAGGTCTCGTGGAGCCTCAATATCGACGGCCAAAATGCGAATCTCGCAAAGAAGAGCTTCAACATCCCTGCAGGCGAGGCTCAGCAGTTTGACATCACCTTGAAAATACCGCCGGTCGAAAAAAGGACACATGGCGAGTTCATCATGACCTGCTCCAGGGGAGGGAAGGAAGTTTTCAGGGAAGTTAAAAATATTTCAGTCATCAATCCTGATCTTTCCGCCAAGCCGGAAGTGTCAAAGGAAAACCTTGCCGTCTATGATCCCGCCGGAAAAATAAAGGCCAGGCTCGCAAAACGCGGAATACCGTTCACAGAAATAAGTTCTCTGGACAAAATCCCATCTGCAAAGAACCTTGTATTCGGAAAGAATTCAATTCCAAAAGAAAAGGCAACAAGCGATTTCCTCCTGAAACTTGCGTCCTCCGGCACGAAAATACTTGTACTCGAACAGGCGACACCTCTCGAACAGAAGGCCGTGTCCGCAGACTTGGAGCTCAGTGAATTAAATGGAAGAATAGCCTTTCCAGAGGATCTCACCCATCCTGCAATGGACGGACTGGACCAGCCGGACTTCTTCACCTGGAGCGGCGACAGCATCGTCTACAGGAAACCCTACAAAAAATCAACCTATGGCTCAAAATCACTTGTGCAGTGCGACACTCTTCTCAACTATACTGCGCTTGCCGAATGCCAGACAGGCGACGGGATAATGCTGCTCTGCCAGCTTGTCGTCGAAGAAAAACTCGACAGCAATCCTGTGGCGCAGAAGCTGTTCGACAATCTCCTGAACTACACCGTCTCATACAAACCAATCAGGAAGGCAACCGCTGTATTTGTCCAGGACAGCTTGAAATTCAAGATCATCAACAACTCGGGGATGTATTTCAGTTCCGTCCCGGATTTGACATCCGCACTTGACCCGAAATATGGAATTGCCATCGTTGAGGCAAGCCCCGAAAATCTCAAGAAGCTTTCGGAATCTGCCGACAAGGTTAAATCCTTTACCGGCAATGGCGGATGGATCATGCTATGGGGATTGACTCCCGACGGGCTGGAAAGTTTCAACAATATTGTCGGATTCAAGCACTTGATAAGGCCGTTCCAGATGGAGAAAGTTGTATTCCCTTCACCAAGGGATCCTCTCTCCTCCGGAATAACCCTCCGCGACATTGTCATGGATTCAGGCAAGGAGATTTTCAGCTTCATGTCCTTGAAGTTTCCGGCGGAGGATGAATTCTCATACATCGTGGACTACGACGAAGTCGCTCCTTTCCTGAAATTGCCATCGCCAGAGGAGCTTGGCAAGCCGAAGGATTCGACCCAGCTCAAAGGGTGGGACCATTGGCCGAAAAACATGGTGAACGGATATACGGCGGATGACACCTGGCGTTTCTGCTATTCCATCCTGCTTGACCGCGGCGACAAGACCAAGTGGACGATGGAACTTCCAAGGGAGGAGGAGTTTGTAAGCTTTTCGATCATCATCAACAATCTATATCACAAGATCTCGAAGATAAATCTCTATTTCGACGATGATCCAAGTCCGGCCGTGCTCGAGGTGAAGAACAATCATGAAAAACAGGAGTTCAGCATCGAGGGCAGAAAGGGAAGGAAGATAACTCTTGAAATTACAGACTGGGAAAAGAGCGGAGCCCAGAACGTGATAGGAATAGACAATTTCTGGATCGGGGTGAAACGCCCGGAATCTTTCAGGGAAAATGTAAAGCCATTGCTCAATATTGGCGGCCTCATGCGCTATACTATGGGCAAGGGAGGCATCCTTTTAAATCAGCTGAATATCACGGACAAGGAGGTCAATCCCATCAACTCCGACAAGAAGGCGACCGTAGTGAAGACTTTGCTGAAAAATCTTGGCGCCGATTTCGGAGGGACCAAGCAGGAGGCGGCAGACTACTATGACGTGGTCAGCTACCGCTACATGCCAGTAAAATTCGAGGATGGAAAATTTAACGCCTATATGAAAAAGACTGGAAATGACTTCCCTTGGTTCTCGAACCGGCCCGGGGATCTTAGCGCACTGCCGGCAGGGGAAAACAAGTTTGACGGCGTGACATACAATATTCTCGACTTTAAGACTTCTCCGGTGCCTTCATGCATGATGCTCAGCGGATTCGGATCGAAGACGAAGCAGCAAGAGATCAAAAACCTGAAGATCGGAATGAAGTGCGATGCGCTGTTCTTCCTTCATACTTTCAACGCAAAAGATGAGCTCCTGAAAATGACGGACATGAAAAATCCGCCGGTACTTTTCAAATACATAGTGAACTACGCCGGGGGAACAAAGCTGGAAATACCGGTAAAATGGCTTTCCGAGACAGGCAACTGGTATGCCAGGGATTCTGCATCATGTTCAAATGCGTCCATCGCATGGTCGGCAGACATACAGGACGACAAGGATGCCGGCAAGGCCGTGCTTTATTCCATGAAATGGCTGAATCCGAATCAGGATGGCAAAATTGAATCTGTAGATCTATGCTATACGCCGGAAAAGGATAAATGGGGAACACCGTCCCTGCTCGCAATAACGGCAGGAACGCTGATAAAATGAAGGAGATTGGATGGATGGATTATTGGATAAATGGATGTTTGGGTTTGAATTCAAAAGATCTTTTCTTTATGTTTGTATTCCTTATACCCAATCATCCAGCAGTCCAGTCATCCAATCATCCATTGAACAATAGAGTATTTCACTAACTAAAACAAAGGAGGCAGAAGATGAAAAAATTAATTGCTGTAACCGCCGTAGTTCTTGCAGGAATCTGCACGAATGCGGCAACGTCCGTATGGATCGAGGGCGAATCCGCACTGAAGACGAATCTCTCGGCAAATCCATGGATGAAAGGTGACAATCCTAAACTTCTCAGTGGAGGTGATGCGTTGGCCTGTCTCAACGACAATTCAAATCCTCTTCCGAAGCCAGGATTCGTCCTCTGGAAAATAGATGTCCCGGAAACCGGCGACTACCAGGTCTATTTCAGACATGGATATCTCAGTCACCTCGGCAAGATTCGCTACCGCTTTGTACAGCTTGGTGCAGACGGAGCCCCGGTGAAGAAGCCAGGAGCCGAGGAAGGATGGAACAAGTTTGATGCGGATGCAAAGGTGATGGACCAGCAGCCTATCGGACAATACCGGACGATCGAATGGACTAAACAAGCCCCTGTCAAGCTTGATAAAGGTTCTTATTACCTCGACCTGCAGGTGACTGAGCCAGGCGCGGATCACGTCAAGGATTCGGTAGTATGGACCTTGATCGACTGCATCTGCCTTACAAAGGAAGCGTTCGCACCCAACGGCGCGACGAAGCCCGGAGAAGCTCCTGCGGCCGCCGGCGGAACCGACAAGGCCAAGGATGCTGATTATTATTGAGGATAAGGAGCTGATAAAATAAATAAACGTAAACAACAAAAGGAGTCAGAAGATGAAAAAACTAATTGCTGTAACCGCCGTCGTTCTTGCAGGAATCTGCACGAATGCGGCAGCGCTCGTATGGATCGAGGGTGAATCCGCACTGAAGACGAATCTCTCGGCAAATCCATGGATGAAAGGTGACAATCCTAAACTTCTCAGTGGAGGTGATGCGTT
>CAIQLG010000247.1 GCA_903872565.1 uncultured Lentisphaerota bacterium | reverse complement strand
TTGATGTACAGAAGCCTTGATTCGATCGGACAAACGGGAGACCGTTTGGCGAAATCACCGCCCGAAGAACCGGATGCGTCAATTGCGCACGTCCGGGTCTGTGAGGGGTCTGGGCGGCAACGCCCAGGTCTACTCGGCAATTGGTTTTGTCTCATGAAGCACCTAGTTGTTCCAGCTTCGGTTCTGGCCATCGCCAGTTTCTGTGGTTGCACGTCTGACAGCGCCAAAACCGCCGCCTACCCGGATGGCATGGCTTCCAGTCTCGTGTTGGCCGAGAAGGGAAAGACGGACTACCAGGTTGTCGTGCCGGACACAGTACCGACTCCGAAGATCGGCAGGAGTCTGGGTGAGTGTGCGTACCTGATTCAGGCGGCCTTCAAGGCGAACGGAGCCGAACTGCCAGCCGTGCTGGAAAGTGAGCGGGATCCGGCCAGGCCCGGAATCTACCTGGGCGACACGGCATTTGCCAGAGACCACGGCGTGGAGGCTACCAAGCTCAAGGGGTGGAGCTATGTTCTTAAGGTGGTCGGTCGCGACCTGATCGTGGCGGGCCGTGACCAGCAGGCCATACCATGTGGTGAAAAGGTCGTCCGTGAACCGTTGCGTGACCGTTGTGGAACCATGAAAGGTGTGGCCGATTTTCTGCGGCAGTACGCAGGGGTGCGCTTCCTGTACCCGCCACCTTGGGAATACTCCAAAACTCAGCGCGCACAGGGGGCTCCAGCAGGCAAGGAAGCATTTGTAATTAATTCCAAGGCCCAGGCCGCGCAAGGGAATCAGGCCAAACTGCTCGACTACCTGCTCGCGGCCCCATACCTGGAATTTTTGTCTACCCCGGTCGTGTCCGTTCCCTCCGGCCTGGATGTTCTGAAAACGCCGTGTCTGGAGTACAACACCGGCTGGTTCGATGAAGGAAATGTGTATGACATTGCCAACAACAGGTTTCCGCAGGTCGATGCGATGCTCCGCTCTCATTCCCATGTTGAAGCGGTTCCGGTGGAGAAATACTACGCGAGCCACCCGGAATATTTCGCGCTGGTAGGAGGGAAGCGAGTTTCAAGCTTTTCCGGTAACCCGCATTATTGTATTTCCAACCCCGAGTTCCAGGAATTACTGTACCAGGATATATGCCAATGGTTTGACCGTGGCTGCGAGTCGGTTGACCTTATGCAAGATGACGGGTTCGTTCCCTGTGAGTGCGAGAACTGCAATAAATTGTACGATACCGGTTCCGACTGGGGCGAGAAACTCTGGATACTGCACCGCAACTTGGCGGAACGGCTACTGAAAGCATACCCGACAAAAAAAGTGACGATCGGGGCCTATTGCCTAACGGAAGTGCCGCCAAAGACGTTTAAAGCTTTTCCCGAAAACGTGCGGATTAGATTTACAACGTGCGTGGGAGAAGAGTTCGACCTTTGGCGCGGATATGACATTCCCGGCGGCTTCACCGTATATTCGGATAACCAATGTCCCAATTTGGGCTCGCGATATACCCCTATGCATGCTCCCCGCTTTGTCGAAGCTCAGGCGAAGCTGTTTTTCGCGAATGGCGTCCATGGAGTTTACAATGATGCGCCGGATCTGACATTTGGATTGTCTGGCCCCGTATTCTATATCATGGGCCGGATGTATGACGATCCGGAGCATAATCAGGCCAAGGATCTGCTAAATGAATTCTGCGGGGCCGCCTTCGGCAAGACATCCGGGAACATGCTGGATTTCTACAACACGCTCTATCATGGTATCGCCTTGTATTCCGACTATCTGGGCACACGGTGTCCGGCTTGGACGTACAAGGACATCTACGGCCATGGACGGAAGTACTTGCTCGATCCCTTTCAGATGCTAGGTTTCCTATATACGCCGGAATTGCTGGCAGGGTTGGAAAGGAATTTGGCACAGGCTGAGAAGGCGGCGAATACGGACAAGGTCAAAGCGCGGCTGGAACTGGTACGCAAGGAATTCGAATGGGTGAAGAACCTGGCGCGGGTAGTGCATTTATACCATGCCTACAAGATCGCCCCTGACCTCGCCTCGCGTAATCGGCTTCTGGATGCCATCGATGCCCGCAATGCCCTGATTGACGGGTACTACAGTGATGCCAAGGGGATGGAACACAAACTGGTGACTTGGGCGGATGTCTACTTTCCGCCCGGCGGTAATTATGCGAGTCATATGCGGCTCGCCTATGACCATTACCAGGGCTATTTTAAGGATACCTGTCTGAACTGGGACACTAAAGCCATGCGGGCGGCACCGCTAGGCGCGGATGGCACCCCGAAAAAGAATCCCACCCAGGCCTGGCGCGAATCCTATCCATTTGAGATGCCTCTTGAATGGAAAAACATGGCGAATCCGCTGCCAACGCCGTTAAATGCGTGGATGTTTCGGAGGGATCCGCTGGATCTGGGAGTTAAAGAGCGTTGGTTTGGCACGGATCTATCCGAAACCGAATGGAGTCCGATGACTGTGCCGTCGTTTTGGGATGAGAACGAGGCAGTGGGAGAATACCTAGGGGATGCCTGGTATCGGATAACCTTCAAGGTGCCCGCGGAATGGAAGGGCAAACCCCTTTGCTTATTCTTTGGTAGCATCGATGAGCAGGCGTGGGTTTATGTGAACGGAGTCCTAGTAAGGGAACATACCATAGCCTCGGAGGGCAAGCCTGTCGGGTCACTCTGGGAAGATCCGTTTGTGGCGGAAGTGCCGCCCGACAAACTGAAATATGGAGATAACAACGTACTGGCCGTGCGGGTGAACAATAGCGCTGGCCCCGGCGGCATCTGGCGGCCGGTGCTTGGGTGCGCCATGGAGAAGAAGTGAGATAAAAACAAATATGAAAGGATCATTTGATGGAAATCAAGTATCAGCAGCTGTCGATGGAAGAGGCTTTGAAAACTTATGCGGAATGGCTGATGAAACGGTCTGTCCATCGCAAAATTCGGAGCGGGGGCGGCTCCGAAAGGAATAATCCGGAAAGAACGGAATGCCAGTAAATCTGAAATCAACAGAAAAGTGAAGGACTAAATAAAAAGTCTTCACAAAACACGAAATAAAGAAGGATATGATTGAAATGAAAACAGGCATCCATGGAATGAATAAAGAGATCGAGTCGTTGGAGCCTTTGGCGGAGAAGGCCTGGGGTATGGTGTGGAGTCGCCTTTCCCATGAGCGCACCTCGCTGTTTTACGACTTCGCGTCGAGCACCGAACACGATCTCCGCTTCGAGTATTTCCCGACTCAAGGGGATATCGCGCGCCAGGTTCCCAACCCGAACGGCTGGGGAACCGGCATGGAGGACAGCACGATCACAGGGGGCGTTTTACTGGCCTGTGTCTGCGACCGCTACGACGCCACGAAAGATCTGGAGACGTTGCGGCCGGCCGCGGCCCGGATCTTTGCCGGCCTCCACTTGTGCGGGACGAAAAGCCGGGCTGAAGGGTTTGTCTTGCGCAGCGTCAGCCCACAGGATGGTGCCTCCTACTATATCGAGACGTCCCGCGACCAGCTGACCCATTACGCGCATGGTCTTTGGCGTTATTACCATTCTCCGCTGAGCACGGAGCGGGAACGCGCTATGATGCGGGATCTAATCGCGGCGCTTTGCCGCAGATTGGAGCGCTATATCGTTCCCGAAAGGAACTACCATTTCTGCAAAGAGAACGACGAACCAGGCAGGTACGACAAGATGTGGAATGTCGATCCGCACGAAGTCGCTCGCCTCCCCATGATCTATGGGGTTGGCTGGGAACTGACGGGGGACGAACATTGGAACAAATTATATCGCTCGTATGTTGGCGAGGCATTAAAACAGGCGGCGACTCTCAGGCCTGACGAGCAGGACTGGTGCTATGCCTTGTTCCAGCATCAGGTCTCACTGGAGGTTCTCGCATCGCTTTCCGGTGAAACGGAGGAGATGCGGAAAGCCTGGAGCCAACAGATGTGTCAACTTGGCCAGTCGCTGGCACGGTACGTTCGGACGATCCGAGACTACGCGCCGATCGATCTGGCACAATTGAAGCGGGAATTGCGCGAGCCGACCCTCGTTGATGATGGTGGTTACATGTGCAATGAGGTTCCGGCTTTGAAGATGGAAAGACCATTGCGGGAACTGGGCGAGGCATTGCTCATCAAGCTGATGGCGAACCTCGCGCTAGATGAAGAGGACGTTAGGCACCTCTCCTACGCGTTGACGGCCGTGGATTACGAGAAGGCGTTCTGCTGCTACATGCTCTATCCTCAAGCCGCGTACTGGCGGTATCGAGCCAATCTGGCAAGGGAAACTCTGAAGCGGGGCGGAGTGGCAAAAAATAAGCCGGCTAAAATTGGCTGTAACAAAAATAACATTCGTTGATTTCGAATTAACATTAACAATTATAATAGCTTGATACTTTTCGAGAAAGTGCCTTTACATCAACTAGTTACAAATGTTTTTTGAAATTAATGAAGTCTGAGTTTGTATCCGGGAAGTGTCAAACCGCCCACGCCCATGCAGGCATTACGGAGACGATGCCGTGATCCAAGGTTATTTTTTCACTTTGTCTCCTTGTCAGAATAAAGCCACGGTCAAGCCCGAAGCGTCTCATCGCCAATTCGAGGCCATTTATCTCCCTATGACGATTTTCCCCGTTCAAGTCCCAGCAGACTTGAAAAACTTCCGAGACTTTGCCGCGTTCATGAACAATGAAATCGCATTCGCCACCTTCACAATGATATGCTACCGACTTGCCACGCTTGAGCATTTCTAGAAGTACAAGGGTTTCCAGCAGTGCACCCTGTCCTCCACCACCCGACACGCATGCGGTAAGGAGTCCTGTGTCGTTCACGTAATATTTCTTCAAGGCCTGTTCCTGTTTGGCGTGCGAAGGATCAAACTTGTTCACAGGAATCACAAAATACGCATCAGTAAAATGATCGGCCATCGTGTATAGGGCATCCTTTGTTACGCGGACATTGCGGGATCGCAGTTCCCTGTAGTATTTGTGGATGGAAAACACATTGGCGTTCCCTGCCATGAGGCGCCGAGCAAAGTCTTTGACAAGATGCGGACGTCTTATGCCATACCGTTCGACAATGTCACGGTAGAGCATGACATCAAAATATGATTGCAGTGTCCGGATTCGGGTCGTTTCATCGAAGGCGCGAATCTCCGGATATCCGCCATTGTTCAAAAAACGATCGAAAAAAGACTCGATCTTGTTGCGAGACTTTGTGCCCCGGATATCTGCCCCTTCGAGTCCTTCAAAACGCAGATATTCCCGGAATGAAAGTGGCATCAAATTGTATGCCAATGTCCTTCCCCTCAAGGATGTGGCTATTTCACGGCTAAGCAATTTGGCCGACGAACCTGTTATAAAAACATGGGGCGACAATGTGTCCACCACACGCCTGACAAATTTCTCCCAGCCTTTCATTTCCTGGATTTCATCGAAAAAGAAATACACATCCTTCATCGGCTCTTCCGGATACATCTGCTGGTACGCATCAATGAGTGCGCCCGGCGTTCCAACCTCTGGACTGAGCCTTTCATCCTCGAAGTTGACATAGACAATCCGCCTTATGTCAACCGAGCGCAGAAGTCGGACGATCAGCGAATACATGAAGTAAGTTTTGCCGGCGCGGCGGGGTCCGATGATGGAAACAACCTTTGAAATATTCAATGGAACTTCAATATCCCGCAGGAAAATTCCGTCCGGCACACCACGGGCATGAAAATCGGCTATCAGCGTCTTGAAAAGTTCTATCATAATTTTTCCTTATTTTAAGGAAATATATATTTAATGTTTCCTTTTTTCAAGGAAATTAAATAAAACAAATCAATAATGTTGATAATTTTGGTCACGTTTCAAAAGGGTCACACCTCCGTTTTTCTTTTATTTATCTTGACATATTCTAATTGTCGGATAAATTACGGAAAATAACATAGGAGAGATTATGTCCAGGTCATTGCGGGTTGAATTTTCCGGAGCAGTATATCATGTCATCAACCGTGGCAACCGCAGGGATTGCGTCTTCTCGTCTGATGCCGACTATATGCTGTTCATGGAAAAGCTTGTCCGCTTCTCCGAGCTGTTCGAGGTTGTAATCTATGCCTATTGCCTGATGCCCAACCATTTTCACCTCCACTTAAAGACAAGGCATGCCAATCTAAGCCGTTTCATGCAGTCCTTCCTAACCTCATTCACTTTGTCCCTCAATAAGAAGTATGGGAAAAGCGGACATCTTTTCCAGGGCAGATTCAATTCGCAACTCGTTGATGGTGAATTATACAAGAACAAGCTGTCAAGGTACATCCATCTTAATCCGGTCAAGACTAAGGCTGTCGCATCCAAGGGACTGCTTGAGCGCAAACGGCTACTAAAGGATTACCGGTGGTCAAGTTATCTCAGCTATATCGGCTTGAAGGAGAAGCCGAAGTGGCTGGACCGCCAATATGTTTTGAAAAGCTGGGGAGCGTCCCTTGAAGAACAGATGAAAAACTACCGTTCATACGTTGAACAAGGTTTGTTGTCCGACAACAGGGAGGAACTCTCCCAGGACAGCCTGCACAACATCATCGGGAGGGATTCCTTTCGTGAAATGGTGATACGGAAATATCTGACCTTGAAAAATGGACGGCTCGATGCCAGGGAGCAGCCTGAACTGGCGAAGCTGAAAGGTGTCACGTTTGAGACCGTCCTCGACGCTGTGATGTCATATTACCGAATTGACAATATTGACCGGATTCTTGTCAGGAAACAGTGCGACCATGCGGCGCGCAGGGGCGCCATCCTGCTCGCTTCCGAATATTGCCGCAGGCAATTGACATTGTCTCAAATCGCAACCAGGTTCAACCTTAAAATCAGCGGCCTTAATACGGCAAAAGACAAGCTCTCGACAAAAGTGCTTAAAGATAAGGCATTAAAACGTGAACTGCAGAATATACGCAATTCTATTGAAAAAAGAAAAACGAAGGTGTGACCCTGTTTTGTGCTTAAAACGTGAACTGCAGAATATACGCAATTCTATTGAAAAAAGAAAAACGGAGGTGTGACCCTGTTTTGTGCAACAGATCGCCAGAGGGCACCCAGGTCAGAGTCGAAGGCCTGTGGATTGGTTGAGGGGTTTCAATACGGCGAAGGCGTGGCGATGCAGAAGGGCATGGTCGCTTTAGCCAGACCGTTGTAGACCACTATATTGTGAGGAACCGCCGTATCCCAGCCCTTTGGCCAGGACTTTGGCGTGACCAGCACAAGCATGCTGCTGCCAGTGTTGAGATCCATGCAACTTTTGTCCTTGTTCCCCTTGATGTCGGGAAATGAAAAGGAGCTCGGATCTACCTTGAGTTTAAACGCAGCAACCTTTCCGTTCTTCACATATTCAAGGTACACAGTGGGAGCTCTTGTACCGAAATACGAACCGTGCAGTTGGAATTTCTGGTTTGTCGTGACAGTGTAAATCTGTTCTCCCCCGGTGTTGACGGCGGATGTGATGATGGGTGGATAATATGCGACAATCTCACTGGAGACGCCATCGTTCGCATTCACACTCATGTTGCATTCGAGAGGCCCGACAGGAAACTTTGCAAGATTTTCTGCGGCGGTACTGGCCGGATCCCAAAGTTTCTTGTCATACATTGTTATTTTGTTAAGCCACTGGTATTCGAACGTAGTTGGAATCGAGCTGCTTCTGACCGTCTCCTTTTTTAGATTCTTTGTGTCGCCTTTGACAGGGTCGCTGTAGGATCCTGTGGCTGTCAGAGTGTACCCGCTGGTGACCTTCGGCTCAGCATTGGAACTGCCGATGTACAAAGAGGTTATCATCCCAGCTGTGGCGAGCTTGTCGTAATTGTAGCTGAACGGATCGAGGCTGATGCAGTCCGGGCTGGAACTGCCGTTGACCAGGACCTTCCATTCGGTGCTGAAACTCTTGTCGTCTGTGACCGTAACCAGGGTGTACCCGAAATGATCCGTGTCATAATATGCCAGTTGCGCGGTGATGTCGCATTTGGACCATGCGGTTGAAAATCCATTCTCGTACCATGGGTAGTGCCTCCCTCCGCCTGTCCCGCAAATGTATTGGCAGAGGTGCTTGCCATCCCTGGTCAAGACAGCCCGGTTATGGAAATGGTCGTGCCCGCAGAAATATATTTTGCATCCGGCATTTACGAGGCTGTCAAAGAAGGTGTCGGCTTCCAGAATAGAATCGTCTTCGGCGATGACTGACTGCATATTTGCCTGGACAATTGGAAGGTGTGCGCATACTAATACATGTGGCAGTTTATTTGCCGCTAGCTGCTCGTCGATCCAGGCTTGAGGTATTGTCGGATAGAATGCGTTCTGGATATAAAAGTCAAGACCGATCACAAGGGCGTTTTTGTGTTGAAAGCTGTATATGAGCCTGGTGGCGTCGGCAGGCCCGTTGCTGGGAATGTAATCGAATTTGGCGAAGGCGTCGAGCCATGGCTTGGTGTCGTTTTCCGGGAGGCCAAATGGCAACGTGTACGTCTCATGGTTTCCCCTTACCGGATAGACTTTTATCCCTGCATCGTAGACGGGTGCCATATCTGTAAACCACGTTTGAAACATTGTGCTGATATCCGGCTTGCCGTCAGAGTGGTTGGCTCCGCCTGATATGAGATCTCCATTTACCAGTACGAAATCCACGGGCGGATCTTCCGCAGCAATCGCCTTCGCAATCACATTCAAATACGGTCCAACCCCGCTATCCCCCTCGAGAGATCCCTGCGTGTCGCTCAATACGGCAAAACGCCATGGTGGCTCGTCAGTCCAGGCCGACGGCAGGACTGCAGATAAAATGATGATTACACAAAGTTCTAACATGGCATTATGTAGCTTGTTCATTGATATTCCTTGATTGACGATTTATCTCCTATATTTATACGATCAACGGAATATATTGTTTAAATACATCATTTCAAGCAACTTGAAATTGTGATAGAGCCTTGCCTCATAAGCGGATGTTTTTCCCCTCTGCGAAAAACTTGCGGTCTTGAAATCAAACCTTGAAGCTTCAGTTTATTTCCCAATTATTTGTAATTTATACTCCTTAAATGTTGAATTAGACTATTGCGGAATTCGCAATTTTGCACGAGTCATTTACCATAGATTAATCACTTACTCCTAAAAAATAATGAAAAAAAAATCTTTTTTCTCTTGATATTTGCTTTTTATACACTATAATTAAAATTGTTTTAGTAGTATATAAACTGATTGAAGGCATTTTTTACTGAGGATTTGCGACTTAATTTTTATTTACAATCATTTACTATTATTACAATTGCAATACTAATATTTACAAGGAGAACATCATGGTAAGCTGTCGGCGCATAAAAAAATGATATGAAATAATTTCAGGAAAAATAAGATTAAATTCAAAAATCAATTAATCAATAATGAAATAAAAAGGAGTATGAAATGAGTAATGAGCGACTTGAAACGGTGGCGCTTCATGCGGGACAGAAACCTGATCCGACAACTGGATCAAGAGCGGTTCCCATCTATCAGACGACATCGTACGTGTTCAATAACACGGAACATGCCGCTAATCTTTTCGCCCTTAAAGAGTTCGGGAACATCTACACGCGCCTGATGAATCCGACGAATGATGTCTTTGAAAAACGTGTTGCCGAGATCGAGGGCGGCAGCGGGGCTCTGGCAGTCGCATCGGGGCAGTCGGCGATCACCTACTCCCTGCTGTCGATTACACGGCTGGGAGATGAAATCGTCTCAGCAAACAATCTCTATGGTGGAACATATCAGCTTTTCCACCACACCCTCCCAAAACTTGGGCGTAGTGTAAAGTTCGTTGACTCCCAGAATTCCGAGGCTTTTAAGAAGGCCATTACCGACAAGACCAGGGCAATTTATGCGGAAACAATTGGAAATCCCAAGTTGGATGTCCCTGATTTCGAGGCGATCGCGAAAATAGCGCATGATGCAAAAATCCCCTTTGTCGTCGACAACACCGTCGGAATAGGCCTTGTACGTCCGATTGACTTTGGTGCCGACATCCTTGCGAATTCCGCGACAAAGTATATTGGCGGCCATGGCACATCCATCGGCGGTGTGATTGTCGATTCAGGTAAATTCAAATGGAATAACGGGAACTTTCCGGAATTCACGGAGTCTGATCCTAGCTATCACGGCATTGTCTACTGGGACGCCTTCGGAAACATTCCCGGCCTCGGGAATCTTGCATTCATCTTAAAAATAAGGGTTACGCTCCTCAGAGACATAGGGGCTGCGCTTAGTCCTTTCAATTCATGGCTTTTCATTCAGGGGCTTGAGACTCTGCCACTCAGGCAGCAGCGCCACTCCGAAAATGCACTTCATGTTGCACAATGGCTGAAATCACATCCTCTTGTCAACTGGGTAAACTATCCAGGGTTGGAGGACAGCCTCAACTATCCGCTTGCTTCAAAATATCTTAAAAAGGGATTTGGAGGAATTGTCGGTTTCGGGATCAAAGGCGGTCTCGACTCTGGAAAGAAATTCATAAATTCAGTCCAATTGCTGTCGCATGTGGCGAACATCGGCGATTCGAAGAGCTTGGTTATCCATCCGGCCTCGACAACTCATCAGCAACTCTCAAAGAGAGAACAGGAGGCCACGGGTGTAACAGGCGACTATGTCCGTCTCTCGATAGGCATTGAAAATGTCGAGGATATCAAGGCAGACATCGAACAGGCCTTGAAGAAAGCAGTCGAGTAACATGCTTAGAAACAATGGATTGGAGAGAATTCTTAATCCCGTCAGAAAACAATTGATCACAGATGATAAAATAAATAACTAATTGAAGCGAAGGAACTTACAAATAGGAGAAGATTTTACAATGGCATTCGTTAAAACAGTTCCAATCCGTGAACAGCGCCTTGGCTCCTGCATTGCGCATGGGGACACATACAGTTGCCTTAACAGGCAGATTGGTGGAAAATGTCTCAAAAAGGCATCGCGTTCATTCAATCAGGCCACAGTCTGCCAGGAATGGTACAGCATGTTCACTCTATTTACAGTCCAGGATTCGGTGTCGATCATCCACGCCCCGGTCGGGTGCGCGGCGAGCGGAGCCTGCATGAACGTTTTCAACCGGTGCGGACAGGCGGTCCGTGGGAAAAGCAGAATCTTCAATGCAAAATGGGTCGCCACCGATCTTAATGAGTCCGACATCATACACGGAGGCGAAAAAAAACTTAGGCAGACCGTAAAGGAAGTGGACGAACGCTACAGGCCCAAGGTCATTTTCATCTTCACTTCATGTGCCTCAGGGATCATAGGAGATCCGGTCGCAGACATCGTCAGCGAGCTGCAGGAGGAGACAAAGGCCAAAATTGTCCTCAGCCAGTGCGAGGGATTCAAGAGCAGCGTATGGGCGACCGGGTTCGACGCGGCATTCCACGGGATCCTCGAATATCTGCTGGAGCCAAGCGACGTCAAGGATCCGAGCCTTGTCAACGTCATTAGTCCGCTTACGGTAGGGTGGCTTGACGAGGTTGAACTGCAGAGACTTATGACTCCGCTGAATCTGACAGCCAACTTCATACCCTGCTACGCGACCCTGGAGCAGCTGAAGCGTACTGTTCAGGCGGCGGCGACAACCTCGACCTGTCTTGCATACGGTGACTATTTCGCCAGAATACTGACCGAGCAATATGGTGTTCCGCATACTAGAGAGCTTATGCCGGTCGGGCTGGAAGGCACTGACCGCTGGCTTTTGAGTCTCGCGGAAATCACAGGACGGAGGAAAGAGGCGGAAGATCTGATTCGGAGCGAACATTCAAGGGTCGAGCCTGAACTCATCGGGCTCCGCAGGAGACTCCAAAACAAGAAAGTCTTTGTCAGTGCTGGCCAGGCCAGGGCGATGACATTCTCTCTGCTCGCCAAGGAACTGGGGTTCGAGCTTGTCGGAACAACTGTATACCACTATGATGAGGTGATAGCGGAAAGCATAAACAGGCTTGCGCTGGCAAGCGGAAACGCACAAATAAACGTGGCAAACATCCAGCATTTCGAGACGGCTAACGCATTGAACAGGCTGAAGCCGGATCTTTATGTGGCGGACGATATGACAACTTGCTGGGGTGCCAAGCAGGGATTTCCGACAGTCCCAGTTTACGACTACGGAATGACCTATCTGGGTTACAACGGGCTTCTTGCCATCGGAAGGCGCTTTGCAAACGCAATTGAGAATCCTTCATTCGCATTGAAGCTTTCAAAACATCAGAAGCTTCCGTACAGGAATTCATGGTATGGGGAAAGTCCATTCAAATACATAATAAACGAAGGACAGGCAACATGAGTATGATAAAGGAAAATCCCAGATACTCCTGCGCCCTTGGGGGGGCGCTTTCGACAGTCAAGGCCATCCACCGCTTCATTCCGATAATCCATTGCGGTCCAGGATGCGGGATGATGCTGTACAACGGACAGAATTTCATAGCAGGCTATTCCGGCGGCGGCTATATAGGTGGAGCAACTATCCCAAGCACAAACACCTATGAGAAGGAAATTGTCTTTGGCGCGGAGAAAAGGCTGAAGCAGATAATATCGTCCACCATCGAGGTCGTTGACGGTGATCTGTATTTCGTCCTGACAGGCTGCACGGCCGAGATCATCGGCGACGACATTGCGGCGGTCATCAGCGGATATAATGAAAAGAATATATCGGTGATACACGCTTCGACCGGTGGTTTTTCGGGAACAAACTACGAAGGATACAACAAGGTATGGGGTGCAATAGTTGGGCAGTTGCTTGAGGAAAGGCCTCGGAACAAGAAACTCGTAAACCTTTTCGGGATTGTCCCGGCGGCGGATGTCTTCTGGCAGGGCAACATCGGAGAGATTGCACGTCTGCTGTCAGGGTTGGGACTTGAAGTAAACACTTTCTTCACAGGCCGACAGGACATAGGTAACGTGAAGGATTCATCATCTGCAGCATTGAACATTGTCCTCTCTCCGTGGCTTGCCGAGGAACCCTTGAAAATATACGAGAAGAAGTTTGGAATCCCGTATTTGAGGTATCCCGGGCTTCCGGTAGGACCTACGGCGACTGAAAATTTTCTGCGCCTAGTTTCTGACAAATTGAAGCTTAACAAAAAGAAGCTCGACAAATTCCTCGACACGGAAAAACAATACGTGTATGACTTTTTTGACAAGTCGGCGATGGTAGTCACCGGATTCGGCATACAGCATTCTATAGCGGTTGTCGGAGACAGCAGCACGGCTGTAGGAGTCACTAAATTTCTGGCGGAGGATTTCAGCCAGATTCCAGTATTGGTCGCAATAACGGATGAACCGCCGGAGAACGCCAGGGAGGAAATCAGGAAGGTTCTCTCCTCCATGGAATATCCGAATCCGCCGGCAGTTGTTTTCTCCTCTGACCAGTGGACGATTTCACTGGAAATAAAAAAAGCTTCGGCAACTTATGTCCTCGGAAGCTCCCTCGACAAGGAGATTGCACAGGAGCTCGCAATTCCGCAGCTCAGCATATCTTTCCCGGTGAGCGACAGGCTTATCCTCGACAGGTCAATCGCCGGATTCCGGGGAGCTGTCTCACTGGTAGAAGATTTCATAACACCATGTGTCGCAGCATTATAAAGGCAAAATAATTTATTATTTTGGAAATTGGATATTTAATAAGACGAATATTTGTAAATAGTTGTTAATATTTAAGTTAAGGATTGACTGTGGCGAATAATTTCAATACACCTGGGGTCGAAATACGGGAGCGCCGGCTCGGCTCCATCACCGGCTATTGCGGAAAAGCGGAAGAACTTGTAGAACGCTCCAGAGGCTGCAGCCTGCGCAACAGGGAGAGAAAATTCACTCAATGCGGTACATGTTCCTCATTCTGCGCCACTTTGCAGCTCTCGCTAATACAGGAAGCCGCAGTTGTGAATCATGCTCCGGTCGGTTGCGCGGGCGATTTTTCAATGTTCAACCTATATAATCGTTATGGTCAGACAAAGCGGAAGATGAATGTCTCGAACGCAAGACTGGTGTCGACCAATCTTACCGAGCATGACACCATATTCGGGGGCAAAGAAAAGCTCCTGGAGACTCTGCGGGAAACTTACCGGCGCTTTCATCCTAAAGCTATATTTGTAACGGCTTCATGCGCCTCCGGAATCATCGGAGAGGATATTGAAGAAGCTGTGAATGAGGCGGAGGCGGAGCTCGGAATTCCCATCGCCTCTGTCGGCTGTGAAGGCTTCCGCTCGCAGATATGGGCAACCGGATGGGATGTGGCCTTCAATGCCATACTCCAGAAGATTGTCAAGCCGGCCCGGCAAAAACACCCTGAACGCATCAACGTGATTACATTCATCGGAGACGATTATTTTTCGGAACTGCTAAAGCCTCTGGGCTTGGTTCCCGACCTGATCGTGCCTTTTGTCAGCGTCGATGATCTTTCGCGCCTTTCGGAGGCTGGTGCAACCGTGCAGATGTGTTCCACTCTCGGCACTTATTTTGCAGCCGGCCTGGAGAAGCTGCATGGAGTCCCTGAAATCAAGTCACCACCACCATACGGTCTGGCGGCCACCGACAACTGGCTGAGAGATATTTCCCATGTGCTGGGGAAAGAAAAGGAGGCGGAAGAACTGATCCGGTCGGAAAGAGCCGCAATCGCCACTGAACTGGAAAGTTTGCGCGGAAAATTCAAGGGACTCAAGGCCTTCGTCGCGGCAGGGCCTGCCCACGGGCACAGCTTCATGTCCGTATTGCAGGATATAGGATTTGATCTTACCGGCGGCGTAATGTTGCACCATGATTCCAAGCTGGACCATGGCAACATGAAAGGTGACACTCTTGGACATGTCGTAAAGCACTACGGAAATACGGATTACGGTGTCTGCAACAAACAATCTTTTGAATTTATCAGACTGATCCGGAAACTCAAGCCGGATATTCTGGTAATACGACACCCCAGCCTGGTTGTATGGGGAGCTAAACTCGGAATACCTACGTTATTTGTTGATGATGAGCATCTTGCGCTGGGCTACCGCGGCCTGATCCGTTACGGACAAAAAATAACCAGTTGGCTGCTGAACCCTTCGATTGAAAAAAATCTGGCGAAATTTTCACCCCTCCCCTACACGGACTGGTGGTTGGAACAGGAGCCATATGCATTTCTGGAAGTTGAACAATGACAACAATTATGGAACAACCAAGACAGTTATGCGCGTTGGGCGCCCAGCAGACGGTTGCCGCGATTGAAAGGGCGATTCCAATACTGCATGCCGGGCCGGGTTGTGGCTACAAACTCCACCTGGGGCTTGGCTTCTTCAACGGCTATCAGGGCGGAGGATACAGCGGAGGAGCCGCAATCGCCTGCACCAATACCGGCGAAAAAGAGGTAGTGTTCGGTGGTGGAAATCGCCTGTCTTCCACAATAGAAGGCGCATTGAAAGTGATGAATGGAGATCTCTTCGTTGTATTGAGTGGCTGTACCAGCGAGTTGGTCGGAGACGATTCGCAAAGTATCGTCGATAAATACCGGAAATCCGGAGTACCAATTGTTTTTGCATCCACAGCGGGTTTTCGCGGAAACAATCTGTTGGGCCATGAAATCGTGGTCAACTCAATCATAGATCAGCTCATCAGGCCTGTAACGGCAAATGAGAAAATTCCCGGACTGGTCAATGTCTGGTCCAGCGTGCCCTACCACGATCCATTCTGGAGCGGCAATCTTTTAGCTGTGAAAGAACTGCTTGAAGGAATCGGACTGAGAGCAAACATACTTTTCGGTCCGGGATCCGGAGGTCTTTCGGCCTGGCGAAAAATACCGGCCGCTCAGTTCAATCTGGTACTTTCCTCCTGGGTTGGCATTAAGACTGCTAAAAATCTGGAAGAGCGCTTCCAGACTCCATGGCTTCATTATCCCACATTGCCGACAGGTGGCCTGGAAACCAGCCATTTTTTGAGGACCGTAGCTGAATTTGCCGGAATCAATTCTTCCACAGCCGATGAATTCATAAGGAAGCAGGAAGCGGTTTTCCACTTTCATTATGAACGCATGGCGGATTTTTTCATGGAATTCCGCTGGGATCTGCCGGGCAATTTCAGCGTGGTGGCAGATTCTTATTACGCCTCGGGCATCAGCCGCCTTCTTACCAATGAATTCGGTCTGATTCCGTCGTCCCAGTTTATAACGGATGAACCCCCGGAGGAATTCCACTCGAAGATTACACAGAGCTTTCAGAATATTGCGCCAGGAATATCCGCAGACATTAAATTTTCCTGGGACGGAGAAACAATCCGCCAGACACTGCGAAATTTCCGGGCTTCGCCTCCCATCATTTTAGGAAGCAGCTGGGATCGTGAAATAGCCAGGGAGCTTGGAGCCTGCCATATCAGTATTGCAGGACCAATAACGGACCGCTTGGTCGGCAGTTGCACTTATCTGGGCTACAGCGGTGGTCTCCGCCTGATCGAGGATCTGTATTCCTCAATCCTGGGGGCAATACAATAAAATAATGAATTTGTAAAATATAGAAACAGCTAAAGTTGATGATATGAACACGGTTAAAATCAGCCTCAATGGAAATATCAGGGATGTCAGGGAAGGAACTACCATCCTCAACCTCCTGAAAGAACTGGAGGTGGAAGAATTTAAGATTATAGTCCAAGTATCTGGAGAGATAATCGCAAGTAACAAATATCATTTAAAGGAATTGAAGAATGGAGACATTGTGGAACTCATAAACTTCGTAGGAGGTGGCTGAAATATGTGTACAATATAAACATCGTTCAATTGGATAATCACATCGCTAATAAATATAAATATCTGATAACAAAGGAGATGATAATGAAAGTGTACAGCGATATAACGAAGGTTGTAGGAAACACCCCGCTTGTCAGACTGAACAAGCTGACCAGGGACGTGCAGGCGACGGTGCTCGTGAAGCTAGAATCCTTGAACCCCCTGTGGAGCGTGAAGGATCGTATCGGAGTGGCTATGATTGACGCGGCGGAAAGGGATGGCAAACTCAAGCCCGGCTCGGTGATTGTCGAGCCGACAAGCGGTAACACCGGGATCGCCCTGGCGTTTGTATCTGCAATCCGCGGCTACAGGCTGATTCTGACAATGCCGGAAACAATGAGCCTCGAAAGGCGGAAACTTCTTAAAATCCTTGGCGCGGAACTTGTCCTCACTCCTGGCGAAAAAGGAATGAAAGGCGCAGTTGAGAAGGCGGAAGAAATCCAAAAAAACACACCCGATTCATTTATTCCCCAGCAGTTCAATAATCCTGCGAATCCTGAGATACACAGGAGAACAACCGCAGAGGAAATCTACCGTGATACAGATGGAAAAGTTGACTTCATTGTCGCCGGAATCGGTACGGGCGGAACCATCACAGGGGTTTCGGAAGTATTGAAAAACAGGATACCAGGTTTTAAGGCCATCGCGGTGGAGCCAATAGATTCACCGGTTCTTTCCGGAGGCAAGCCAGGCCCCCACAAGATTCAGGGTATCGGTGCGGGATTTGTCCCCGGCGTGGTCAGGAAAGAGCTAATAGATGAGATAATCCAAGTCAGACATGAGGATGCCGGGGCCATTTCCCTACGTCTCGCGAAGGAGGAAGGAATTTTAGCCGGAATTTCCTCAGGGGCGAACGTATTTGCGGCACTGCAGGTTGCAAAACGACCCGAGAACAAGGGGAAGACCATTGTAACAGTCATTTGCGACACGGGGGAAAGGTATCTTTCAACGTGGCTATTCCAGAACGTGCTGGAGGATAAGTAGTTATATAACTTTATCACACAGGATATGACATTGAAAAAATATTACAAATAAATTGAAAGGAGGCTTGACATTCGGATAATATATGATAAAATAGATAGGATAAGTAATATATGATTGGCAAGTTTAAGGATATTGTATTTCAAATTGTAATTCAAATCACTGTGCTTGTCAGTGAGAAGGTGATGGGAAAACTGGAACCATTGACATAGTGATTGTGCTCAGGCTTGTGATAAGTTTTTCATAGCCAATCAGATCAGCGAGATTTTTTTTACATTATTTTACTAGTATTATAATAGCAATGATAGCAATTATGTTTTGGAGGTGATTTTATGGAGCTTTGTAGAAGGCAGATCTTTTTAAATGTTCATAGAGTTCTGAAATAGTGAAAAAGTTGAGTATGAAAAAATAAAATGGAGAATTTCAATATTATGAGTAAGGGTATCACATTGAATCCAACGATAGTCATACCGGCGGAGAAATCCAAGGCCGAGTCATATGGCTTGAAAAATCAGGTGCTTTCGCATTTTGAGGTGCTCGGGCAGTCGATCGCGAACATTGCCCCTACAGGAACGCCGACAGTGGTGATACCTCTGGTTTTTGCGGCTGCAGGGGCATTGACATGGTTCGCATATGCGTTTGCACTTGTGGGCATTGTTCTGATTGCGAGCAGCATAAACCAGTTTGCCAAGAGATCGGCGTCGCCTGGTTCCATATATACATACATAGCGACTGGACTCGGTCCAGCCTGGGGAATTGCCGCAGGGTGGACGCTACTGATCGCCTATATAGGTTGCGCAGCGTCAGTCACGACCGGATTCGCTAACTAGACGGTGCTCGAAAAGCCTTTTTTTGTGATTACAAAAAAAACTTTTCATCACACCGCCTACTTTTCTTCATCCATTTTCCAGAAAAAAACATTCCGATGTCACTTCATGCACATAATC
>CAIQLG010000246.1 GCA_903872565.1 uncultured Lentisphaerota bacterium | reverse complement strand
GCTGGAGCATCTTAATCAGACGGAAACGGAGTATCCCGGAACAAACCTACGCATGATATTCGAGGCCGCAGCACGGTCACCACCCAAATAAAAAATAGAAAAATTGTGCCACTAAAAAATCACAGAGGTTCGGATCTCTGACCCTCCGTTAGTTTTTCATCGGATCGAGGTAATTTTGCAATTACCTCAGTTATATTTACAAAAAAATCTTAAAACTTACCTTGTGGTGTTGAGATTTAATAATTCAATGCCATTGTAAGCACCCTTTATGAATTTATTAATGAACCTTTTGAATTTATTCGGGTGAAAATGAAGCTGCCGCCGTTGAAAATAAGAAATCTCGAGTCAAAGTTCCCGGTCATCCAGGCGGGTATGGGAGTCCGCGTGGGCAATTCCAGGCTCGCGGCTGCAACCGTCCTGCAGGGCGGATTCGGCACTATTGCAAGCGTGGGACTTGGGGATATAGAAAAATCGAAGACAGATTTTGTGAACGAATCGAACCGGTTTCTCGACGAGGAGATACGAAAGGCGCGGGAATTTTGCGCAAAACGCAGTCCCCTCGGGGTGAATGCGATGGTTGCACTCTCGAACTATGAGGCGATAATCCGGCAAAGCGTCGTCTCTGGTGCCGATTTCATCATATCTGGTGCCGGCCTGCCAATCCCACTTCCCGAATATGTGGGAACTGCCGATATCGCCATAATACCTGTGGTATCGAGCGGCAGAGCCCTCTCCATATTGCTTAATGCCTGGAAGAGAAAATACGACAGAAGACCCGATGCCATAATCGTCGAGAGTCCCAAATGCGGCGGCCATCTCGGATTCACCTACGAGGAGATTGAAAAACCAGAGACCCGGTCCCTCGAAATACTTTTCCGGGAAGTCAAGGATGTCCTAGTTAATGCCGGATGCCCAAATATACCTGTCATTGCCGCAGGAGAAATCGCATCGAGGAATGATATAGAGATGGCTCTGAAGATGGGATATGACGGGGTTCAGATAGGGACAAAGTTCATCGTGGCGGAAGAGTCCGGCCTGGCACCCGAAAGCAAGGAAGTGTTTGTCAAAGCCACTCCCGAGGATGTAGTTGTAATAAAAAGTCCGGTTGGGCTTCCTGTAAGAGTCCTGAAAACACCCCTTGTTGAGAGGGTACTCGAGGGGCATAAGGAGAAATTTGGATGTCCATACCGTTGTCTCAGAACCTGCAATCCGCACAAGGCTCCATTCTGCATTGCCAAGGCGCTCCTCGCTACTTGGCGCGGGGACTATGAAAATGGACTTTATATGACAGGTTGCAATATCAGTTCAGTGAACAAGATTTATCCACTTTCGGACTTTTTCAAGAGTCTTGAATATGGAATAAGGTCATGAAGAAAAACACTCGTCAATTTCCTAACACCCTTAAACATCGTTTTTCTTTTGGGAATCTTGCTGACTCTCATAATGTAATAGCAAAGCCTTTCACTTTCGATGAAATTAAGAAAACTCCATACGATGTATTCTAAAAGAAAAACTAAAAATTTTCTTCAAATAGCGTTTGACTTTCAGCACTACGTATGGTTTATTACTGCCGATTTTAGTAATTTGTCGCTAATATTTTACGTTTACAGCTAATCAGAGATCAAAACAATAGGAGATAAACATGGGTCTTCTCAACAGAATTGTCAATGTTGCGGTTCTTACTCTAGCCATCATCTCAGTAGTGTTCGGGTTCCTCCTCTTCCAGAAAAGGGAGCAGCTTGTCAACAGGGGCGATTTTATGGCGGCATCAATCAACAAGGTCGCCAAGGAGCTCGACTTGGATAGCAACACAAAATATGCGGAAAATCTGCTCCCTGCAAAACTCGAGTTGGATCCGAAAAAGTCCGCCGACGCCGAAAAAAATTCGGCAAAAACACTACATCACACCAATTATCTGAAACTTAAATCAATTCTCACTCCTTTCGAAAAACAGGCACAGGACATCAAGATGCAGAGAGATGCACTGGGAACCGCTCTCAACGATGTCTCAGTCAAACTTGAAAATACGGAATCATACACCCCAGCCCAGTTCAAAGATATAAAGACCTATGCCGAAAAAAAGGAGACTATCCTTGGTTTTGTCGAAAAAGTCAACGCGCGTGATAACGATATTTTCGCGCAAATTGCAGATTCTGCCGGAGTCATAGGACTCAGCTTTGACAAGGAAACCCTCAAAAGCCTCGAAAACTTCAAGACCCCTCTTGGAGAGTTCGCATCCAAGGTGGAAGCACTGAAAAAGCGCAGTGACAAATACGGGGAATTCATCGGTAGAATATGTGGAATCCTGGACATTCAGGCTCCTTCCCTTGCCGGAGAAGACTACGAATCCGAACTCAAAACTGCGGGAAATTCAATTAAAGGCGTCAAGGAAGAATTTGACAAGACAAAAACTGAACTCGCAAGAGCCAAGAGCGAGCTCGAAAAGAAAACAGATGAGTTGAACAAGGCTGTCGCAGAAGGTGAAAGACAAAAGAACGAGATCGCGAAGCTGAAGAAAGATTTGAGGGTTGCCTTAGGTGAAGAAGATGCAGAACCTACCGCAGGCAAGAAAGAAAATGAAGATACCCTTTGGAAAAAACTTGAAGGCAAGGTCATAGAACTCAATCCCAAATGGGATTTTGTAGTGATAGACCTGGGCAAAAGCAACAAGCTCATGGTGGGTGCTAAAAAGAAGGAAACTACTGTCGAACTGCCTGAAGGCAAGGAAATGATTGTCGGCAGAGGCGACCAGTTCCTCGGGAAAATAAAGATAATAAGAGTCAACGAAAACTGCGCAATAGCAAATATCGTCCCTGACAAAAAAGATAAGGCCATGGGTGCTGGAATAGCCGTCGGCGACAGAGTTTTCTTCTCTGACGTGGCAGTAAAAAAAGTGACGGCCACACCTGAAAAAGCCGAAAAAGCCGAAAAACCTGAGAAAGGCGGAAAAGCAGAAAAAGCAGAAAAACCCGAGAAAGCAGAGAAAGCCGAAAAAGCAGAAGAGATAGAAACAGAATAACTATAGGGGCCTAAAAATGTACTCATCAATAATTTTCACCATTACTTCTGCCTTGAGCCTTGTCACTATGATCGCTGTTCTGGTTATGCAACTCATGGAAATGAAAGTCTATGAAATGCTCTTCTTCGGATGAGCATAAAGAAATATTTTCTTATGAACTGCTTACGCTATGTTCTTTTCGTAACGATAGTTACAGTCATTTTTGGCATGTCCGGCTGCCAGTCTCCCCAGGAAAAAACTGGATTTAGCAAAATTCCCCAGAATTCCCCCGCAAAATGGGAAACAAACTCCGCCCCCGGAGTCAGTTTCTAAAGTAAAGTCCCACCAATTGTACTTAACCGGCTAAGACGGGAAGTAGTACTTTTTGACAGAATTTACAGGATTATCAGGATATTAAAAATTATTAATATTTCAATCCTGTTTATCCAGTTATCCTGTCTAAATTATGGAAAATAGACCCTGGTTGTCCTGTAGGCGGCAAAAGGCTTGCAGGGAGGTGGCGAGGTTACAACCTCAAGAATTTCCTTTTTATCAAACTTCCAGTAGAAAGAATATTCCATATCGAGCTCGTTGTACTGGATCTGAGGTTTGTTGTTGTTTATGAAGTCAATCTCATTGCTGGAAAGCGAGGCTATGTTCTCGGACGCAAAAATCCTTATCTGGGGAATTGCGTCCTCAGGTTTGGGATTCAGACTCTCCTCGTATTTTTCCCATCTGGTCAATCCCTGCTTCTTGGTCACCGTGAGGCGATCCTGGAAGCCATCACTATATGTTCCGCATCCCGATGACAACATAATTGCCGCAAGAACCGGCAAAACAACAAAAGACTTAAAAACTTTCATCCGCATGTTCCTTTAATTTGACATATTGACATTTGGTCGAAACGAATGGCCATGCCTTATACTCTGACACTTTGATACTTTGGCTCTCTGACACTTTTAAATGTTTCACATTTAAAATATGAACTTGAGTCCTTCCAGGCGCTTCGAGAACTCCTCCAATACCCTCTTCTCGTCCTTTTCTCCGCCTCTCGCCACGAAAGTGGCACTGAACCTTACAAAATGCCCCGCATCGTCCCATGGCACGGTGCTTATGAGTTTCTCCTTTATCAGCCACTGGCTGAACTCTTCCGCATTCTCAAATTTTACACCAGAATCCGTCCCTTTCGGGCATTTCACATACAGATAGAAGGAGCCTTCTGGCATTCTGGCTGGGAACCCGATTTTCTTCAGAGTCTCGGTCATAGTTTTCAGGCGTCGCTCGTATTTGGATGAAATAAGTGGTGTGATCTTTGACTGATTGTCCAGTGCTGCAATGGCCGCTTTTTGTATCGCAGCGAATTGTCCGCTGTCGGCATTGTCCTTGACATTTGCGAACGCCCTTACTGCAAGCTCGTTTCCGCAGACCCAGCTCAGGCGCCACCCGGTCATATTGAAGCCCTTTGACATGCTGTGAAGCTCGACAGCCACATCTTTGGCACCCCTTATGGAAAAAATACTCAAAGGTTTGCCCTTGAAATTAAGTGGTGCATAAGCTGCATCCGAAACTATCAGAATATCATTGTCTTTTGCGAATTTCACAGCTTTCTCAAACATTTCAGGCGTGGCCGAAGCACCGGTCGGATTGTTCGGATAGTTGAGATAAAGTAGCTTCGCCCTTTTTCTGTCCTCGGGAGAAATCTTGTCCAGCTCGGGGAAAAATCCGTTTTCTACTGTAATCGGCATATTAATGACTTTTCCGCCGAGATACTGCGACCAGGTTCCGAGCACAGGGTAGCCCGGGATTGTCATTATCGTGCAATCTCCGGGATTTATGAAGCACGCGGGAAGAAGGCTGAGCGCCGATTTAGAGCCTATCGCGTGGCAGATTTCCTTTTCAGGATCAAGTTCCACATTGTAGAGCGCCTTCATATATCTGGCTGCGGCACGGTTGAAATCGGCTATCCCATTGTCGGCATAGGTCCTGTTCTCCCATTTCGCCGCCTCTTCCGCAAGAGTTTTGACTACTTCCGGAAAAGCCATGTCATCGGGTTCACCCACGCCCATGTCTATTATTTCCGCGCCGGGATTCGCCTGCAGCGCGGCTCTCTTCGCCCTTTTGATCTTCTCGAACTTATAAATTTTCGTGTCTTTCCCAAACTTGTCTCCACCAATCCTATCCGCAAAATTTCCCTGTATGAATGATTCCGACATATCTCCACCTATTTTATATTGGTTAAATAATTTTATATGCAAACTTTTTTACTTTAATTCCTATCATCTAAACTTCCATCATGAAATCGTTTATGTTTTAAAATTCATCGAATTGCAAATCCGCTGCCTAACGGTATGCTACACCAACAAAGCGGAACAAAATATTACTTGAAATTTTACCTGTTCGTCGGCGACAAGCCACATTGAAATGACAGGATAATATATATTTTCATAATTTTAGATATTTTATGTTTGATATAAATCATTTTATTGTTATACTGTATGGAAGAAAATGGATTTCTTAAAGAAGAATTGAAGAGGAACTCGATGTTTTCAGTTAAAAATCACAAAATATCTTTTTACTGCCATGCAATGGAGGGTAATAATGTGCCACACAGTCAGTCAGTCAGTCAGTCAGTCAGTCAGTCAGTCAGTCAGTCAGTCAGTCAGTCAGTCAGTCAGTCAGTCAGTCAGTCAGTCAGTCAGTCAGTCAGTCAGTCAGTCAG
>CAIQLG010000245.1 GCA_903872565.1 uncultured Lentisphaerota bacterium | reverse complement strand
ACCCCCATCTCTCATTGATCTGGATACCGGATAATAGACAAAAAATATTCAACTTAATTTGACTTCCCGTGTCGCCACAAGTATAATATCACCAATTCCTAATTTCTAATTTCAAGTTTAGTAACCGTGAACGGTTACGAATATTTTTACAATAATTTCAAGTTTTTCTTAAAAACTCTGACTCTCTGATACACTGACACTTTGACTCTTCATTTGCGGCCGTCGGCCGCATGTCTTCGAAGCTGGCCGCAGGCGGCGTTGACGGACGAGCCGCGCCTTACCCGTCTTGTGAAAGGTACATTGGACTCGCGAAGTTTTTCCTCGAAGATTGCGGTTTTCGCAGAATTTGGCGCCTTGAAATCCAGCGAGGGATTCGGATTGTACGGAATAATATTTATTTTTGCCCGGATCCGTTTTGCGAATTTCGCAAGTTCTGAGGCACATTCCTGACTTTCGTTTATTCCGTCAAGGAGCACATATTCGAGAGTGACGATTCTGCCTGTGGATTCGAGATATTTTTCGGCGGCCTTGCCTATTTCATCTATTCCATATCTGAACTTTGGTGGAATCAGGCGGCTTCTTATCTTGTCGTCAGGGGCATGAAGTGATATTGCCAGATTTAGCGGCATTCCCTCTTTGGCAAGTTTCAGTATGCCCGGGACAAAACCACTCGTCGAAATAGTGATTTTACGTGGAGAAACTGCGAATTTCGCTGGATCACAGATTGTTTTCACGGAGGACATGAGGTTTGAATAGTTCATCAGCGGTTCGCCGATTCCCATGAAGACGATGTTATCGGGTTTGGCCGATATGATCCTGCAGGAGTAAATAAACTGTTCTGTGATCTCGAAGTCCTCGAGGTTTCTTTCGAGGCCGTCCGCGCCGCTCGCGCAGAAAAAACATTTCACTGGACATCCGACCTGTGTGCTGATGCAGAACGAAACCGAGTCCTTCAATCTGATCACAACGGATTCGACGGCGTTTCCATCGTGGAGCTGGACGAGGAGTTTTTCGGTCTGGTCGTCCGAGACTTCCTTTCCGGGAATTTTGCTTGAAAGTGTAATGAAATCCTGTGCCAGCCTGCTTCTGAGAGCGGCGGGCAGAGTTTTCATTTCCCCGGGGTCGAGCGTGAAATTTGAGTATATCCAGCTGAAGATCTGTCTTCCTCTGAAAGGTGCTTCGCCAATTGAGATGAGCCATTCCCCGAGTTCTTTTTGATCCAGTGATAGAATATGCTTTTTCATCAGGAATCTATTCCGGGGTCTGATCTTTGTTGATGGCCGGAGGAGTTGCGTCATCCTTTTTGGTGAGAGTCCCTTTCCATAGGTAAAGGGAATGCTTCTTATAGATTATGGGCTTGGGTGTCATATTCTCCCAGGTTCTGTCCTGAGATGCGGGATAGTCCGGACCGACAACAAACACGGTGGTTTCGGAGGCAGGGATTTCGGAAAACGATTTTTTCAGTTTTCTCACTGTGCAATTGACATACAGGAATGGGGCGTTGAGTCCCTTGATTTCCGGTGCCTTGTAGATGACCGGCATTTCATTCCCATCATCGCGCAGAAGCTTGTCTATTTCCTGTGCAAATGGCCTGTTGTCCTGTACCGCAGCCTGTGCCGGCGCGACAAAAAGCCAGTAGCATACTGTTCCACCTGTAGTCAGGATCAGGATTGCCGCCCAAACCGGCATCTGGTTTATCTTCTTCCTTAATACATAGATGAAGACGACAATCATGATAAGGCTTTCGATAACGGCGTAGATTGCGATTTTCGCAAAAGCACCTTTTTCGAGCATTTGTCTGATCTTGAAATCATCCATCTGGCTTAAAAATCCCTGGAGATAGGATCCGGAAGAGGTGAGAAGTCCAAAAATCATGCACAGGTGGAATAAGAGAATGAGAAATAGAAGGACAGTCACGGCGCTTAAAAGGCGCCTTATTATTTTGATGAAAAGATCTCCGTGCCGTCTTACGAGGATGGAGTAGTTGACACCCACCAGTATTGCAAGGGGCGCGGCGAGGATCGAAATATCTCGCCAGTCGGTGTCTGGCCTGATCCAGAAGATGAAGAACAGCGATATGAAAATGGTTTTCAGGAATCTGCTGAAAACCGGATTTTTATCGAGTGGCTGATACGCCGGGCAGAATGCTGGCCAGGCGAGCAGCGACCATGGCATAAGCCGCAGAACTAACTGGAAGGGGAAAAGGAGAATCTGTTCGAAATAGTCGCTGTTCTGTGTGAAGTTCAAGGAAAGATTCCTGAAAGGCATATCGGCCTGCTTGGTCAATATTGGCCACCCCCAGAAAGCGATGAATGACGCGAGTATTATGACTCCGACTCCGAATCCCGGCTTCTTAAGCCTCGACCATATTGTGAGCGGCCTTCTCATGAAAATGAGCGGAAATGCAAAGAAGAAAATGCCACTCCATCCGATTGTATAGAAAGCGAGGCCGCAGAAGAAGAAAGATATTGTCCAGGCGGAGTTCCATTTTCCCTTTACCGCGCCGAGATTGAACCAGGTCATCCAGGCGCTGAAGAGGAAAACTATCCCAAGCATTTCCGGATATCCCTCCAGTCCCTTTTCCATCACGAGCAAGGATGACACCAGAGCAGCCGCAGCGACCAGCCCGGCCTCCTCGTCAATGGCCTTTCTCGCGGTCTCCCACACTATCAGTGCGAGCGCCACGATCGAAAGAATTGATATGAGCCTGAGGCCGAACTCGTATTTCAGAAAATCCAGAGGGACCTTGTAGAGCAGTGCTACGAACCACGGATACAGCGGGTATGAGAAAATCAGTTCTCCCTGCGCAACAGTGTTCGGCTTCAGGATGTCCATCTCGCTAGCGATCGCAGCATAGTATCCCTCGTCCCAGCGAAGTTCCTTGTGACCAATCTGAAAGACGGGATATATTATCAGAAAACAGAGGACAATAACAAGCCCCGAAGCAGTTTTCGAAAATGTTTTCTCATTGAAAATCGGCATTATAAAAAACCCATGTTGAAATTCAATCGTGACGCACGATTTTGGCTGAAAACATAAAAGTATCAGTTAAAACAAATCTTGCCATGCTGCGAAAGGAAATATTGAAAGATTTCACCGTCGTCCAATTCTTGAAATCCCCCGTTCACATATTATCTTGGTCATAAATGATCATAAATTTTATGGATTGATATGAAATCAAAAAAACAATCAGCCTCTGGGAAAGGGGTTTTTATAAGTTTCGAGGGGCCGGAATGCGCTGGTAAAACCACGCAGATCAGGATGCTCCAGGAATATTTCACCAAAAAAAACATAGACACTGTTGTCACCCGCGAACCGGGCGGAACAGTCATCGGCGAAGAACTCAGGAAAATAGTGAAACATCATGTAGGTGAAACTGCGGTCGTGGACGAGGCGGAAGTGCTTCTCTTCGCCGCAAGCCGCGCCCAGCACGTGCGCAAGGTGATAATTCCCGCGCTGAGCTCGGGAATCAATGTGATCTGCGACAGATATTCCGATTCGACGATGGCCTACCAGGGCTATGGTAGAGGGCTGGATCTTTCTTTCATCGCGATGCTGAACCGCTTCGCTACCGCCGGCTGCATGCCCGACCTTACGTTTGTTCTGGATCTGACAGCAGAGGAAAGTTCCGAGAGGATAATTAACCGCGAGGAGACGCTTTTCCTCGAGGACAGGATTGAATCGGCTGAACTGAGCTTCCACAAGAGGGTCAGACAGGGTTTTCTCGAGATTGCCCGCCAGGAACCAGAGAGGGTGAAGATAATTTCGGCTGTCCAGCCAAAGGAAGCCATACACGGTCAAATAATAGGACTGCTTAAAAATGTCATTGGATAAGTTCAGAGTCAAATTCCCGCTCATGATTGACTCGCTTGTTTCAGCAGCGAACAATGGAAGGCTCAGCCACGCATATCTTCTGCACGGGGACAATTCCGACACCATAAATGAATTTTCCATCGGATTTGCGCAACTCGCGGGATGTCTGAAAAGGCAGATGGATGGAAATTCCTGCGGTACCTGCGCGGCCTGCCGGCAGATAAAGTCCGGAACATATCCAGACCTGTTTATACTGTCCCCCGTCTCCAAGTCAAGGAAAATCCAGATAGGAAAGGACTCCGATGATCCGGATTCGATAAGGGAGTTCCAGTCCTTCTTCCATCTCAGCCCGAGTTTTCCGAACGGCAAGAAGATTGGCATACTCTACGACGCGGAATGCATGACTCCGTCCGCGCAGAACGCTTTTCTCAAGACTCTCGAAGAGCCCCCTGGAAACAGCATTCTCATCCTCTGTTCCTCCCGGCCCCAGATACTTCTGACAACAATAAGATCAAGATGCCAGGCACTCCTCATCCTCGACAACAAGTACAGCTACAACTTGCCATCGTCGGAAAAACTGCTGGACACGCTGAGGCAGTTGTCCTTCGCGGAAAGAGGAGACCTTGTCGTGGCGGAAAAATGCGCGTCTGCACTGATTGAAATATTTTCCGACATAAAGAAGGATTCCGCTGACAATGTTGATCACAAATGGGAAAAGAGGCTCGATGATCTCGACAAGATTGATTCGTCGTTGAAAAAGAAGGTGAAGGACAAGATTGAAGGCGAAGCCGCAGCCGAATATATGGGACATCGGAGCACCCTGTTGAGTGCCCTGCATTCCTGGTTTGGACAGTTATACATCATGAGCCGCGGAATTCCTGCGGAACAGCTGCCAAACCCTGAGCTTCTGGCACCTCTCAGCGATGGAGGTTTCACCTTGGACGATAAAAAAACCTACAGGGATCTGATCAGAGTGGAGGAACTTCTGCAGAATCTGTCCTGGAGCGTTGACGAGGCCCTCGCCATCAGGGAATTCTGCCTGAGAATCGTGATGTAAATAAAGATTAATCCGCTGTGGCGGATTAATATTTATTTACTATTTGTATTTCAAAGGATATTTACTAGGATTTTGAAGGCAGTCCAATTCAAGATCAACATCAAGCGAAGGCCAATATAGATGATGACCGTGAAGAAGGGAGACAGAAGTTATTTCATTTATTCGCGCATCTTTGAACCATGGATATTCTGTAAAACCAAGGAAGTATTCCTTTTCCTGCACAAAAAGCCAGAATCCGTGGCTGTCAATATGCGTAACTTCAACTGATGAAGTGTCTTTTCCAGGCATTTCTAATGTCGTTTTCATTTTCCACTATAAGTTTTTTGATTTAATTGATTTGTTTTTGCGACAAACCATAATTTCCCGCCAGTTCAATTAAAGGCTCAATCCAAAACTTCGCTTCTCCATCTGGAGATGAAATATGGATGTGCATCCTGTTTTCCTCTTTAGAGAAAAACATAAGCCGATAATTCTTGACTTTCAAAACTGTGGGACTCATAAAACTAAAATACCTTATTACAGTTCAAATTCAAGGATTTTTCCCAAAGATTGATTTAGTCGCTTTGGATTTCTCATTGCGCATTGACAACAACCCTGACGCAATGAAGAGCGGTAACTTTGTTACGCGCACTCCTGAGATTCGTCCCGCAAATGCAGAGCTCATCATAAAAATATCATATCTGTCTTGTATTTAAATTTATTTTTAGCAAATGTATCATTGATTATCCATAGTATGTTTTAATAGATCTGCGTTTTCCCTATGAACGGATGCTCTCCCCCAGCATACCTATTATAACGCCTGGCGCTCCCTTTATCCTGACATGATAAAGAAACTGCAAAGCTGAAAGGATGAACTTCATTTTTCAAGCTTGATGATGAATGAGGCGACGAAGAAGGCCATTGCGACGAGGACGATTGTGGCACCTGTGGCTGTCCCGGCGTAATATGAGATTATGAGTCCGCCTATCCCCGAAATCACGCTGAAGATGACTGCGAAGAAGGTATATTGGGAGATGTTTCTGGATATGTTTTTCGAGGCTGCCGCCGGAAGTATGAGGAGCGAGTTTATCACCAGGAGTCCGACCCACTGGATGCAGATGGTCACCACGAGCGCTACCAGCAGAGTGAAAAGGAATTCTATCTTCCAGACCTGTATCCCTCTGCTCAACGCGAGCGATTTGTTCAAACTCACGAGAAATATCTTGTTGAAAAAGAAAATCCAGGTGGCGACGACCACGGCAAGAACACAGACAAGCATCATTATTTCCGAGGGTGTGATGGTGAGAATGTCGCCGATGAGGAATTTAGAGTATTTGTTGAAACCTCCATATTTCGAGAGGATCACTATTCCGAGAGCCACGCTGAAAGACATCAGCAGTCCTATTATCGTGTCGGTCGAAGCCTTGCTGTATCGCTTGAAAAGCACGACCAGCAAAGTGAGCAGAAATGAGAAAGTGATCATCGCCCACAATGGATTTGCCAGGCCGGCGAGAGTACCGATGGCGATTCCGGCAAGGGCGGCGTGACCGATCGCATCGGAAAAGAATGACATCTGGCAGTTTATGACGAGGCATCCGAGCAGTGCGAATATAGGGGAGACCAGAATGATTGCGAGCAGGGCGTTCTTCATGAATTCGAAATGCAGCCATTCAAACGGGAGGCAGTTTAAAAGTGAATACCATAGCTCCATCATTTCAATTCACCTCCTTTTATGTGGCAGTCCGGGCAATTATGAGGGGCGAGAATGGATTTCAGATCACTTTTTCCCTTTGGTTCTACTGCTGCGACCGCGATGCCGAAAACTTTCTTGAACTCATCGGAATCCATGATTTCCGCAGGCCTTCCCTCCTTCAGAATTCTGTGGTTCAGGAGGATCATCCGATCTGCGAAATTCGCAATTTCCGCCATATCGTGGGAGACCACAAATATCGAGAGATGGTAGTCTCGCCTGAGCTGCGAAACTGTATTATAGAAAATTTCGACACCAGACTTGTCCATTCCTGACATGGGTTCGTCGAGCAGGAGCAGGTCCGGAGCAGGGAAAAGTGCGAGTGCAAGCATCACTCGCTGCAGCTGCCCGCCGGAAAGTTCGCCAAGCTTCATTTTTACGAGATTCGCGGCGCCGACAAGCTCCAGCATCCTTGCGGTGTGCTGGCAGGTTTTTCCGCTGTTCCCGAGCCAGACCGGAAAACGGGAGGAGACCGAAGTGAAAAGATCCGTGACGCTCACTGGAGTGCTTTTGTCAATATCGAGATTCTGCGGCACATATCCGATTTTAGGTTTTCCAAAGGATGAACCGTCGGAGTGCTGGAACTGGAGAGACCCCTTGTGCGGGATTTCCCCCAGCATCGCCCTCAGAAGTGTTGTTTTTCCCGCGCCGTTCGGCCCGATTATGGCGGTCAGTTCTCCGCAATGGGCGTGCAGATTTATTCCGTCGAGTATTTTCGTGTCCCCGATCTGGACAGAGAGGTCGAGAAGTTTTGTGCAGCACCCGCCGCAGGGAATCCCTAACTCGTTGAACTTGTTCATCATCGTTCCATGGATTGTTGGATTGTTGGATTACTGGATTGATGCAAATTAAGAAAATATGTACAAGATAGTGTTAAGATAATTCTCAAAATTTTCCCTTCAAGATTCTACTGATAATTAAGTTTTTAAATTTCCGATGATATTAAACCCAATAATCCAGTAATCCAACAATCCATTAATCCGTCATCCTGCGGGATGACCCTGTGCTTATTTCAGCGCTTTCTTGAGTACCTCGAGATTTTTCTCCATTATCTTTATGTACGCATCGGGATCGTCGGGACCGGAGACCACCGGGTCGAGGATATATACTTTGGAATCAGTTTCCCGGGCAATCGCATCGGCGCTTTTTGCGGGATACTGCGGCTCCACGAAGATCGCCTTGGCGCCGCTCTTCCAGATTTTTCTTATGGTGGCCGCCATTTCATCCGAACTGGGCTCGGATCCGGGCTCTATTTCTATGACAGCCACTGTCTCAAGATCAAATTCTCTCGCGAAATACGGGAATGCCTCGTGGAAAGTTATGATTTTCCTGTTTTTCAATTTCTTCAGGTCGTCATGAATCTTTGTTTTGAGAGCCTCGAGTTTTACGATATACGCGTCAGCATTTTTATAATATGCATCCTTATGTGCGGGATCGGCTTTCGCGAGGCCTATGGCGATATTGTTGACCTGCTTTACCGCATTGGTTACGCTTAACCAGACGTGGCCGTTCACCTCTTTTGAGGAACCGCCAAACCAACCGAATATGCTTGCATTCTTCTCGGGGTCCTTCTTATTTTCCTTGATAAGACTTATCTCCTCGGACGCATTTATGATTTTGAGATCCGAACGCTCCTTGATGGCCTGGTCAACGAAAGATTCCATTCCGGCTCCGTTGATGATGAAGGCATCGGAGTTCAAAAGGTTTTTCATGTCTTCGGGTGTGAACTGGTAGTCATGGAGACAGCCGGCAGAGGATTTTATCATATTTTTCACGGTGACTCCTGGAATTCCAGCGGCGATATTCATGGCTTCAATGTATATGGGATAGAATGATGCCACAATGCTGAAGTCTTTTTTCGCGGTGTTGGTGTTGTCCACGGAAGGCTTTACGGCTTCTTCGCAGAAGGACAGGAGGCAGAAAAGAGAAAATACAGAAACAAGTGCAAGCTTGACAGTTTTCATATTTGAACCTCTCAAAGTAGAATTTATATTTTGTTAACGCATCAATTTAATGGTGGAGGGCCACGCTCCGTCGTGGCCGTATCATATAGCGGACGCGACGGAGCGCGTCCCTCCACTAATGCCATTTCCCGGAAAAGAGTTACGCATTACATATTTTGTGCGGAACTAATGATAACCTGTTATGGGGAAAAGTCAAGGTTAACCCGCAAAGTCTGGAGATGATGAATTAAATCTTGTCGAGCACCTTGTCGAACACTCTATCGAGCAAAATATTTTGCCCGCGAAACACGCGAATTACGCGAAAAACTAAGAATTGTCAACTTTTTGCTGTGCAAAAATTTAACAATTGATCTTGTTATAAACGCCAATAAAACAAGAGCATGTAAGGATAGTTGTATTTATTCATTCGATGAGTTCCGCTGTTGCGGACGAATCTCAGGAGTGCGCAGAAGAAAAAGTCTGCGCTCAGGGCGGTGATTTTGCCTGTCCCTCATAGTTCTGCACTTGCAGAACGACGTGGGATGAGACTTGGCATGTCTGGTTCATCCTACTTCGTTCTGCAAACTACGAAGGACAGGTCGAAACCAGACCTACTATTGCGAATTTCATATTCAGATTTTCTTGGAAAAAACAAAATGGCGACATAAGATTTCTCATAGCTATTACACTAAATGATGTGGTGTATTAGAAAATCTGAAAGTATAACCAATAACTTATAACTAGTAACCTGTTATTTTTCTTACCACAGCGACAGGCATCTTGTGCTGAGTTTTCTGAATGACGACAGGTCGTATGCCGTGAGGCCTTGCGGAAATTCGAGTTCGAACTCGGGGATGGAATCCTGTCGGCAGGTTAGATAGTTTTTGATGCTTTCCTTAAGTGTTTTGGCTCTAGCCTCCATTGTGGCGAAGCGTGAATCCATGACCTCGAGTCCGAAAGGTTTTCTTTCCTTCAGCCAAAGTTTCTTGTAGAGACTGTGGAATTTGGCGATTTTCTTCTGTAGCGTCGGAATGGACTTGAACTGTTTCTTCAGTTTTGAACGGCAATTTCCGGCATAGGCCTTTTTCAAATTTACAACTATTGCGATTTTCAGCGAAACTATGGAACTGTAAAGCGCGGCGAGCTTCACCAGGTCGGCATGTTCATGTGATTTCAACCGTGAACTTCACAAAAATATCGAATGGGATGCCGCAGATTTTCTCGGCGCGTTTTTTGTAGAACGAATCTGTTGGATTCGCAGATCTGCAATATGCAAAAAACATTGAAAGCGCGTGATAGTTGGTCTCGAAAAGACTCTCATGCCCATCATCTCCCCGTTAGCAAGTTTTGAAATGTTGAGCATGATGATATTCCTTTGTTTTCAATCCTGCAAATCGTGTAATCCTGTCTAGGAATTGCATTCTTTTATCTGCATTCTGAGCTGATTGAAGGCGGTGGCTACAGTTCTTCTTCGTATGGTTTCCCTAAGTCCCGGGAAGAGGTATCTTTTAACTTCGAGGCGTCCCCTGTAGCATGTTCCGATGAAGACAAGCCCAACCGGTTTTTCCGTGCTTCCTCCTGCGGGGCCTGCGATGCCTGTGACCGAGATTGACGCATCGACTTCTGCAATATTTGCAATGTTCAGCGCCATTTCGGCCGCGCATTCCTCGCTCACGGCACCAAATTTTTCCAATGTCTTGGCCTCGACCTTTAGAAACTTGTTCTTCCATTCATTGCCATATGGCACGAATCCCCCGGGGAAGATCGCGGATGCGCCGGGGACATCAGTCAGCGCCGCGGATATTTTTCCGCCCGTGCAGGATTCCACCACGGCGATCTTTTCGTTCCTCGATTTGAGAATGGAGAATATTTCCTCCTGCAGATTTTTATTGTCCCCTGAAAGGAGGTTTTCCGCGAGCAATCTTCTCACCTTGAGCATTGTGCTGGCCACAAGCTTATCTTTGGTTGATGAAACTGTGATTGTAAGCGATTCTGGCGATGCGCAGTAGGCGACCGAAATGTCGCTTCTGTCTTCAAAGAGATGCTTCACTTTCTCTTCGGCGGTTGATTCGGGAAGCCCGGCGAAAATGGAAGTCTTCGAAAAAATCGGAGTTTCAAGATGACATTTCACGAATGGCAGGACGAAATAGTTCAGCATCGGGATGGCCTCGTGCGGCGGACCTGGAAGCATTATGATATCTTTCCTCTTTTTTCCCTTGCCAGCTTGAATGTGTATTCCAGGGGCGGTTCCGTGTTTGTTCTCGATGACCTCCGCGCCTTCCGGGACGAGCGATTGGTTGAAGACAGATTCTGGAATGTCCTTTCTTCCACGCGCCTTCCAGAACTGCTCGAGATTCTTTCTTACTTCGCTGTCCTCGTAGAGCTTGATCCCGAGGCATTCTGCGAGAACTGTCTTTGTTATGTCGTCCGATGTGGGACCGAGGCCGCCGGTCGAGATCACCAGATCGCTTTTGTCCAGGAGCCAGAGGAAAGATTCTTTTATTGATTCCGGATCGTCTCCGGCGCAAAGCTCCAGGACTGGCGGAACGCCCATCTTATTCAGTTCTGCGGCGATCTGGGAAAAGTTTGTGTTGACCGTAGCACCCCTAAGAAGCTCGTATCCTATTGTGAGAATTGAAATTTTCATAATAATCAGTCCTTGAGTTTTATATAATCTGAACCTTACTGCATGAAAATTCCATAACAAATTTCAGAAAAATCTTAATATGAAATAAACATTACAGCAAGGGAATTTCAGCGCATCAGTGCTATAGTTTTTCATTTAAATAAATTCAAGTTGTGAATTTATTTCCCATGAAAAACGATAGAAGGAATCAGAATCTGATTCCTGAGAACCTGACAAAGCCAGAAATTGGATCGAACAATCCTCGCTTTCCCAGGATGAAAAGGACAACACGAAATATTTCCTTATTAATCCTGAATTCCGCTTGCCAAAATCTGCTAATGGTGTATCTTTATAGGTTTTTTGCAGGACTTTGCCGATTTACCATATGATTTCAAAGGAGAAAAGATGAGTTTTTCACAGTTTATGCTGTGTGTCGGGCAGACACAGGCACAGCAACCCGCCGCCAATCCCATTATTGTTTTTGGCCCGTTCATACTGATCGGAATTATGCTGTTTTTTCTGTTCCGTGCACAGAGCAAGGAGACAAAGAAAAGACAGAAGATGCTGGAGGAGATACAGACCGGCGACAAAGTCATAGTTGGGGGTGGCATACACGGGGTGATAGCCAATGTCAAAGAGAGCTCCTTCATCGTGAAAATAGCAGACAATGTCAAGGTGGAAGTCAACAAGGCTGGCGTTGCCGCCGTGATCAACAACAAGGAAGACAAAAAGGAAAACAAAAAAAATGAATAAAAAACCGCTTCTTTTAAGAACAATTTTCGTGGTGGGTCTCACCGCCATTTTCGCCCTGTCAATGTATCCTCTGACACAACAGGACTTTTTAAAAGTTTTCAAAAGCAGGCTGATTACTCCAACCATAAACGATAAAAACATAAAAGAATATTACGACAGCAATCCCGACAAGTTCAAGGAGAACGGCAATGTTCTTTCCCTCGACAAGGTGTCAGATAAGATAAAAGCCGAGATTACCGCCGCCAAAGAGAAGAATATCCAGGAAGTCCTCAGCCTTGCGCAAGGGAAAATGAGTAAGGACAAGTCGCTTTTCTCCTCAGTTGCCGTGGACGATGCTGCTAGGGAACTCAATGTTGATCTCACAGAATATGTCAAGCTTAAAAATGCCACCTCCAACAGGGATGTGATCAGCGACATCCGTAATCAGTCCGGCGGTTCCATCCGTCTTGGGATAGACCTCAACGGTGGTGCAGAATTCATCCTCGGCTTTGATCCGGTCGAAAAGACTGAAGAGGAGGGGGCCAAGAATGTCAAGGCGAAGAGTTTCGATCAATATCGCGACATAGCGATTGAAACACTGAGAAATCGCCTTGGGAACGAAAAGATTTACGAGGCGGAAATTTCGCCGCTTGGCGGCCAGTATGTTTCCATGAAAGTGCCTATTGTGTCCAAGGACGAGAAACTTAAGCTGAAAAGACTGATTGAAATGTCCGCGAAACTTCAGTTTGCGCTGGTCAGCAGAGACAATGACCGTCTGGTGGCGGAATATGAGAAGGATCCCAAGAACTTCAAGTGCCCGGGTGACCTCAGGAGGATGGAGTCAATTGACCTGAGGCCTGGAGAAAAGCCGAGAAAACTCATTTATTTTGTCAAGAGAAAACCCGAAATGGATGGCAGTGATGTCGAGACCGCAGGAGTTGCGGCCGACCAGTACGGACAGAGATATATCAGCCTTTCATTCAATAGCAGAGGGGCAACCCGTTTTGGCCAGGTAACCCGCGAGAATGTGGGGCGCCAGCTTGGAATCATTCTTGATGGCACGCTTTATTCCGCCCCCAACATAAGAGAGGCAATCGAGGGCGGGAATGCGCAAATATCCGGGAATTTCGCCGCAGAGGAGGCACAGCAGATCTCGACTGCGCTGGTCAGTGGCAATCTGCCCTTCAAAATAAATGTCCAGGCGGTTTTCGACACGGATCCGACGCTCGGCCTCGAGGAGGTGCGGACTGGAATGCGATCCGGGATAATCGCATTGGTCGCAACAATACTTTTCATGATTTTCTACTACAGACGCGCCGGGATATCTGCAACTGTCGCTCTTCTGGTCAACGTCGTCCTCATCCTCGGATCACTTGCGGCATTCGAGGCAACATTGACACTTCCCGGTATCGCCGGTCTAATCCTTACAATAGGTATGGCGGTGGACGCCAACGTGCTGATCAACGAGAGAATCAGGGAGGAGCTGGCCAACAACAAGACGCTTTCTGTAGCGATAGACAATGCCTTCGACAGGGTATTTATGACAATCCTTGACACACACTCGACGACATTGATGTCGGGGCTTATTCTAATGTGGCAGGGAACTGGCCCGCTCAAGGGGTTCGCAGTCGTGCTCACCATAGGAGTAATAACAAGCATGTTCACGGCAATCGTCATTAGCCGTCTTGTTTTCGACTATGAGGGAAGATATCTCAAAGTCAGAACAATGAAAATGATGCAGATATTCCACAACCCTAATTACAACATACTCAAATACAGGTATATTGCTGTCGGATTCTCAGTTTTTATAACAATCGTCTCAATCGTGGGGATTATTTACGAGAAGGGTGCCTTGAGCATTGATTTCACGGGGGGTACCAGAGTCACGTTCAACTACTCCAAGAGAATCTCCGATACGGACATCCTCTCAACACTTACCTCCGCAGGTCTGCCCGTTTCCAAAGTCTCATACAAGGCAAACATGATTGGTCAGGATGAAAACAAGAAGCTCGAGATTGTCCTCCGTAGCAAGGATATTTCTGAATCGAAAGGGGACATGACGCCGAAGTCGAGAATAACCGAAATTCTGAATAAGAAATTTGAGGGAATAGATCTCAGGGGTGGTGAGGAAGTGTCTCTTGGACAGCTAATCGGATTGCAGTTCGCCAAAACTGCGTCATTCGCACTGTTCTTGGCCATCATAGGAATGATTTGCTATATCGCGGTAAGGTTTGAGTTTTCCTATGCCATTGCAGGTATTATCGCACTCATCCATGACATCATTGTTGCCGCTGGAGTATATGTCATCTGTAGGGGAGAGATATCCCTTAATGTCGTTGCGGCTCTCCTGACGATCATTGGTTATTCCATCAATGACACGATCATTGTCTTTGACAGAATCAGGGAGAATCTGAAATTGGAGAAAAACAAGTCGTACAATGACATAATTAACATGAGTATAAACCAGACGCTTTCCAGGACAATCCTTTCTTCGGGAACAGTATTGCTGGTTATCGTCATTATGCTTGCGATGTCTGGAATCGCCATAAGAGATTTCCTGTGGGTGCTCTTGATAGGTGTGGTTACCGGGACATACTCATCCATCTATATCGCCAGCCCGATCATTTCAATCTGGCACAAGAAAAGCGCGGCCGACAAGATCTGATGCGGCAGCCGCAATTTGCCTTGTGCAGTGGCAGAGCCCGCTGGGATTCATGGAATGGAAGAAACTGGTCCTCTCAAAATCAATATATTCAATGCTGTTTCTGGTCACTATCATCCTGATATATGGCGTATTTATCGAAGGGAAACTGCCGGATGGCATGTCCGTTGTTGAAAAAATGAGGATGGAAATAACCGAAAGCGGAATCCCCCCGGCGACACTGTTCAAGACACATCTTTCGGAAAGCCTCAGAAAACTTGCCGTCCCGTCCATAATCCTGCTGCTTGTCAACTTCATCCTGTTCAACCTGCTGAAGCTTGTCCTTTGATCTCCCCTTTGCCGTCGAAGACATGGAAATTTAAGATACTGATTACATGCCTGTCTGTAAATCCATATTGGAGGGACGCGTTTCGTCGCGTCCGCCTATATGGCCACGACGGAGCGCGGCCCTCCACCATAAACTGACGTATTATATTTTTGTTTTCCTCGTGTCTTTGCGTCTTTGTGTGATATGTTATCCAGTGTGCTCTGTGGTTAAGTTTCAGGAGGAATGTGACTTTGACCTTGAAATGCCAATTATGTCCGAAAGGATGCGAGCTCGCCCCCGGCGATAGCGGGAATTGCAGAGTGCGCAGGAATATTGACGACAAGCTCGTCAGCATCGTGTATGGTTATGTCTGCACCGCACACATTGATCCTGTCGAGAAAAAACCACTCTTCCATTTTCTGCCCGGGACCAAGGCTTTCTCGATTGCGACCGCAGGATGCAACCTCCACTGCCTGAATTGTCAGAACTGGGAGATATCGCAGTCCAATCCCGAAGATATCCAATCATCCTACTGCCCTCCTGAAAAGGTCGTGGAAATGGCCGAAGACGGAAAATGCGCCTCCATTGCATACACCTACAATGATCCGGTGGTTTTCTACGAGTTTGCAAAGGACTGTTCTGTAAAGGCGCACGAAAAGAAAATCAGAAACATTCTTGTGACCGCAGGTTACATAAACAAGGAACCCTGGAAAAAACTTCTCGAGGTCGTAGATGCCGTAACCTTGGACATCAAGTTCATAAACGACGAGAACTATCAGAAGGTCTGCACTGCGACACTTGCTCCAGTACAGGAAACGATCATGGCGACTCCAAAGGCTGGTGTACATCTCGAAATCTCCAATCTGGTCATCCCTACAATGAACGACAGCACCGAGGACTTGCGCAAGCTCTCGAAATGGATCAAGGAGAATGTAGGTGCCCAGATACCTCTGCATTTCTTGGGATTTTATCCGAAATACAAGATGAAAAACCTGCCTCCGACTCCTGCGGAAACACTCGAAAAGGCCAGAAAAATCGCGATGGATGAAGGTATGCAGTTTGTCTATATCGGAAATGTCATGAGCGGGGAAGGACAGAACACCTGCTGTCCGTCTTGCAAGAAACTCCTCATAGAACGAAGCGGGCACTCTGTTATCCAGAATAATGTCAAGGATGGCAAATGCTCCTGCGGAAAGGAAATATACGGTGTGTGGAAATGAATATTGACAGAAGAAATTTCATCAAGATTCTGATAGTTTCGCTCTGCCTGATTCCGGTTGCGAAATTCGCTGATTTATGCTATGAGAAAGGAATCCGCAAAGTTCTGCTCGCCATAAAGCCCTCCAAATACCCTGGCAAGCTCAAGCCCCTTGACATGAGCGAAGTCGCCAAACCCGGGAAATGGATTGGATGAGAATGAATAATATGGGGGAATAATATTTGTTACGGCTCACTTGAAACTGTCCTCTTGAAATTTCAAATTGAAGATATAGGGTAACGAATGTTTTATAAAACAAAAATTGGAGAATGACAATGGGAAGTGGTTTGATTGTTTTGATCGTAGTTGTTGTAATCGCAGTATTGTTAATTCTGTGGTTCCTGGCGACCTATAATTCGCTTATCAGTATGAGAAACTATGTAAAAAATGCCTGGGCGCAGATAGATGTCCAGCTTAAAAGAAGGCATGATCTCATTCCGAATCTCGTTGAAACCGTGAAAGGTTACGCGAAGCACGAAAGCGGCACATTCGAGGCCGTCACAAAGGCCAGGACAAGCGCGATGCAGGCCAATGGCGTTGACGCGAAGGCGAAGGCCGAAGGCGAACTCTCGGGCGTACTGTCAAGGCTTATGATGGTCGCTGAAGCATATCCCGAACTTAAGGCGAACCAGAATTTCATGCAATTGCAGGAGGAATTGACCTCCACGGAAAATAAGATCTCATTTGCCAGACAGGCGTACAATGATCAGGTAATGCATTACAATACGAGGGTGCAGATCATTCCTGCGAACATAGTGGCTGGCATCGGCGGTTTCACGGCGATGGATCTCTTCGAGCTCAAGGACGTGGCCCAGAGAGAAGCTCCACAAGTTAAGTTCTAGGATGCGGCTAACCGCAAGTAAAGTGTCACTGCATCAAAGTGTCAATGTGTCAAAAAAATTATTACCTCCAGACACAGCGTTTATTCTCACATAAGCGGACGTTCTGAATTGTGTGTATTTTTATAGAGTAGGCTTCAACAGCAGGAATTGAACAATGTGGGAAGCAATCCAGAGAAATAAGAGAAAATCGGTATTACTGATAATAGTGATGGGGTTCATCCTTATCGCCCTTGGTGCAAGCATTGGAGGGGCGTTCCTCGGCCAGCAGGAAGGAGTACTGGGCGGAATCTTCATCGCAGGAATAGTGTGGTTCTTCCTGACCGTCATTGCAATGACCCAGGGGCGCAATATTCTTCTCGCCGTCTCTGGCGCAAGGGAAATCTCCCACGATGACGCTCCACAGCTCTACAACATAGTAGAGGAGATGAGAATCGCCGCCGCACTGCCCGCGACTCCGAAAGTGTATATAATGGAAACAAAGGCGCCGAACGCATTCGCAGTGGGGAATCCCGAGCACGCCGCCGTAGCGGTCACGACAGGGCTTCTCTCGGTTCTCTCCCGCGACGAACTTCAGGGAGTCATAGCGCACGAAATCGGGCACATCAAAAATCAGGACACGAAATTCATGACGATCGCGGGAGTGATGCTGGGGACAATCGTCATATTGGCCGATGTGTTCACGAGGTCAATGTTCTATGGAAGTATTGGTGGAGGCAGACGATCCAGCTCATCCTCCCGGGATGGAGGGAACCAGCTCCAGATGATATTCTTCATTGTCGCGATTGTCCTTGCGATTCTCGCACCTATACTCGCGCAGATCTTCTATTTTGCCTGTTCGAGAAGCAGGGAATATCTCGCGGACGCCTCCGCCGCATTGTTCACAAGATTCCCGGAAGGCCTGGCATCGGCATTGGAAAAAATCTCCAGTTCGTCCGAGAAAATGGCGGATGTCAACAGGATCACGGCTCCCATGTATATTATAAATCCGATGATGGCGGCAAAAGGCTCCGACGCGGTTTCAATCTTCAGCACGCACCCGGCAACAGGAGAGCGAGTAAAAATACTGAGATCAATGGCTGGTGGAGCGGGACTTGGAGACTACAACAGGGCATTCGAAAAGACTACAGGACATGAAATCATCGGCGCAAACTCCCTCAGATCTGCCGAAGAACTCGAAATGAGAGGTATCAAATCCCAGGAACAACCCGTCAATACAAAGAAACAGACCCGCGAGGCGATAGACATCCTCCACAGGCTCAACAATTTCATCTTCATAACCTGCCCGTGCGGACTGCGCCTGAAAATACCACCGTCGTTCGGCGAACCCACAGTGAAATGCCCAAAATGCGGAGCAGTCCACCAAATCGTAAAGTGAAATTTGCCCTTTCCAAAAAATTAAAGCGTATAGCTGGGTTGAACAGATTTATTTTGTTAATTGAAGTAGGCGGACGCCTCGGTGAGGCATCCCTACCACAAATACAATTTCCGTAATTGGAATCAAGAAAGTCATCCATAATTGCCTTATATTTCTGAACTATTTGTTGCGACATCGTAATCCACGCCGATAGATTCAAAGTGTTTGAATCCACAGACTATTTTATCTGTCTCGGGAAGTCGGAGCTTTAGTTTGTCCTTGGTAGATTTTGTTTCTCGAATCATGTAGACAATCTCCCCATTCTGTTTCAGGATAGCCCAGTCGGGGTTATAGTCGCCAATCGGAGTTGGGACACGGAACCAGGATGGTAGTTTTATGAAAAACTTGATGTTCCGCATGTTTTCCAGCTCTTCGGCAAACTTCTTTTCCACTCCAGATTCATAAAGAATATAGTTGTAGACGGATTTGTCAGTAGCAACGATACGGTCGTTGGCAAACTCCAGCTTATGCTCATCCTCATAGAAGCGGGACATTTGATATGAAATACCCTCCAGCCGTTCATACTGAATGCCTTCAATAATCATACGGTGGAGCACATCACGGATTTCCTTGACCACTGCATCCATAAAACGCTGAGGATTAACAGCGAATTCAGCCAAGCGGTTTGAACTCTTAAGAATTTCAAAGATGGTGCTCCGGGTAAGTTCAACCTTGCCTTGGATATAAGACAATATGTCAGGCACACGTATTGCCTTTGGGGCATATGTCTCTTCCGGTGTCCTAATCATGGCAGCACTTATGCCCTTGTCCTCGACATTGACATCTGCCATGGTGGTCCGCAGTTTCGGGGGTTCAATCTTGTCCATTTTAGAGATAGCCTGAGTTGCCTTTCCAATCAGCTCCTTGGTCGAATATTGAACAGAATAAATGGTACGGGTGTTTATGTTGTTCCAGAATTTCTCAAATTCCGGGTCGAGGAGCACTTTAGTGTTGAGCTTGCCTTTAACCTTCTTGCTATGGTCATCAATGTGATTCTCAATTTGATGTTGTTCAATGGTCCGGATAATGTCCTGAGTAATTTGTCGAAATTCCTCATGTACAACAAAAGTGTGGCTCTCGACAGCTTCCTTAAATTCTTTCTTTATGAAGCCATCTTCCGCTATCCATCCCTGTTTTTGCAGATGTTCGTAAATCTCCTCAGACTGTTCACGGTTAATCTTATTCTCCATTCCGTCCTTGATATAGGCAATATCCAGAAAGGCATCTATTGGCAGTCTCCCGAAGACGATACCTTCCTCCTCGAATTCCTTCTGGAGTTTATCTACAAATTCCTGATAACTTTCATTTGCCACAACGACGAGATTGTTGACATACTCATCAAAGACCCTCTCTCCTTTTTGATTTACCGGCAAACGCATTCCACGACCAATCTCCTGCCGTTTCTTGATGGCAGAGGTGGTTTCGTTCAGAGTGCATATCTGGAAGACATTTGGGTTGTCCCAGCCTTCTCGAAGGGCGGAGTGTGAGAAGATGAATTTAAGGGGATTGTCCAAGTCAAGCAGCCTCTCCTTGTCCCTCATTATCAAATGATAGGTGTCATCATCGGCCTGGGTATTCCCTCGAGTGTCCTTGATATGTCCTTCACGGTCTCTTGAAAAATAGCCATTATGGACTTTTTGAGCGGGAAACATCTCCCCCGATAACAAATTGCGATATTCCTCGGCAAGCTCTGAATATATCTCTTCGAACCAGTTGGCATATTTGCCAAGAGCTGTTCCTCCTTCCTGATAAATACGGTAGTTATCCACCCTGTCAAGAAAAAAGAGCGATAGAACTTTCAATCCCATGCCTTTGACTTGAATTTCTTTTTCAAAGTGAGCCTTTATGGTTTCCTGTATCTGCTTCCTGACAATTTCATCACGGGAACTACCCTGTTCCTCTCCAAGTTTCAAACGGAGACCATTGGCAAACTTTACATATTCCATTCCTGGCTTGGCATTGATTTCCGTTATGATGAAATTACGGTAAACCTCCTGTTCTCCTGACTTCACATACAGGTCATCATCCTTTTTGAAATTTCCAGTCGTGATTTTAGGCCCTTCTTCTGACATTTTATAGTGTTTTAACCTAACCCGGAAGCGTCCATCTTGGTTCGTGATATTTTCAACCTTGAGGAAGGCGTTGGTCGGGTCATTCTCGGCAATAACGTTGCAGACCGAAATCTTTTTGACCAGCTTCATCTGGAAGGCCTTAACAGGGTTGAGTTGATAAATAAGGTTGTATTTATCCCTGTGAGTGGCTGAATAGCGAAGAGTACACATGGGGTTCAGAGAGGCTATGGCATTTCTTGCATTCTCGCTCTCCATATTCTGTGGCTCATCTAAAATGACAATCGGGTTAGTCGCCTGGATAAACTCAATTGGTTTTCTTCCGCCCATCTTGTCACGATGGTCGTAGATGATATTTATGTCCTTTTTGTTGAAGGAGTCGATGTTGATAATCATTATCTGCATTTCGTTCCCAGTGGCATATCCACGGAGCTGATTTGTTCTGGTAGAGTCGTAGACGAAATGGTTGAAGGGAATATTGTCATAAAGTTCACGAAAATGTTCTTTGGTCATATCGATGAATTTTAGTACGCCTTCACGGATAGCTACCGATGGAACAACGATGATAAACTTTTTGAAGTCGTATTTCTTGTTCAACTCGAACATTGTCCGCATATATACATAGGTCTTTCCTGTCCCGGTCTCCATTTCAACGGTAAAGTTGCGACCACGAGTTTTTATACTTTCAGATTGATGGATATTATTACGTTTTTTGACCTTAGCCAGATTTGCATCGAGGATTTCGTCATTAGGGAATAGAGCATTTCCAAATCCAAGCTCTCCTTGAAACATTGTCTGTCCAATGAAATCAAATGTATCCTGGAAATTGATTTCCAATGCCCCCTGCTTGAGCTTCTGCCCTTCGAAAATGTCTATGACAGCCTGGATAGCGTCTAACTGATATTGCTGATTGGCATCAAATTTGAATTGCATTTTTTATCTTTTTCCCATAAATTACTTGTTTATTTGGGGGACGGGCTTATAATATCAGTAGCTCATCCACCATGTGCGGAAGGAGTCTCCGATGCCGCTTTGGCGGCATCCGCCTTTCGATTCTCTTTTTTAGCATCCTGAAATTCTTTCTCCAATTTTGCAATGGAATGTCCTCTTTCTGTCGGGAAGGCTGTAATAAAAAGAACATATTTATTTCGTTCTTCAAGGACAACGAGATATTCGTCGTTGAACCATAAGTAAGTTCTGGGTTTCGTCCCTTTTATTTTGCGTTTTACTCGTTGCCATTTTTTTATTATAACATACTGATGATTTTGAATAATTGGCTTGGGCCACCGTATCCTCTCACAACGCCTGAAATCAGGAGTCCTATCATCCTCATTGCCGCTGTTTGTTTCATCCTTTTGAATAATATGCCAGAACGTTCTATCCTTCCCATTTGTATATGGTTCGCGTTTAGTGCTAACTCGCTTTGAATTGTAGTTAAATTTGTTCCGGATGAAATCCAGCTCGTAGATGGCATAAAGTACATCAACATATTTATGCCAGTCTCCACCATAGCTGTTAATGTGTTCTAAAGGAGGCAGCCAATCCGGATAGCTTTCAGACATGGTTACCCCCGTTTTGGTTTGCCTGCCAAATCAAAATATTTGTTTTCGATTCACGAAGCAGCGTACTTCGGGTTAGGTCGTAGTGCGAGGCAGCTTTTATTCTCTCTATGATTGCTTTTTTAGCCTCGCTTTCACTCTTGCCAAGCACTGCGGTCTTCAGGGCTCCGATAAACAAGTCTGCCAGTTGGAGCTGTTCGACTTCGTGAGAGTGAACCTGTTGAATCTTCCGGATAATATCTCGTGAAAAATCATAGATGTTATTACAGAGAACATCGTGAAGCTTTGAGATTTTTTGGACTCCGCAGGTGTCTTTGATGTCAATATAGATGTTATAGGCAGATTCAGGTTCTATAATAACCTTCAGCATATCAAAGTACATCTTGTAGTACCATTCATCATGGCTATGTCCAAAGGCTGCGTGGTTAAGAAGTGTCTTGTCAGGAATTACCAGTGCTCGAAAAGACAAAAGAGGATTTTTATAAAAATAATCAACAAGGGCGAGATAAAAATCAGTTTTGCCAGGAGATACCTTTGTCCATTTCAGCTCAAAATGTCGAGAAATTCCAAATTTTTGTTTCACATCGCGGATTTCATCCGCAATCTGCCTCGTCTCCTTGGTCGGACATGTTACCGCCCCGATGACCATCACCTTCTCTCCATCGTTTTCCAAATGGCAAGACTCATCACAATAAATATTGAACTCATTCATAATATTCTCCTATACCGTTCTGAAGTCTTCAACACCGTGGGATTTCATTATCTGGACAGCGTTTGTTTTAAGCTGGTCGTTGTTTTTGAAGCCTTGGTCGAGACATACGACTCTTGCAGGAGAGAGTTTTGCCATTGCTGTAATGACCCCTTTGTTCAATTCTCCGTCCAGGCAGATTAGGAGGGCATTGTCTTCAACGGAATATACTGTTTTCCCTGCAAGTTCGAGTTTTGCAATTTTTGTTGTAAGTACAAAACCTGCTTTCAGGAGAATTTCATGAAGAATATCTTCTGGCTTGCTATCTGGGTCAACATGGTCAATTGCCAGTTCAATTTGTTTTTGAAGTTTAGCATCGTCTTTGATTTCACCATCCCAAATCTTGAAGTTTGAACTGTCCAATTTGAAGACCTTGAATCCTAAATCTTGTTTGGATTTACCGCCATCAAACAAGTCTTCCCCTTTTTCTTTTTGTCCCTCTTTGTTTCTCTTTATGACTCGACGAATACGTTCTTTACCTATATCAGCAATTGTTTTATAGCCTGCTTTGAAAGCCTCAGACGATTCCTCGCAGGGTTCTGGTAGCTGAACCATGATGAATTTCCGGTTGCCTCCATCCTCCTTGTTAAGGTCTATGACTGCATTTGCTGTTGCACAAGAGCCCGAGAAAAAGTCAAGAATTAATTCATTTTTGTCTTTCGATGTTATTTCAATCAGACGTTTTATTAGTTCAGATGGTTTAGGGAAGGGAAATATTTGTGCATTCCCAAAAATATCAATAATTTCATTGGTTCCGTGTTGGGTATAAATGTCATCAATTAATGAAAAAGCTTTCCCTTGGCGAATATGGCCATTTTCATCTTTCAGATATTGCTTTGTGTGAACGGTCCATTCACCATCTTTTCCTCTAACAAATTCCAAATTCCCATCTCGAATGGCATCTTTAACACGGTCTTTACTCCATAGCCATTGCCTCTTTGGGAGAATTTCCGTCCCATCTGGTCCACGTATAGGAAAAACTAAATTAGGCCTTTCTCCCATACTTTTCGTTGCTTCCAAAGGGTGTGTTCGATAAGGACCACGTGTATGGAAATTAAGGTCTTTCTGGGTGTAATATCTTTTAACCGATTCTTCTGTGAGTGGCACAAAAAGTTCTTCAAGCGTAGTTTCATCCTTGGCATATACGAGAATGTATTCATGCAGAGATACTAAGTATTTTTCTTTTGCTCCTCCTCCATATCTTTTTTTCCATATCATAGTATCAATAAAATTTTCTTCTCCAAAAATATCATCCATCAATTTCCTTGCATTCGTTACTTCACAATCATCAATTGAAAGGAATATCAATCCATCATCTCTAAGAAAGTTTCTTGCAATAAAGAGTCGTGGATACATCATGTTCATCCATTTAGAATGAAAACGGCCTTCAGACTCAGTGTTAGTCGAGAATTTTATTCCTTCTTCATTGACTTGTCCTGTATAGGCAAGATAGGTTTGAAGAGTTTCAGAATATTTATCAGGATATATGAATTCTTTGCCGGTGTTGTATGGGGGGTCGATATAAATCATTTTGACTTGGCCGTAATATGACTTATGGAGGAGTTTCAAGACTTCCAGGTTGTCTCCTTCGATAAACAGATTTTCGGTGTTATCCCAATTCACACTCTCTTTTTCACAGGGTTTGAGCGTGCCAATACTTGGTTGCTGAATGATTTTGAAGCATTCAGACTTGCCTGGCCATTGCATTCCAAATCGTTCACTGTCGGTGTCAACAGCATCACCAAGGGTCTGACGTAGCCTGTCAAAGTCTACCTTCAGTCCTTCAGTGAAAACTTCCGGCAAGACCTGTTTCAACTTCTTCAACTGGTCTTCAGTTATGTTCATAGACTTCAAGTCAAGTTTCTTTGGGATTGTCATTGTTTATCTCCAGGCTATTAAACATATCAATTATGGCTTCATCGCTAGTTTCACACGAACTACTAGAAGAACTGCTACGATATGATTCATCATCCATATTCCTGTCTTCAGCTTTTTGCATTGCTTCTTGAAGATATTCCCTTGAGTGGGATAAATCCAAATCATATTTATCTTCAATCTTCATTACTTCATCGAGATACATTTCTGCGCTTGTGGAAGGGACATCGCTAACTTCATTCCATACAAGTTCCTGTGAAAAGTCCTTAAATTTATCGTCTTTTATATAGTTGATAAATTGTTCTGAATAAATATTTTCTCCGAAGTCATGAAAAGTATTAAGGTCTTCAATTTTATTCATATTACACTTGAAGTTATCAAAAAACTGGCAATAATCATTAATAACAATGAACCTTTCATATTCTTCAACCATCTCTGCAAATATATCATGTTCGTCACTTGCCACAGCTTTTCCAGATGCGATAAAGTTATTAAGTTGTTTTACGATAAAATCGCCAAATATTTCCTTTGCGTTTGAATATAGCACATACAATTTAGCCATTTCTGATATTTCAGTTCTAAATGCAAAATTTTCATAAAGAATATTCTTATATGATTTGTATTTATCCCAGTTATTCAAAATCTCAGTTTTTGCATAAGTTATATCAGCAGGAGATAAAGGAATCCTGTTTTTCTTAAGTACTGTGCTCTCCTTTCTAACATCCCATTGAAATGCTTCAAAAAACTGGTCATAAAACAGAGCTGAGTGCAAGAGGTTAGAAATTATAGAAGGAGCGTTATATGCAATGTAATGAGCGAGAAAGTCATAGACAGAAGGATTGTGAAAATCCATGAAAGTTCCAATTTTCATTGAAGAACATGAAATAAAAGTTCCGTCGAGTTCTTTTATTGCCTTATTGAAATCAATATTATCAATAGTACTCTCTTGTTTCTTCAAGAAGTTCTGTATGATTGAGAACAAGTCATCCATCAATATCGGCATACGGCAACTTACCATACCCAAGAGGATATTCCTAGATAAAGGAGTGATGTCTGTCTCGAAAGCATGTTGCCAAATGCTATGGGGATTGTCTAACGTATTTAGAAAGAATATAAGAAAATCATTTTCTGGGACATCTTTCCATTTTTCCTCAAAAGTCATCATGTCAATAAGCCTAGGAGTGTAGTTATTGTGGTCAATAATCTTGAGGAAGCTGTTTTCCTTTAGAAGAATCTGAATATAATTATCCGGCATACCAGAGAAACACAGATGGTTGTAGAGTATTTCAGCTTTAATGGACCTAGAATAAGATGTAAGGTCTAGTGTGCATTTTGCCAGGTCAATGCCACTGAAAGTATTAAAAGACTCATATTCCTGTTTCGCTTGCTTGAGAATATATTCTCTAGTTGTGAATAATAGAATCTTATCTTTACTATTTTTAATTTTACGAATAAACGCAATAATGTCCTTGTCCTCATTTTTCGCATATGTTCGAGCAAGAAAGTTTCTTCCAAGAAAATCATCATAAAAAAAGATTTGCTTCCGCTCATCATTGTATGAAGCAATAGCATCCTGTATGTTTTGAGTTAAGTATATGAAATCTTCGGCATCATGAGCCAAAAAGTGATATGCCAGCATTCTGGCTAAAGTGGTCTTCCCAATCCCAGGGATTCCAGAAATTATGACGAACCTGTTATCTTTGATAATGTCGAGAGATTTCTGAAAGCTATCATTTGCAACATACTTATAAACATTCTTCTCAATTTCTTCCTTCTCAAAATCCGCATAGTTATAAATCCTGCTCTTGAGTATTTTCTCCAAAACAGCAGTGCTAATCATCCAGAGTTTAAAGTGTTTCTTTTCAACATCTTGGTAATCACGAAGCAAACTATTTAAATCATCACATCCAATTATATCACTGAAATTCTTGATATGTGGAGATAATATTGCTTCAATTTCACCCTTGTTATCTTGAGATAATCCAACTGATGTTGAAAGGATATATTGAGAGGGGGCAAGACTATCTATTTTTGTCTTTTCCTTCTTGAGTGTTGATTTCAAGTCTGACCATTTTGAATATCGTTTACACTGAACTATAAGAGTGTTTCCTTTATCCTTTGAGTAACGAAGGTCAATCCCACCGTCACGGCCAGACGTGAAGCACTCTAAATCTAAATTTAACTTTTTTTGTAACAAATCTCTTGTTAGGCATTCGAAGTCGTAAGGGGACAAGTTCAAAAAGTCGTATGTTCCACTCATTTCACTCTCCATCTTAACGTAGGCAGATGTTCTCGGTTGAATTTCTGTTCAAGTCTTGCCTGTACTTGGTAAATGAGTTTATCTTTTTTAATTTCGACTTTCTCAACTGCCATCTCGTATGCGTTGAAGAAGACAAATAGCACCTTATGGAGCCTTTCTGAAAGAAAAATTTCAATGATGTCAAAAATATTTGGCATTCTTATCCCCAATATAAAACATAATTTGAATTCAAATATTAGCATAAGAGGGATAGAATGACAAGCAAAAAATAAGGTATTGCTCCCTGTTTGAAGTGGATTATCCTTTTAGCGCATCTCAAAATGCTCAATGAAGCATATTATACACAGAAGGGGATGGAAACACCGACTATCCACTGCATAGGCTATATGACTGACAAAAATGGCGACGCTTTTCTCAAGACTCTCTCAAATGAATACAAGGGGACATACAGATAAGTTTTTCAGAAAAATAATGAGATTATTCATCTGAAAAACTATAGCTTATAGTGTTTTTAATATGACATTTTGATGCTACAATACAGTGTTGGCTTGAAACTTGAAGCCAAAAAGGAGTATCAAGATGATCAGCACATCCAAGCACTGTTCAATATTGAGTTTCCTCATAGCTCTGGCTGTTCTCGTTGGAACTGCGACCATCTGCCTTACGGCCTCAACAAAGGAGGCGATGAGAGCGGCTGAAACAAGCCAGGATCAAAAAAATCTACAGAAAAAACTTGACAGTCTTATCATTGACAGGATGGAATTTGTGGACACCCCGGTCCAGCCTATTGTCAATTGGATCCGGATGAGAAGCAAGGAGTTGGATCCCAAAGGTGGCGGGATAAACATACTGCTGAAGATAAACCCGCAGAATGCCGAGTCAATCCCCTTGATCACTATGGATTTCAAAAATATTTCAATAGGAGAAATAATTAGATACGTATGTCTCAACTGCAAGCTCAAATACAAGATTGAAGACTACGTTGTAATTATTACAGACGATGATTCAATGAAAGATAAATCAGTTGTAACTGCGGCAAATAAGGAACTGCAAAAGAAACTCGCAACTTTGATCGTTGACAATATGGAGTTTGAAGAATTGCCTGTTTCAGAATGTTTCATCCTGATAGTTGGAAAATCCAGAGAACTCGATCCGGATAAAACCGGTGTCAATATTTTTCTGCAAGTTTCAAAAGCAAGCATGGGAAAACCAATCACAATGAGTGTAAGTAAGATTCCCCTGCAATCGCTCATAAATAGTATTTGCCAGGCGACAGGACTTGACTACAGGATCGAAAAATACGCCATAGCGATTTTCGACAAGGAACCAGCCAACAAATCCCCAGACACTCAAAAGGGATACATCAAATAAGGATTTTATTTCCCGAGTTTCGATACTTTGACCGGATATCCCGGATAGACGACCGTGCCGCCTGTTGCGGCGGACTCGTAGAGAGCTGTCAATATCTGTATGTTTTTCTTTCCTTCGGAGCCTTCCACCAGACCGGGCTTGTTCTGGGTGATAGCTTCAATCACATTGTTCAAATACGGTGTGTGGCCGAGCCCATAGACATTCGGAACATCAACGGAAAACTCTTTAATTGTCGCCTCGTCTTCAGGAAGCGGATTTTCAAATTTCCAATAGACAATCTTGTTCACTGCAAAACCACCAAGTATGACTGACCCGTTTTCTCCGAGAAGATTGAGAGAACCTTCGAGATCCTCAGGACGGCTCGCGACAGTCGCCTCGAATGCGCCGAGCGCCCCGGACTTGAAACGGAAAGTTGCTACAGCGGTGTCCTCCACCTCGATGTCGAGAAGTGTCGTTGCCGAAATGCACTGCATCGTGTCAATCGGCCCCATGAACCATTGGAGAAGATCAAGATGATGGCTCGCCTGCTGGGACATTACGCCGCCGTCGAGCGCCCAGGTGCCATGCCAGTTGTCCTGTTCATAATATTTCTGGGTGCGTTTCCATCTGACTCTGACCGTTCCTAGAACCTGTTTTCCGAATCTTCCGCTGTCGAGCGCCTTCCTTGCCGCCTGAACCGCCTTGTTGAACCTGTTCTGCTGAACGACGAAAAGTCGGCACTTGTTATCCGCGCAGGCCTTCATCATCGCGTCGCAGTCCTCGACTCTTAGAGCCATAGGTTTTTCGACTATGATATTTTTTCCGTGACGTGAGATGTCAATCACATGTCTGGCGTGCATTCCTGTCGGAGTCGCGATGTTCACGACATCAATTTCCGGATGACTTTCCATCATCTTGTGGTAGTCGGTGTAGAACGGCACCTTGTATTTTTCGGATTTCTCCTTTGCTTTCTCCGGGATGAGGTCGCATACGGCGACAAGTTCAGAGGAAAGATTGCCCGAAGTCAGTGCCTCGAGATGGTTTTTCGATATGCGCCCACAGCCTACTATAGCGAATTTAAGTTTCTTTGCCATAATGAATAATACCTTTTTTGTAGTGCGTAAGTTTTTATTGTTACATTGGCTGTAGGCACGGCCGTGTCAGCCGTGAACGGCCCTGACACAGGGGCGGCTACAGTAAAATTTCCAATAAAGACTGACTTATTATTTTACAAATTTCTGTAACCCCTGCCATCCCTTATCCCTTGGATGACATTGGATTTCCTAATTTAACAGGATTTCCGGATGATTCCACTGCAACAGAAATTTAACTTGAAAATTTATGTTGTTCAGAAAATCTTGAAGTCACTGTTTGCCGAGTTATTGTAACAGGCCATTCTTTGAAATATTTGAAAATAATAAGTAAGAACAAATTTAATACAACAACAAGGAGGATTGGGATGAATACAATTCTGAAACCGTTGTGTGTCTCGGGTCTGCTCTCGGTGATGGTCTTCAACAGCCCGGCGGGCGAAAAAGTCATACAATCCGGAATTGCGGGCACATGGTATCCGGACAATCCCGATGTCCTGAAGGAACAGCTCCAGAAATTTTTCAAGTCCGCTAAAAAACCGGAAACCAAGGGCGACATAATTTCACTGATTCTGCCACATGCGGGATATGACTATTCCGGGCAGACCGCGGCATCCGGGATAAATCAGCTCACAAAAAAATACAAGACCATAATCATAATTGGCCCGTCACATAATGTAGGAATGAAAAACACCTACAGCGTGCCAGTTTTCGATTCCTACGAGACTCCGCTCGGAAAGGTCACATCCGATTCGGCACTCATATCAAAACTTCTTAAAAACCCGGTTTTCAAGAATATCCCCGAAGCCTTGACCCCGGAACATAGCGTCCAGATGGAAGTCCCGCTCCTGCAATATGCGCTCAAGGATTTCAAACTGGTCTTCATTGTCGCCGGGCAGTGCGATTACGAGACAGTCGCGAAGGCCGGAAAGGAGATCTCATCCCTTATGAGCGATGACACTCTGATCGTCACGAGCTCTGACTTCATCCATTGTGGAGCACGTTTCAGGTATATTCCGTTCGATAAAAATACTCCTGAAAATGTGAAGAAGATTGACATGGAGGCGTATGCCTTGATAGAGAAAAAGGATGCGAAGAGCTTTATGGCCTTCATCGAAAAATCCGGTGCGACAATCTGCGGAGCCGTTCCGATCGCCACCATCCTGTCCGCACTCCCGGAAAATGCCGTCGCCAATCTTGTCGAACACACGGATTCTGGCATCGTCACGGGCGACAGAAGCAATACTGTCAGCTATGTTGCAGCCGCATTCACGGGAGAATGGAAAAAAATGGAGAAATCCACAGACGAGGGCTTGCCGGAAGTGGACAGGAAAACTTTGCTCAGTCTCGCCCGCAAGACGATAGGATATTATCTGAAAAACGAAAAAGTGCCAAGTCCCGAAGATCTTGACATCAAAATCACCGACGCGATGAAGCAGCAACGGGCCGCCTTCGTGACCCTCAAGAAAAATGGACGTCTGCGCGGATGTATAGGGGAAATCTTTCCGAGCCAGCCGCTCTACAAATCAATTATCTCCAATGCCATAAACGCCGCAGTCGAAGACCCCAGATTCAACAATGTGGCGGAGAACGAGCTTCCGGAGATCAGCATTGAGATCTCCGCGCTCACCGTTCCAAGGCAGGTTGAATCATACAAGGACATCAAGATCGGACTCGACGGAATGGTTCTCCAAAAAGGATACAGCAAGGCGGTATTCCTCCCGCAGGTGGCGCCAGAACAGGGCTGGAACCTTGATCAGACCCTCACAAATCTTGCGATGAAGGCAGGTCTTCCCCCGGATGCCTGGAAACAAGGTTGCAAATTTCTGACTTTCCAGGCCGAAGTCTTTGGCGAGAAAGAAGAAAAATAAAAGTCAGGCATCATTTGTTATTCGGATTATTGTCTTTTTGGAGGGACGGCTTCCACGCCGTCCAATCGCGGTCGGGGTGGAACCCGACCCTCCACCAATAGCGAAACAACAAAGTCTAACGCATTACATTTATTTTCCGGAATATTCTATTTTGGATTTCAACTGCAGGTTTTCAAGTGGAACCGCAGTTTTGCCAACGCTGTTTCCGTTGATGCTCAATTCAATGGAAATTCCATCTAGAGGATTGATTTGAGACGCCGCCGAAAGATCGGAGGCTTTGAATGACCAGATGCCATTGGCTGTGTCAAGGACAAGCATGAATTTCGGCGTGTCACCTTTCGAGGTCGAATATGTCAGAACTCCATTTTTCGACGTCCAATTGCTTCCGGAGGGACAATCGAAGACAAGCGCGCCGTCAATTGCGAGTTTCGCGGATTGCACGGCTGTCGGAGCCGTAACAGGATAAACTGCACTTTTTATTGAAATCTTGTCGGATGATTTCTTGTTGTCCAGGCTGATGGATAAGGAACGGATGCTCATGGATGCGGGATTCCCGAAGGCCGCCGTGATCTTCATGTCGGAAAGCACATTTGTGACTGTCAAGGGATTGTCGGTCCCGGAATAATCGCCTGTCCAGAAAAGGAAAACATATCCATTTTCGGGAACGGCCATAACTGTGGAGCAACTGCCTCCTGACGGCACAATTTGAGAGCTTTCGCCTGTCAGAGAACCATGTCCGGAAATCGAAAGTGACACTGTGTATGAATCCTTGTTTTCCGCGAATATCGCAGTGGCGCTTCCGTCGTGATTCACTGTCAGAGATGTTTTAGCACTGAACAAATCCGTCAGTGTTCCTCCGCCGACAGTGGTCCATCTTGCAAAATGGTAGTTGGACGCTTCAGGAACACTTTTAAGCTTCGCCTCCAGTTCGAGTGTTTTTCCTGGTTTCACAATTGCAGTTCCAGAAGGAGTTGTCTCGGAAATGTCAGATGGCGAGGAGCTTACAAATATTCTGCTGTTGTAGGGTTCCGCATTCAGCCTTAGGCAGAAACCCACGATGTCAATGTGTCCGAAGTCGGTAGTCGGATCATCCGCTTCGTATTCCTCCCAGAGACCCTTCCTCGCTTTTCCGATCCAGGTTGACTTCAGGTCCTGCGCGAAATACGCATCAAGGAATGTCTTCCAAGTCGTTCCCGACACGAAATCCAGATTTTCCGCATTGTATTTAGGATCTACCCTCTTGTCAGGGAAGTAGAAATTCATCCCGTATATTTTGCCGTCCATTAACTTGTTGTGCCGTTCGCAGATGACTGCCTGGCGGACAGATTCCAGGACGGCTCCCGCGGCCAGCTTGGCTTTGCCCTTGTCCTTGCTGGACAGGCGCATCGCATCTGCAAGAGCGCTGACATTTACGGCCAGTCCGTCAATCGAGGAAAGGTCAATCGCCGCCTGTGTCGAGGTATAAAAAGGGATATATTTATCGACGTTGTCCATGAATGTGTTGCATACGAGCGAGCCCAGTTCTGTTTCGGTGATATCGTTGGGACGAGCCTGCAACGCCGACAAGATGGGGATATAGTCCCAGCCCCACAAGCCCTCGGTGTTCTGGGAGCCTATGAAGACTTTTGCGCCGGTGTTGCGGATCTGATATGCGACCTCGAGCATGTCCATGTCGCAGGCATCGAATCCGACGATGTTCAAGTCTGACGGCGCCGCGTCAATTCCTTCCTGGATGGCCCTGGTCGAAAGATATATCTGGCCGTTCGTGCTGTCCACACTGCCTCCCTGTCTTGTGGTGCTGGTGTTCCAGTTGTCGTATTCGCCCTCATCGCTTTCCCATCCGAGTCCGTGGTTGCTGAATACAAGAAAATATCTGTCGGCGGGATAATTGTCCATAGCCCAGCACAGGAAATCTGTAAGAGTTGATTTGCTTGCCATGTTGATTTCTCCGAGATCCTGGACGGCGTTCGCCTGTGTAGGCTCCATTCCCTTGGAAACATAAAAACGTTTGGCATCGGTCCAGTTCCCGAATCTTGTGTCGTAGGCGGGATGGCGGTCAACCTGTGCGACGACGTTGACATTGCTGTCACTGCCGACCGATGCTATCGTTACGAACCCGTCCAGTTCGCATTCCTCCAGATTGTTGTCGCAGTCAAGATATTTCATGAATGTCCATTTTTTCTTGGCGGGCGGGACTGCTGAAACAGTTATGTTGCCGCTCGTGGATTCCATCCCGGCATCCGGGCTATTGACAGTTACGGTATAGTCTTCTCCGGGAACAAGATCCGCCGGAAGAGTCCACGAATACCGGCCATCGACGACCGGAATATCAGAAATTGCCAAAACCTGTACTGCGGTCTTTTTAATTATTATTTTTAGATTTCCCTGGATATTGTGCGACTCCCAGGAAATTTGGTGTGCTGTGCCCAGAGCCCAGGTTTCCCCGCCGACCGGTGCTCGAATCGCAATATATGGCGCAGAATTGCCCACCACGGAAAAATTGCCGCCAGTGCTTTCCATGCTTTTTGCTCCAGTCAAGGAAATCCTGACATAGAATGAAGTCAGAGGGATTTCATAGGGAATGTTCCAGGTCCATTTGGAATTTTCGACCGGAATGGCGTCGGCCATCGCGAAAGAAACTGTCGAGCCATCGGTCTTCAGCTTCAGCACCTCCACGCAAACTGTGCCGGAAACATCTGAAGACGACCAGGTTATGTCATGGCTTGTGCCGATCATCCATGATTCTCCTCCGACCGGCGAGGTCAGGGTGAAGGATGCCGCCGCAGACAGTAGGAATGTAGGGAAAACAGCAAGGAGAGCCATAAAAAGTTTAATTAAAGTTCGAGCATCTGCCATAATTTTCATAATTCACTTCCAAGTATTGTTTGACATAGTAGGAGCCGATCTACAAAACTCATGCGGATAAATATAAATTGCCGTTTTGTATTATTCAATGTATTATCCCGTTCATCCTTGAGAAATTGTAATACGTCTTTTCCGGGAGATGACTTCATTTGCATATGTCATTGTGACCCCTATCCCTCCTTTTCTTTTCGCTATTATCAAAATTATCAAAAAATAGAAGGTTTGGGTGATTCCGATGCCTGCGTTAAGAACGACCGGACAGGTCCGGGAGGGCAATGAAATGGCGGCGAAAGCCGGCCCGACCGATTCTGGCCGTAAGCCGTGCGAAGCACAAAGCAAACTCTCAGAGTTTGAGCGAAGCGTCAAACAACTAGGCGTACAAGTACGCGTTCAAGGGAAACCATTGTCGAGGCGTAGCACGGAAAACCTGTATTCCGTTCCGGGGAGGGAGGGCTCACCCCGAGCCTGTCAAGGCATAGCTGTCAAGCTAAGGCTAAAGAAGTGGAGTAAAAAGGCTATTCTTTTAGTTTGAAGAGCTGCACATTGAGTTCCACCAGCCTCTCGACAATGCATTTCATCTTCTTGTAATTGCCGATCATTTTT
>CAIQLG010000244.1 GCA_903872565.1 uncultured Lentisphaerota bacterium | reverse complement strand
ATAATTTAAACAGGTGATTATGTGCATGAAGTGACATCGGAATGTTTTTTTCTGGAAAATGGATGAAGAAAAGTAGGCGGTGTGATGAAAAGTTTTTTTTGTAATCACAAAAAAAGGCTTTTCGAGCACCGTCTAACTACGTTCTTTTCGCCAGCATGTTTACCGATTTCCGCAAGGGCTCTGTGGATGAGATCGGATCCGGTCTTGATATCTGGTTCGTCCTTGTGCCGTCCTTGAAGCGAACCAAAGACGATGACCGAATTCCATCGGGCGGCAAGATCCACAAATCTGCGTAGCAGAGCGATGGTTCGCCGCCGCACTATTTCGTCGGCGGTGCTCAGGCAATTGCCGAGAGTGGCATAACTGGCACCGGTCTGGAATGCGCACATCGGAAGGCTAAACGCCCCCAGCGACTTTCGCACGCGCGGCTCATCAAACGTTGACGGGTCGGCAATTTGCAGCTCTACTGCGTCATAGCCTGCTTCCTTCAAGCATTTCAGATCTTTTTTGAATGAGTTCCAATCCGAATACGATGACGGATCAGGAAGGACATAGCTGAATTTCATTTTAGTCAATCCCTCCTTGGCAGACTGGCTCCGCCGTCGACAAGAAGAGATATTCCGGTGATGTAGTCCGACTCGTCTCCGGCAAAGAACAGAAACGCATCGGCGCACTGCTCGGGTGTTCCAAACTCCCGCAAGGGAATAGCTCCTGTCGCCCTCGGACCAAAGTTTGGATCTGTCTCATAGCATGTCTTCGACAAACCCGCCAATATTATTCCTGGAGCGACGATATTCACCCTGATTCCATATATGGCAAGCTCAAGTGCCATCGCTTTGGCCATGAGTTGTAGTCCAGCTTTTGATACACCATAGCAACATCCTTCCGGCCATGGCATGTCCTGTACCCAGGAACTGTTGAACAGAATTTTCCCTCTGACACCGCGGTTGCAACCGGGACGTTTCCGAGGCTCCTGTTCCACCATGAGATGTGCGGCAGCTTGTCCAAGATGGAACTGGCCGGTGAGATTCAAATCAAGATGCGCCTGCCACTGATCCGGACGGATCTTGAGGAATGGACCGTTTTCTACCATGGCGGCATTGCCTATCACCACATCTATCCGTCCATTACTCTTCACCACGGAATCCAGCATGGCTTCAATTGAGGCACGGTCGCCCGCATCGCACATCATATAGCTGATTGAACCATTGGGTTGTGCTTTGGGAACGCCAAGCGACTTCAAACTGGCGATTTGCGCGGCATGAGCCAGTTTCTCTGTCTCGGCGGCGATGGCTTCACCGTCCTTCTGTTTCTTGCGGCCGGTCATGAAAACGCGCGCCCCCTCCTCGCAGAAACGCTGGCATGTTGCCCGGCCGATGTCACCATAGCCAGCGGTGATTACAACATTTTTCCCTGACAATCTTCCAATTCCTGACTTCATATCATCTCCCCTGTTTGACAATATTTTCTTGAATTTAAGAAGTTTAATGTTCGATGTTCATATTATTACCTCACCAGCCATCCTCCATCCACCGCCAGGGTATGACCATGAACATACCGGCTGGCATCACCTGCCAGAAACAGCAGCGCACCAGTTATGTCATCCGGATCTCCCCATCGTCCGGCGGGAATGCGGGCGCGGATCTGCGGTTCCCTCACCGGATCATTGATGATTGCTTCGCACATGTCGGTTGCAAAATAGCCCGGAGCGATCGCATTGACATTGATATTCTTTGAAGCCCATTCGTTTGCCAGCGCCTTGGTAATGCCTACGATGCCGTGTTTGACCGCGGCATAGGCGGGCACCGTCCATCCGCCTTGAAAACTTGCCATAGATGCAATATTGATGATCTTTCCTCCCCCCTGTTTCACCATGACACGCGCCGCCTGCTGGCTGAGGACAAACGGTGCAGTAAGCATCAGGGCGAGGATATAATCCCATTTGTCCAAGGCGAAATCCAGCGATGGCTGCCTGTGCTGGATTCCTGCACAGTTCACCAGAATATCCAGCCGTCCTGTCTGTTCCACGATACGTGTCACGATGCTAAGCTGATCTTCGCGCTTTGAGAGATCCGCCTGAAAAATTTCAATTGAAATTTTTTCCTTGTCCATATCTTTTTTGAATCCCTCCGATAGCGGAGTTGATGAGACTACGGCAATCCGGGCACCGGCACGCGCCAAAGCACGGGACATCGCCAGGCCAAGCCCGCGCCGTCCTCCTGTAACCAACGCGACTTTGCCGGCCAGTTCACCGGATACCGTATGTTTTCTGAATTTCTTTTCCATCAAGAATTTCTCCTTGTTACTGTTAATCCCTCCCCAGGTTTCAACAACATGGCCTTCACATCGGGCGCAATGTTCCGGCACGCATTCAGGAATCCCCCCGGATCTCCGGCGCCCTGTTCGGCAAATGTCCAGTAGTGACATGGTATGGCGATCTGCGGTGCCGCCTGTTGCACCATCATCGAGGCGTCGATGTGGTTCATATTTCCAAAGACACCGTTAATGCACGGCAGCAGGACGTCAATGCCCAGGCCGACAAGCGGCTTGAGCAGATCGGGTCTCCACGATGTATCGCCTGTGTAGAGGACATGGATGCCGCCGAAATCAAGCAGAAGTGACAGGGCTGTCGGGATCAAGGTGATCTGTGTGCTCATGGCTTATGACGACCAAGTCGGCCCGCGCATCTTCGGGTGAGATCGGCGGCAGCGAAAGACGCTTGAAACCGTGCAGCCGCTCGACGGCATCTGAAAGATAGGGGTCAACATAGACAACGTTGTTTAATGCTGTCTTGAAGGCGAACCCGGCCTGCCCCAGCCACCATAGGCGGACACTGCCGTCCGGCACCTTTGCCTTGGAAATTTCTACGGATAACTTGCTCATATTTTCTCCATTGTTATAGGTTGCAAGCTCAGCCCCTCCGGCGAGAGCTCGTGCAGAATCATTTTCCAGTCTTCCGGACTGAATTCCCCCCACAACAACAACGGTTTGCGTGCCTTCTGAATCTTATGCAACACGGGCATCATGTCTTTTAGGGCGGGCCCGGCGCCGGCATGATCAATATTTATTTCCAGGACGTCATAAACATTCTTGTCGAGAAGAATGTCTACCGGATACAGACAGGCTGAATGCAGATGAATGAAATTAACTTCAGCTACGGTGCTCATCTTTTTGTGGATCGGCAGGAGGAATTCCCTGAAAATGTCCGGACTCAGAAGCGCGGCCGAATCCTCCTGGTGATAAGCTACGGTTCGATGACACCATACTTTGCTCGGATAGCCACCGGCCGCATGTGTGCCATGCCATGCGGGTATTATGGAACACAGACGTCTGATCACGTCCATGCGCACTTCCACACACAAGTTCAGGGAGTTGCGCATCATGTCAGGATTGTCATCAAATCCAAGTATGAATTCAGTGCCTCCTATCATTGCCGACAGGCAGTCACCGGGACCGCGCAGCAATGGAGGGCATACGGGGAAACGTCCGTCGGCGAAGGCTACCAGTTCGCGGGTGAACTGCACCAGCGCAGAAAACCAGCCATTGGTATCGAGATTGACATGTTGAATTACATCCGACCCTGGCTCGGCCCGGCAGGTGAATGAAGTGGATTCGATCCGACAGCCCAGGATTGCTTCAAGCCATGGAATCCCCCAGTAGGCGGATGCGACGAAAAACCAGTCATCTTTTGCATCGAGGTGAACGCGGTACAGATTTTCATAATCCTCTACGAACTGGCTGAATTCCACTTTGTCGGGTTGAAGCACCTGTCCATCGCGCCAGCTCGCAACGCCCTGCGGAAACTGATATGACGGGAAATATCCCCCGAACCAGCGCCCGATCAGTGGACGGTCAACCGGAGCGCATGCCAGAAACGCCTCGTGCCGGTCTATAAGCTCATTAAATTTTTTCATGGATATTGGACATTCCTTGTTCGATATTGGATATTCTTCACTCCTGTCTCCATTCGATCGGACACGTTGCGGCGGCTCCACCGTCCACCGGCAAAATCAATCCTGTAATCATCGAGGATGCTTCGCTGGCCAGGAAGACGATTGGTCCGACGAGCTCGTGTGGCTGGCCGATGCGCTTCATCGGGAGCTTGGTCATAACTTGATCCATAAAAGACTTGTTGGCGAAAATGCTGTTGGAATTCATGTCGGTCTGGAACCAGCACGGGGCGACAGCATTGACGCGAATACCCTTGTCTCCCCATTCGCAGGCGAGTTCCTTGGTGAGCGCGGCGATCGCGCCCTTGGTGGAACTGTAGGCGGCGTTTCCGCGCCCCGTGCCGAGGAAGGCGCCGCCGAGAGCCGACATGTTTACAATATTGCCACGTCCCTGGGACAGCATGATCCTGCCGACTTCCTTGCACATCCAGAACGTGCCGTAATAATTTACTTCGGTAATGCGGCGTACCTGTTCGGCGGGCATGCGGTCGGTCGGAATCCGCACCGTGATGCCAGCTATGTTGACAAGTATGTCTATTTTTCCGAAATCAGCGGCAATTGATGCAACAGTAGATTCTACGGCCTTGTCGTCCGAGACATCACAGGCGTAGGTACGGCAGGTGTATCCGACTTCTTCGATTTTTCTTTTTGTGTCGGCGCAGTTGTCGGTGTTTAGATCTATCGCCGCTATGTCGGCTCCATAGTTGGCCAGCCCGATGGCTGCCGCCTGCCCCAGTCCGCATGCGGCACCGGTCACCACTGCAACTTTTCCAGTAAGATCGAATAATGAAGTGTTCATGTGTTGTAACTCCTTTTGTATTTGCCAAATTCCAGTGCCGCGTCGAACATCGCTGCGATATTCGCAGCTGGGACGCCTGTCTGGATATTGTGCACGGCATTGAACACAAAACCGCCGCCAGGTGCGAAATCCACAATCCGACGCCGTACCTCCTGCCGCACATCTGCAGGTGCGTTCCGGTTAAGCACGGCCTGCGTGTCGCAGCCGCCGCCCCAGAAGGACAGTTTTTTCCCGAACTTCTTTTTCAGAATCGCCGAGTCCATCCCAGATGCAGACACCTGCACCGGGTTGATGATCTCCACGCCGATCTCGATCAGATCAGGAATTAATTCAGTGATTGCACCACAGCTATGATAGAAGATTTTCGCCTTCGTGTGAGACTTGATCGTCTGAATGATCTGCGCCCAGCGCGGCTTGATCATGCGCCGATAGAGCTCGGGGGATATCATCGGTCCGGACTGGCCTGACAGGTCATCGGCCGTGAAGTGGACGTCAATCAGGTCGCCGACTTCTTTTAAGTAGAGAGACTGAGCCGTGCAGATGGTGTCCGTCAGGCGATCGAAAAATGCTTCGGCGAAATCCTCGTTTATCAGCAGGTCCATCATGCCTTCCTCCATACCGCGCACCCGAAAAATCTGGTTGAAAAGATCGTGCCCGCAAGGTGCTATACCGAATAGCGCACGGTCGGTGCTCTGCCTTAGTTTCTCAACTCTCTCCCGCAAACCTCTGTAGCGCGCCGGATCGGCAGGATCGGGCCACGCCATTTTCCACATGGCGTCAATGGACGGCTCGGACAGTGGGAATTCCCGCCAGTCGTAATAGAACCCATCTTTTGGGCGCAGCAGCTTTGCTCCGAATTCATCCTTGAATGATTCTCCGCGTTCGCCTTCATCAACGAAAACCGGTTTGTATCCGCCCGGCGGATTGGCGAAGACGGGAATGACATCCACGCCGAGCCGGTCAAGAACATCATTGTCTACCACGGCCACCTGCTGGACGAATTCCAGAGTTTTGATCGGCTTCTCGGGGAGTTTCAGATGTTTGCGCAAGGCGGCATACGTCGGAATTGCGATTGTAGAAACTACTGTGCCACCAAGATCAATCGGAACGCGATCCGGTTCCTCGTGGTTCAGTGCCGTTAGCATTCGTTCACGTGAGTTCATGGTTTGTTTTCTCCTTCCTGATTCCGTGAAGGATTTTTTGCCTTTCGCGAAATCAGGATTTTCCTCACAATATTTTTTTATAACTTATGATTCCGAGTATCCTCTCTGTTTCGCTACACCAAGATACCGTTCCGGATCCTCAACTACGGTCCGTAGCAGTTTCGAATAATACGTGTAGTTCTCCAGTGAAACATCCGGCGGCACCAGATGGTCCACCTGCGGGAAATACCCGCCTTGCATACAGAGCCACGGAACCTTGGAGAGCACCTCGCGGTCAATTTCCTCCTTCCCCCTGGCCAGCGCCCGCTTGTCGATAGCGCCTTGGATAATCAAATCCTTGCCGTATTTCCGGCGCGTGGCTACGGCATCGCAACCGGCTGCCACCTCAAAAGGCCGTAGGCCGGTGACACCAGCTTCCAGCCAGAGCGGAATCAGGACGTCGTTGTTGCCATCGCTGTCAACGATGATGTGTTTGACGCCATACTTATGAAGCAGGTTCGTTACGCGCTTGAGCGGCTCCAGGCAGAACTCCCGGTAAGTGGCGGGAGAGCAAAGCGGTCCGGCTTTTCCGGCCATGTCCTCCCAGATGAAGGCGAAATCGAACTGCACGGCACGGAGAAGCGGGGTCAGCGTTTGTACCGCCCACTCGGCCGTGTGCTCGCACATCTCATGAATTAGGCCGGGATCGTCGTAGAACATGGTGGATACCCTCTCGACTCCCATAAGGCAGCGTGTCCAGCCGTAAAAGGAGGCGCACCAGATCCCGAGCGGGTAGTCGCGGTTCCTCTCCTGCTCGGCATAATGCTTCAAATCTTCACCATGCAGCGTCCATCCCGGCGTCCGCCAGTCGCGCCGAGGCTTGATGATAGTCTCCCAGTCCTGACGGTTTTTCACCGGGTACTCGATCCACTCCGGCATGGACTGTCCCGGGTTGTTCTTGAATATCCTGACGATGTTTCCACCTTCGTCCTGAACGACTTGACAGTCCTCGGTTTCCGACAGTATCTTTCGCTCAAGCGGCGGGAGCAGGTCAGGTGATCCATACTGATTGTGAAATTTATGGTGTGCGCAATTTTCACCCACCAAGTCGGTCATGAAATATTCCGCCAGGTTGCTTGCCGTCAGACCTTCTTTCCGTCATCGTCTTGACTGTCTTGTCCATCATAGACTGCTTCTTAAATTTATGAATTCCATAACTTATGTTACACTCATTCGCGCTCATACATCACCAGCTCGCTCGTGAAAGCGGCGTCGAGTTCCACGGGAATGCCGTGGAGCAATAGGTCTTGGCCGGAAAGACGCATGAACAAGTTGTGGTTGTCGAGCGTCACCTTGTAAGTCGCAGAGACATCCACACCTCGTGGACACAGGCGATACTCGGAACGGCCATTGGTCAGTTTGAAGACACCTGCATATCCACGGCTCCGATCCTGGGCGGCGTACTCGAGAACGCACCAGTCGGCCGGAGCGTAAAGGCCGATGTCCGGAGTATGATGATATACAACCGGCTTGGATGCCAGGATCGGCGCGGTAAACTCCTTCGCCAGCTTGATATACCGCTTGGTCTTTTCGAAATACGGCGTTGACCGGTCAGCGTCCTGCGCACCGAACCCAACGAAGATCGGTTGTGCAAACAGCGTTACGCGCAGATGCGTGTCGAGATCAGTCTTCTGGTGTGCATGAGATATATGATTGTGGTAGTAGCATAGCGACTCTGGCGGAAGGAAAAGCGTCAGTCCGTTGATGGCGCGGATGCTTCTGGGGAACATGGATAAATCCGACTCGCAGGCGTAATGGAAGCGCGACATCATGCCGAGGTCGTTGCGCCCACCGCCTGATGCGCAGCACTCGAGAGCTACTTCGGGCATCTCGCGCCGGACCTGGTCGAAGGTGCCATAGAGCGTCTCGTAATGTCTCCAGGCCTCGTTCTCAATGAATCCTTGCCGGTTATGCTGTCCGCCTTCATTGATCCTGATATTGTAGTCTATCTTGAAAAAATCGAGTTTGTGCTCCCGGATGACGCGGACAACCTCGTTTTTAAGAAATGCCGCCGCTTCAGGGTTGGCGAGATCCAGCATCTGTGCAACTTCGCGGCCATTGTCGGTGCGCAACAGCCATTCAGGATGTTCCTTCAACAACTTACTCTTGGGACCCATGCGCTCCGGCTCCATCCACAGACCGAATAGCATTCCGCGCTTGTGGCAGAGCTCCCTACATGCAGCAAGTCCTCCGGGCAACCAATTGCCAACACGCCAGTCCCCGGCACAATCCCACCAGCCGCTGAATTCGTCGCCATACCAGCCAGCATCCACCATGAATGCTTGCGTTCCCATTTCGGCGGCAATCTCTATTTCCTTGAGAATCCATTTGCCGGGTTCTTCCACCACTCGGCCGGCGATGCTATATAATTCCTTCCCCTTTGGACGCGGAGGAATTACAGAAACTCGGAGGTGATTGTGCCAGGAGGCCACCATTTCGTCTTCACCGCAGTGCAAGATGCCCAGATGTGTTTCAGGCGTAATGACCGTCTCACCCGGTTCGATGACGCGAAGAGGAGCCGCCCCTTCCGGTCCCATGCGAAACGTGAGATTGATACCTCGGCTCGGCCGGTTTGAAAGGTCGCGATAGGGATCATTCCAGAATTCAGCGTACCAGTTCCCCGACCAGGCCAGCGAGATAATAGCGGTTTCACCTGTCACTCTGTTACGAACTATTACAAATGGATTCCCGAATCCACTCTGTCCGTTGCTTCCCTCAATACGGCGTGAACCCGCAGGCAAATCCTCCCAGCGGAAATTGCCCTCGGAACCCCAGCTCAACCCATCGAAGAATCCAAGAGAGAATGGACTTTCAGTTTCCTGCGGCATCTCCCCCCAGTGGTGCGTGCTAGTCCCCCATGTCCAGAGCAGACCCGACCATGGACTTACCCTTGACAGGGCGGCAGGTGCCTTGCCTGTATTTATTATTTCCAGATGCCTTGCCAGGAACGGCGTACCGTCCAGCCGCGTTATTATCCTCACCGTGACTGGACGGATCAGGTGGCGAAGTTCGACCAAAGCCTCCCGTGTCCCTGGTCGTTCACCGTTCCGTTCCTTCGATCCTGTTGATTCCCAGCAGTTGCGGAGGTCCTGTCCGTCGATTTCCAGATCAAAGGCATGCAGAGGGAATTCACTGGGATTCAGGCCGGGAAGGCTTGTAGCGACGTTCTCCCTCTGCACCTGCCCGCTGGCCGACCAGTAAAGACCAATCCAGCGTGTTTGCTGAAGCGCCTCCTCGCAAACGGTTGTCGATGACACGTAGCGCGCGGTTTCGCGATTACCGCTCTTATGGAATGAAATTTCGGTGTTTGACGGCCTCTTCAATTTCTTGCCATGTTTCTTAACCATAATTTTTTCTCCTGATATTTTGGTATTTAGATATCATGTTGTTTATTACTGCAAGATATTATAATATCTGCCTATTGGCAATGGCGAAAATTATCATATGCATGTCGTTTTCTACTTGAAATGAAGATAGATGAGAATTATTTTAGATGTATGGACAGTAAGATACAGTGGATTTCCCGGCTGGCCGGACAGCCCCTTGCGGTGGAATACCTTTGTGGCGGGATCACGCGAGTGACTCCGCCTCATGACACCGGCTGGAGAACTCTGCCTGGAACCGCCATCTCCTTTATCCGAGGTTACAAATCAGTTCTTCATCTGGCCAACCGGCCTGATGTTCATATTTGTCCCAACCAGGCCATATGCGTGCCTCAGGGACAGCATCATCGGGTCGAACTCGTGGGTCAGAAAAGCGGCGTGAGCCGGTGGTCGCACATCTCATTCCGCTTCCTAGGCGATATTGACGTTTTCTCTTTTATTGAACCGCCAAATGTCATCACTGGCAGTGCCGCCCGACGAATCGGAGATATTAACGAGGAGCTTGTCAAGTTGCATGCGGGCGAAGCATTGCCCTACCGGGTGATCCGTAGGAAGGCCCTGGCCATGGAATTGCTGTCCATCCTGACGGAGAAATCCAAAGTATGCATGGAACGGCTGCCGGATGACGGAGATATTGAGAGACTAGGCGGAGTTCTGGAGCTGATTTCAGGAAATCTTTCTCAACCTCCTGATATCACACAAATGGCCCGGGCCTGTTCCCTGTCGGTATCACGTTTCCACGCCACGTTCAAGTCAACGATGGGCGTGTCTCCCGGCCGCTACCTGCAGGATTTGAGGCTTTTGCACGCCAGACAACTCCTGTTAGCCGGAAACCTGCCAGTGAAGGCCGTGGCTTCAGAATCCGGATTTGGCGATGTTTTCCATTTCAGCCGTCTCTTCCGCAAGCGCTGTGGCATCAGCCCCTCAGCCTACCGCATCCAGATCCGCACCAAACAGAATTTCTAGGAAAAATGCAGATGTCGCAGATCAGGCTTTTCTCGTTTTCCCCATGATGTCTGCAGCAATCATTGCGTTCAGAACTTTTTCGGGAGTCATGACACCTGCTTCGTGATGTATGCCTTCAGCTGGTGCGCATGCCTTTTCAGCGGCTTTCAGCAATTTGCTTCTATCGGGGGGGACTGCAGGCCGATGTCGGCAAACGTGGTCGGCAGGCCTATCTCCTCGCAGAACGAGAACGCCGAATTGATTTCCACAGGCGATGCATCCGTCAGATGAAGCCCGGTCAAAGTGCCAAAGGCCACTTTTTCCCCGTGATAGAAGGAATGGGTTTCCTCCAGAGCAGTAAGTCCGTTGTGGATTGAATGCGCGGCCGCCAACCCTGAACTTTCGAAGCCGATTCCGCTCAGGAGAATATTCGCCTCGACTATGTGATTAAAAGCCGGAGTTACTATATGCTTCTCGTTTGCGAGTTTCGCGGCTGAACCATAGGTCAAAAGTGTGTCGTAGCATAGTTTCGCGAGATTCAATCCCGTCATGGTGCTCAAGCCACCGCACTCGTTCTTCGATTTAGTGCGCTCGCAGGATCTTGCCTCGAACCATGTCGCCAGCGCGTCGCCCATACCGGACACCAGGAAACGGGTGGGTGCATTGGCTATCACTCCAGTGTCGACAAGAACCACCTGCGGATTCATTTTCTGATAGTAGACGGATTCGAAGACGCCGTCCTCCGAATAGATTACGGCACAGCCGCTGCACGGCGCATCCGTCGAGGCGATGGTTGGCACAATGATCACCGGGATGCCAGCCCGGTCGGATGCGATTTTCGCAGTATCTATGGTCTTGCCTCCACCCATTCCAACCAGGATGTCGATCTTGTTGCGACTTATGATTTCCGCCAGACGGCTCAATTCTTTTTCACAGCACTCGCGCTGGAATTCCTCGATTGCGATTTTTTCCGCGGCCAGTTCTTTGGTATGAGCGGCAAGAATCTTGTTTTTAACTGTGCGGGAGGCAAGAATGAGGCCTCTTTTTCCCAACAATTTGACAATCCGTGGCAATTCGTCGAGAGCTCCTTCTCCCTGGATGTATTTTCCGGGAAACACGGCTTTCAAAAACATGTCGTCATTTCTTTTTTCCACCCGCAACCTCCATATGTTATAAATTAATTACAAGTAACCGTTAAGCCGGGTAATTTGAGGCCAAAAAGTAGGCCAAGTCTCGATGAGACTGGCATTTTTGTGGCGGCTTCATCGAAGCCAGCCCTACTTCAATGTGTAAAAATGTGCCTGAGTCCCCAGATTATATGGTAAACAATTATGAATGTAAATAAATCGCTCTAAGAGCCATTTTTGACCAGTCAATAATTCTTATATCATTGACTATGTTACATTTACATTATTTTAAAGGGGTCAGACCCCTTTAAATGCCTGCTATGCTCTTCGAGCTGAGGGACAGGAAGACACTTATTGAGGCTGTTGTTGTGCAGGGGGGGTTATCGCTCCTTCTATTTCTTCCGCGCCCTCTGGTGTTCCATTTATGAAAAGTAAGGTATAACAGATCATTGCCAATAATAACAAGATCACCACGACCCATTTTAAAACCAAAGTATGCTTGTTTGTCATTTTGCCCGCCTTCGCCAGTTTATATAATTTTAATCTACTTTATACCCATATTTGGAATATAACAGACTTTGCATTGCTTCAAATGAAAAACAAAAAAAACGTACGAAATTTCTTTCCCCTGCTCCATGTTCTACGTATTTTTAAGGCGCGCAATTTTGGTTAGGGCGGCGATTTTTGAGGAGCGAGTTCTACTCTACCAAGGTCGAATAGAATTAGACACTCCATCAAGAATAAACCTTCAGATTTAATCGTCAATGCTGTTGAAGAAATCCACGGTCAGGACATTGTCGATCACTTCTATTTCGTGTTCGGGGAGGATTACGAACTCGCTGAATCCAATTTCGGAGCCGGTGTTGCTCCAGTCGTATGTGTAGCCGAATCCTGTGAATGGATACGCCGAACTCAGAGGAGAGTATGAGTTTGCTATTTTCCAGTCATAATGTTTTGTTATCCAGGTATTTGCAGTTTCGACCTGGCCGTAGCTGCGGGCGAGCTGTGCCTCGAAGTCGTCAACTTCGGCATCCGGTGCGGGACGGAAGAGGGATGCCGGTGGCGCCCACATGATCAGGAAGCGCATCTTGCGGTCCGTGGTGCCGTCTGCTACCTGAAGTCCGAGTTTCTCGGCGAGCTTGAGGCGGTTGTTCATTTCCTTGTCGAGCGCGAACTTGTCATGCTGCATATAGTTTACGACTTCGCCGTAGGGTGCGACATACATGAAGTAGCCGAGGCTGGAATCGGACGCGGGGGAGAAATTGGTGATGACATCGCCGGGTTTGACGTTTTTCCAGTAGTCGCCTGTCCATACTATGACTTTGACCCGTTTGTGATCCGCATCCCAGACGAGTTCTGGATCGTTGTTGTCCGGAGTGAGAGCCTTTAAGTTCTTCGAGATTTCACCATATTCCCGGACCGATGCGTCCTGGACTGCGGCATCGAATGTCGCCGTGAGCTGATCGGTGGTCAGATCTGCCTTTCTTGCTTCAATTCCGATCTTATTTGTGAATATGAAGTATCCTGTGGAGATTTCTCCCTCCTTGAGTTCAGGCACTGTGAAAGTGAAAGTCTGCGTGGAAGCGCCATTTGTTCCTGCGACAAACGCAAAATCATTTACCCTGCAGCTCTTATAGCCGGGAACATTGGTCTCTCCCTTCTTAGTGCAGGTGTATTCGATCTGAACTTTCGGCTTTTTGTCGCCGAAGAGGATTCCATCCACCGCATATGAGCCGTCTGCCTGGAGAGTCAAATTGCGCACATAGGGGTTGCTAAGGTAAAGTGTCGCCATGCAGGCGATACCATCTACTGTAAGACTGCTTATTTCCAAGTCGTCCACTGCTCCTGAGGCGAGCTCGGAACTGACGAGTTTTCCCTTGAGGGATTTATGCTCATAAAGTTTCACGGCCTTGTCCCAGTTGAGAGTGATGCTAGTCGCAGTGAAAGCTTCGACCTTGAGGCTGGCTGTTTTGTTTTTGCCAGAGACCGGGTCAATAAATTCCGCCACTGCCTTTGACTTGTTGGAAAAAGATGGAGCTGTGGCAAAATCTGCCGTCTCGAGGGTGAAAGACTCGCCTATACCGAAAAATACCGTTTTGGCCTGTATTGAAAAACACGAGAAAACCCCTGTGACAATGATTAACGCGGCCAATTTAATTTTTAAGCTTCTCATTTTAACCTCCGTTTTGTTGCACATTGTGATATAAATATACATTTTTATTTGTCCAATGCCGGCCTCGTCTGTTGACTCTCAAACCCTTCGAACTGAGGGTTCAACCTGCACTGAAGAAAAGATTCAAGGAGTGCGAGCACAGGCATTCCATATTCTGAATTTATCAAAATATTCGCCCGATCAACATTGTTTTTAATCCATGTCCCTACATTGGACTCAGAAACATCCGACAAGCCAAGTTCTTCTCTTAGTTCTTCTCTTGCTGAGATAATAGACTTGGACAAATTGCTGTTTGAACTCGATGGATTATAATGTTGGCTTGTATATCGAGCTTGACTTTTGTGTCCGACCTTTCCAACTTTCAGACATTTTCCTTGATCTCCGGTCAAGAAGAACACATATACCGCCATCTTGCCTTTTGGAAGTGATGGAGGAGGTTTATGAGGAGCGAGTAAGCGTTCAACCTTGAGGGAATCCTGAGGTAGATTAATTCCTGTAAGTTTTACAACCTTTAGGAAATCATTTATAATTGCATTTAGATCGGGCATCCCAACGCTAACTTGCCTGATTGAAGCACCATTCGGCGGTTCCAGCTCAGTGTGAAGCGGTTTGTCGGCTACTTTATTATTATTATTTAATACCTCCAGACTCTTCCATAAATGGATATATTTTGATGCCCATTCGGGCTTGGATAAGGAAAGATATGAGGGGCGCATTGTATCGAAATAGAAATGATGCAATTCCTCATTTTCAAAATTCATAAGAAGATCAGGCATATTATGAAGATGATCTGCTTCTGCAAAACATTGCTTGACATCACCACTATCCGCCGCCTGTCGAATGTTGAGCAAGCCTGTCTTAAGGATAAGACAATAAATTTCATGTCGAGCCATAATACAACCTTTCATGTTTTTTGCTTTCCTGATGGGCACAAGTTCTGCATGTAGCAATTGCATCAATTTCATTAGTAGTGCAAATCTAATATCCGGAGTGTGGAAATGCAATGATTCGAACTCAGTTTTCACTTTTATCCTACAATATTGAAATAGGAAAAGAGACAAAATAATATATTCATCAAATAACTTACTCTGGATGCTACCCTAGCTTGAGATATCTATACCTGTTCACACCAATCACTTTAGTACTATCAAAAATCGTCTCAACATCAACGTGCTGGTGTCCGTGCAGGAAGAGCCGGGGCTGATTCCTTGCAATGTAACCTTTGAACGCCTCGAATCCCATATGGATCTCGCCGTCCTTCTCGTGGATCCCCCGAGGTGAATTATGGGCAACGAATATATCAACGGAAGGGAAAGAAGTTAGCTTTTCAGAGACATAGGCATCTTCGTAAAGGAAGTTCCCTCTCGGCTTATACTTCCAGCACCCGTTGAATCCGCCGAAGCTTATGCCATCTACCAAATGTGTACTGAGATGGAGGTCTATGATCGGCGATGGGAAGGGTAGAGGCAAATCGTGGTTTCCTTTTACTGCCAGGATGCATCTAGGATTGACCTGCTCCGCCACTCGGAAGATGAGCTGGTCCGGCAGGTCTCCGCAGGAAACTAGCACATCGGCAGGCTTGTCAGGAATGCTGACATCCATCAGTTCGTCATCGGCTATGATGAGGAGTATCACGTGATTTTTCCTTTATCCTGCAAGTGTCAAGTGTGGGATTAAAATTTCCTCCGGGGGAAATGTTATTTTATCCCCATCAGCTTGGCAAATTCAGCCACAGAGATAATTTTTGTGTGCGTGAGATCATTTACTTCCGAAAAATCCCGATCCCCTGTAATGAAATAATCTGCTTTTGATGCGATTGCGCAAGATATGAATTTGGCATCATTCGAGTCCCGATATAACACAAAGGGATGAGATGACTTGATTATTTTTGTTTTTCTATAGATCAAGCTAAACTGCTTTTCCAATTCAATCTTGGGAATATTGAATTTGGGTCTGACAAGAACAGCCTTGTATTCCTTTACAATTTCCTCGCTGGCTATCCATAAGAAATTATCATTGGCAAGAATAAAAGATATGACTTTTTCCGGAATCCTGTCTTTCAGGACAGCAGAAACAAGAATATTGGTATCTATTATTACGAGGACAGGGTTTTCCGGCATTCTTGAATCTCATCAAATATTTCTTTATCAGACAATTCCCGTATTTGGGGGATCTTTTGGATGCGTTCGTTTGAGTTCTTCCATTCTTGGACAATTTCCGAGCCTGACTTGACCTCTTCGATAAGCACAACCTCAAGCAATGAACCTGGTTTAAATGGAAGATTGCCAATAACTATGTTACCATTATTTTCTACAGTGGCATATGCCCTAAAAGCATTCATAAGAAGCCTGTTATTATTTTGTTTTCCGACTTGAATATATCATCAAGAAAAGGAATTTCAAGATTTTGCTTTCACGTATAAAATTTTGAATCAAAATTTTATTGTCAAAAAACTTTGCCCGGCTATCGCCGGAACTTGTCGGAACGCCGGCAACTTGCCGGCGTTCCTTAGAAAAATACAATTTCCTATACGATACATTTAATTATTTTCCCAACAGTTGGACACTGCCGGACAACAATATGGTTTTATATTATCCGCCGCATGAGATATTCACGGGATGCGGAATTCAAGATCCGGCATTGTCCAACGAATTCGGCCACAAGATTCTCTTCCGAAAGTTCAAGATTCCCATGTCTTTCAAATAAACCGCATAATTCGCGTGGCAGGATGTTCCTTTCCCTGAATATCTGGATATAGGCGGGATCAAATTTTTCCTGTTCCTTTTCAAAAGGTGTTTCAGAGCACAAGGACATCAGTGAAACTCCGGCAAGTTCAAGGAAATCCATCGCCGGTGAGAAAGCTTCAAAAATGAAGCCTCCTGACAAAAGGCATTCCGCCATCTTTAGTTTTCTTTCAGACTTCACCATCAGGGATTCCGCCATGGCATTTCGCCTTTTATCGTCGTCGGGCTTTGGCTCTCCGAGACTTTCATACTTTATCAGGTCGAGCATGGAGGAATCGTTAAAGGTGACAAGTCCGGCTTCGGCAAGCTTCAACAGCGCCTCATAGTTTGAATGTGTGAGAATATTTATCCGTGATGGTGCAATCCCGGATGAATTCTTCCTGAACAACGCAGTTATCCTCTCCGTGGCGTCCGACGACTTGTCCTCCATCACAAGCAATGCCTCAAGAATATTGCCGTCCAGGTCTGTCTTCGCCTTGAATGACTTTATCTTTGCCCCGAATTCCAATATGATAGCCTGTCTCGCACATTCATACGGCGGCAGAACAGCCGCGCATTCTCCGGTTCTTCCCTTTTCTATTTCAGTCTCCATGACAGTCTCCCCACTTTTCACTGCTGAACCGGCCTGGGGTGCCTGGCCAAACGAAGTCTGCAATATTTTTTCGAGACGCTCCATGAATTGCGCCCTGGAGGAAATCATCTTGAAATTTTCCACGTCGCCATCGAGATCAAGCGCTTTTTCGGCAAGCTCCTTTTTGAAGTCGAGGGTCGCAAGCATTTTATGCTCGATAGTTTTTTCGGCTATGATGTTGATGACGTTCACGGAGTTCTTCTGGTGTTTGCGCCAGGCTCTCGAAATCCGCTGTTCAAGTTTTGCGGGATTCCATGGGAGATCGAGATTAACCACCACGCTCGCCACCTGCAGGTTGAGACCGACCCCGCCGGAATCGGTCGAAAGGAATACCTTGCATTCCGGATCGTTCTTGAACCTGTTGATCTCAACCCTCCGCTTGTCCTGCTGTACTGAGCCAGTGTGCCAGGCGTAGGAGACATCCATGTCGCCAAACCGCTTCCTGGCAAGTTCCAGCATTCCAATCCATTCGGAAAAGATGATCACTTTTCGTGAAGGATCGTCCTCCCACAGGTCATCTAGTATTTTGAACAACTCGTCAAGCTTGGGTGCATCATTGAACTTCTTGTCCAAGATATAGACGGTGTCGCAGAGCATCCTCATGCATGCAAGGAGACGCTGGAGCTTTTCAAACTCCTCTGGCGTAAGAGGCCGCTTCTTTGCCTGTGCAAGAATCCTGGAAGCCAAGGATTCATATTCGTTGTAACGTTTTATCTGTTCTTCGGTCATCCCAACATAATAGTTGTTGTCTATCCGTTCTGGAAGCTGTTCGTTTATGTCGGTCTTCTTCCTGCGCAGCATTATCGGCCTGAGCTGTTCATGTAGCATGCGCATGTTCTTGATGCCGGCCATTTTGCCGTCCTCATCAAATTCGTAGAATTGCCTGTTGAACCTGAACAGGCTTCCAAAAATCTTTGGATTCACGAATTCAGTCAGAGAAAACAGCTCGTCAATTCTGTTTTCTATAGGAGTACCCGTGAGAACGAAGGCGTATTCCGAGCGTAGCCGCTTGACCGACGCCGATGTCCTTGTCCTCCAGTTCTTGATCCTCTGGGCCTCGTCGAGGATGACCACATCGGGGCGCAGTATTTCATTGATCTCCTTCTCATCCCTGACAATCTGCTCATAGTTTGTCATATGGAAGAATGCCTGTGAACTCTCATAGAGGGAAAGCCTTGCCGGTCTCAATCCCGAAACAACGACCGAAGGTAGATCCGAAAACTTGCGTATCTGCTCCTCCCATTCGAGCTTGAGCGATGTCGGGCAGACCACAAGAACTTTCCGGATACCGCATATTTCCTGGAGAAGTTTGCATGCGGCGACTGCCTGCACCGTCTTCCCGAGCCCCATCTCGTCGGCGAGCATCGCACGCCCTGTGAGTGCCAGATGGATCATCCCTTCAAGCTGGTAGTCATACAGCGGATAACGTACTATGTCGGCAGAACGCCTGCCTTCCCTCATATCCTTCAGGACGGACTCCTTTTTCAAAGCGAGTATTCTCGCCAGTGACAGTTCACCGGCATATCTCTTCACTCCGTGCGATATCCTGATTTTTCCCGATATACCGGCATCCTGATTTTTCATATCCCGCATGAATGTCATCAATGTTTCTCCTGAGGGTGTCCGCAGGTTCCCAGAGGATTCAAAATAATTTTCAATGAAGGATTTTGTCCGGGAATCCACATTTCCCGGAACGTATACCATAACTGTCCGATCCTGTCCTGGAGTCAGAGATATTTCCACGAATGGCGAACCTGCTCTGATTTTGTTGAACTTGTCATGCAGATGGATAAGTGTTTTTTCTATATGCTTGCAGGTGCCGAGGAAGTTTTTTTCAAAGTCTGGACATGTGCAGAAGTTCCCATTGGAAGCCACAGAGCGTATCTCTACCGCGTATTTCTGTGGAAGTTCCTGATCTGTCCGCGAGACTTCATAGTCAGCGAATACAGCGTTTGAGGAGGAGCCAGCGAGTCTTTTCACTGACATCGGTTCTACCTGTGCCCTGTGTTTCCTGAGCTTTATCTCATAATCGTCGTCGGTTAGCCAGCTTGTGGTCTTCTTGAATTTAGCTTCATCGTTTTCTTGCCTGATCTTTTTTCCGGGACTTTTTTTCATCGTATGTTTCCTTGAATGAACAATGTTGGCAAAACCATATTCAACTCTCCGATAAAATAGAGCTGTAGTTCACGGAATATAATACGGGGATGAATCCTTGCCAGTCAATAAAAAACAGTCTTCAACTGTTTTTTATTAAACTTATAAGAAGTTCTTTTCGCGTAATTTGCGTGTTTCGCGGGCAATCCCTGATATTTAGCCACAAAAAAGCACAAACGGCACAAAAAAATCAAGAATATTAGACAGGATAACTGAATCATACAAAAAATTGTATTTTGGGCAGGTTAGCTGTATGGCTTGAAACTTGCAGCCACGGCCACCTGTCCTACGAAGCCTTGGCATAGTAGGATGTTTTGGCCGTGCAGTCGCCTCCAACATCCGCCTACGCAAAGAAACTACGGCGAGACATGTGGAGGCGGCTACATAAGTTCCGGCGGATGCCGGTTAAGTTCATAAACTGGATTTTAGTATTAATAATTTCAAAATATCCTGTTAATCCTGTCAAAAAACCCGTTATTTCTTCCCTTTTACGTACCAGTCCACAAGAGTAAATGTCTCTTCCGACTCCTTGCCCTTGTACAGGATGTCAATTGTCAGTAACCGCTGAGTTCGTTGGGGCTGAAAACGCAAGATGTGCTCCTGACGAGTTCACTCCTTCGTCTGGAACTGGATCGTCGCCCTGCCGACCTTGTTGTTTTTATCATTTCTTGCCAATAAGCTGGTTTAAATATTTTTTAATTTTATCTTCATTTGGTGCCAGCTTCGCAGCAACCTGGAGTTCGGCGACTGCTCCGTCAATATCATTTTTCTCCATCAGCAGAAGTCCGAGGTTGAAATGCGCACCGGCGTAGTCTGGCTTCAAAGCTATGGCGTTCCTAAATAACAACTCAGCCTTTTGCAAATTGCCTTCTTTCTTCGCAATTATCCCAAGATTGTTTATTGAATAGGCTCTTCTCGGAAAATCCACCACCGAGGTACTCTCAAAACATTTTTTTGCCTCATTGACTTTTGAATTATTTAAAAGTAAAACTCCATATTCATAATTCAATTCCGCCGATGAGGAATGTTTTGCAAGCAGGTTTTTCAATACAATTGATGTTGATGCGTTGTCGGGACAGGAAGAAATGTCGCCCGCTATTTTCCCGGCCACATCGTTCATGGACACTGATGGCTCCATAGCCTTCAAAAAATATTCCGAGGCTTTTTCTGGATCATGTTTATTCAGAAATGCCTTACCCATCATATAATTGGCATTCAGATTGTCGGGACAGCGTTCAAGGAGGAAGAGTGATATTTTTATTACCGAATCCCAATCCTTCTTGTTACAAAGAAGTCTGGCCATGTTGTTCATTGTCTGAATGAAACTTTTAGTATTCTTTTTAGGTGATGACATAACGGATTTCTGATATAGTTCAAGAGCGGCATCAAATTTATGCATTGATGCATATATGTTGGCCAGATTATTGAGGGCAAGAGAATAGTCAGGATAGATTTCAAGTGCTTTCACAAAACATTCTGCCCCTTTGCCAGCGTTTCCCTCTCTGCAATACTCAATGCCGAGATAGTTTAGAGCTCTCGGATTGTTCGGAGATTTTTCCACGGTGTCGGCCCACAAAGACATTTCGCTCTTATATACAGAATTTCTTGCATGTGTCGATATCGCAAGCCCGAGAGCCATCAATATGATTATGGACGAAGAAGAATATTTGATGAATTTCTCCTTTTTCTCACTCAGGATGAAGCTTGCCGAAAAAAGCTTCAAGAGTCTGAAGAGTGTAAATACGACTAGACAGGAACAAATTATAAGAGGCAGATACATGCGATGTTCGACGCAGAGGTCTGGACGTGGGGCAAAACTTGATCTTGGTGCTAGGGTGATGAAAAAGAAGGCTCCAAAAAATCCAATATATTTGTACTTGTACAGTGTCCATGCAGTCATAGCCATGAGAAGCAGGACTATGATAACATACGGGAACAACGATGTATATGGGGAAATGATCACCGGCCATCCGTAGTCAAAACATTGTCCATAAGGGAGAATACTTAGTCTTATATAGTGGCAAATCACCTTGGACTGGTTTACCAGATAGCTGAATGAAGACAAACCATAATCAGAGAGAAAAGCCGAAGAAATAAAATTGGATGCAAAGCCGGAAAAATATGCGGCAATGGCAACTAAAGATCCCAAGGCAAGATAGCACCTCCCCCTAAATTTAAAAAACTCTTGCCAACTGCTGCAAAGAAATATTCTGTCGAACAAGACTATGATGAATGGCGCAGAGATCATTGCCTCCTTCATCCCAAAACCAAGAATGCATGAGCACATGGAAAGCAAATAAAAAAATGCCTTCTTCCATTTATTGAAAATTGGAAAACCCCGTCCTCTGGGCGGGGTCAGAGACCGTTAGGGTTTGCCTAATGGTCTTCTCACGGTATATACTATTCTCGAACTGTTCCCGCAGTATCGAGAAAGGATATAACCGTGAGTAGATTTCGT
>CAIQLG010000243.1 GCA_903872565.1 uncultured Lentisphaerota bacterium | reverse complement strand
TTATTTCGGAATTCGCTGTGAAGAGCCGGACATGAAAAACCTGAACATCACGACGACCAATAATGACGATCCCGCGATCTTCAAGGGCGATTGCGTGGATGTGCTGCTGGAGACCCAAAGCCATTCCTACTATCAGATCGCGGTCAATCCGGCTGGCGCGGTCTATGATGCCGACATGAAGGGTGGAACCAATCTTGCCTGGTCATCGAGCGCCAAGGTTGCCGTGTTCAAGGGCGACACATTCTGGAGCGTGGAAATGCGCATCCCGGTTGGTGACATGATGGGTGGAGGCGTGGACCCCACGAAATCGGTCGAGGGGCGCTGTCCCTCCGCCTTGTACCCGTGGGCCATCAACGTATGCCGGCAGCGGGTGAGCAGCACCGTGACGGAACGTTCCGCCTGGTCGCCAACCGGAACGAATTCATTTTACGTGCCGCTGAAATTTGGCACGTTGTCCGATACATGGTGATTACTAAGGCGAGCTGTGCCCGCAACCCAAATCCGAGATTCTAAGGAGGTGCAGAGCCATTTTAAACAGGGCATGAAATTGTTTTGAAACAACGCAAAAAGGTGTGGCCGTCTAAAAATCCGGCGCCGGCCGCATCTGGACTAACTCCGCCGGATAAAAGGGAAACAATGAAAAAAGCAATGTGTTTGTTATCGATGCTGCTGTTCCTGACGGCGGCGGTGTGGGCGGCTCCGGTGGAACTTGTGAAAGATGGAAAAGCGGTTGCCGAGATTGTTATCGCCAAGGATGCGAACCAGGGAATGAAGCTCGCCGCAGATGATTTGCAGCTTTACCTGGGGAAGATCTCGGGCGCTGAATTGAAAATTGTAAACTCGCCCACGCCCGATGTGAAAAACCAGATATATGTCGGCGAAAGCGAGTTCACAAGGAAACTCGGATTCACCCCTGCAAAATTCGACAACAGCGGCTTTGAGATTGTGGCGAAGGACAATTATGTGATCCTCGCCGGCGTTGACCGGATCAGAACTGGGGCACAGTGGGGCTTGAAGAAATGGCAGGACTTCTGCGGCGAAAAATTCACATATAATGAGTTTGGCGGAGGTGTCGGAGTCATGGGTACATTCTGCACTCCGCTGGGCATCAATTTTGAGGATGACACCGGGACGTGGTATGCCGGATCCGAACTGCTTGAGCAGCTCGGGGTCCGCTTCTATGCGCCCTATGACAATGGTACCGTGATCCCGGAAATGAAAGACATCTCGGTTGCCGAACAGCATCTCAAGAGTGAAGCGGCCTTTGCGGGGCGCGGTTGGTGTTATTACGGACCGATGGGTAGTGACAAGGATGGTATCGCATGGCTCAAACGTCTGAAAAATGGATCCAACTCTCTGTCGTTTGGCGGTCACACGACATGTGCTATTTTCGCATCAAAAGAACAGCATGAGCTGCATCCCGAGTACCTGGCCTGTGATTCAGACGGCAAACCTTATAGAGTTCCCGGTGAGGGCATGCCGCGTTTCGGTAACCCGGAGTTCCGTAGGGCGAGCGTAATTCTAATGAACAAGCTCCTTGAAGCGGTTCCCGAGTATTACTCTGTCTCGCTGGGACAGCCGGACGGTGGCATAAGCATCGACTACCGCGACATCGGCCTTTACGGTAAAGAAGGCGACTCGATGGAGCAGAGAGTGTCGAACTGCTACTGGGATTACACCGTTTTTCTGGCGAAGGAGCTGAAAAAATCGCATCCCGACAAGTTCCTGATGTATTTTGCCTATGGCAACACGAGTATGCTGCCCACGAACATGAAGAGCGATGATCCCGACAATATAATCCTGTTCCTGGTGCAGCAAAGCAGTGCCTCGCATGTGCTCAAACACGATGCCAAAATCTATCGCGACGAACGCAGGAAATGGTTTGATGCCTTGAGACCCAAAGGCAAATCTCCAATGTGGGACTATTACTTATATTACTGGCGGGGCGCCCCACGTTTTCCTGTGTTTTTCACCGAATCGCTACAGGAGGAGATGAAGGAATATCAGCCTCGTATTTCCGGCAAGTTCAGCGAACTCGCGCCTGGATACGAGATTCGCGGCACCAAGGGTGAAACTGCAAAGCGTATAGGCCTGCCGGCGATCATGCACCTGATGATCTACTGGCAGAACAAACTTCTTTGGAATCCAAATATCGATCGCAAAGCCATGCTGGAGGAGTACTACAGGCTATATTTCGGGCCTGCCGCCGCCGAGATGAAGGAGTTCCACGAATTCGCTGAGGCGGTGTGGTGCCGACAGGAATCCAGGAGCGTCACCCAGTATACCGGATTCCTCAAGCAGGCGGATATTGACAAGTATTTCGAGATACTGGCAAGGGCTCGCGCGAAAGCCGGCAAGGATACGGTTTACGACAAACGCATCGCGGCAATGGAAGAGGCGTATCAGCCGCTGAAAACATTCTTCCAGGAGCAACAGCGCAAAGGGCCGGATGTCCGCGCATGCAAAGTCCCGAATGACATGCCGCTTGACGGGGATGTTACGAAATCCAAGTACAAGGACGGATGGTTCGATTTGCGCGACAAACTCACGGGAAACGCCATACAGTCGAACGGCACCGAGGCCTGTGTTTCCATGTCGGAAGACGGAACTTCCATGTATGTCGCGGCCGTCTGCCACGAAAACAAGATGGACAAGATCAAGGCGCTTACAAAACAGAACGATGCCACCGGGATCTTTGATGACGATGTGATCGAGGTTTACGTCAACACTCCCGAGCGCAGCTATTTCAAGATTGCCGTGAATACCAACGGAGCGATCTGCGACGAGACGACCGACGTGTCAATCCTCGAGCGCGACACGCTTGCGGAATTGTGGAATCCCGGCATCAAGGCTGTCGTGAAGAAATACGACGACCGCTGGACGCTCGAAATGAGGATACCGACGAAGGATTTCGGCAAGACCGGCCCCACAAAACAGTATCCATGGGGCATACAGGTTTGCCGGACCCGTTGCGCGGAAGGCATGGAGTGGTCATCGTTGGGAACCGGTCCGGGGCCTTACGCGACATTGACCCAGTGGGGCAATCTATGGGCGCAGTAATAAGTCACTAAGTTAAGCCAAGGTAATTGCAAAAGTACCTTGAGCCGATGCAAAAGCAACGGAGGGCGGGTTTTCTTACCCGCCAAGGAGGAGGAAGCGTGGGTTGGAAGACCTGTGCTCCTTTAAATTTTGACTTTTGCAATCGGCTCAAGGCAAGTTGCGCGGGGTATTACCTCACAGCTTTTCTCGGTGAGATTCCCCGAGTCACTTCCGATTAGGGCATAGGACATATGCCCCAATCGGAAGTTGTAGAATTGCCGAAATTTATAGAATTGTTTATGCGGAATGATTTCCGCCAAACAAATCTAGTTCCTCCTTCCGAAGCGTTTTTCGAGCTCGGTGAAGGATATGTTTATGATTGTAGGCCTGCCGTGAGGGCATGAGAAGGGCAGTTCGCAGAAAGAAAGCCTGTGGATGAGCTTTTCCGCCTCGCCTGTTCCTATTTGATCGTGCGCTTTTATCGCCAGACTGCAGGCCGTCCTCGCAATTTCCGCCTCGTTTATTTTACCACCAGTCTTGAAATGTTCGAGAAGGTTGTTGATCATGTCGGAAAGGAGTCCGCCTATGTTGTCCTGGCTGAGTGGCTGTGGTATGCTGTCCACCACTGCCGTGTTGCTGCCGAAGAATTCAATTTCGAAGCCTGTCGCCTCGAAGAGCGAAATATTTTTTCTGAGAAAGACGGCCTCCGCCACCCCGAGTTCGACGGTCACAGGTATCAGAAGTTTCTGGGATGATGGATCAAGATTTTTTGTTCCTTTAAGTATTTCCTCGAAGAGGATTCTCTCGTGGGCTGCGTGCTGGTCCACCAGAAGAAGTCCATTTTCCGATTCCCCCACGATGTACGTTTTCCCGAGCATTCCCATCACGTTGACCGTGAACGCGGGGCGGGGGGAGGGCGCACCCTTGGAATTGTCCTGCTGGGGTTCCGCCTTTCCAGGATCTTGAATATTCCTATTGGAATTTGGCACAGGTTGTAATTGATCTTGTGAAAAGAAACTTAGGGGAGGGGGGATGATTTTATCGAACCCTTGAATATCTGGAGCGTCTTTCTTGGGCAGGTAGCTTATCTCCGCATTGGCAAGGATGGAACGCAGCGGGATCTGGCTGTCCACGAAGATGGATGGTGCCTGCGAAATTCGCAGGCATTCCCGGATGGCCTTGGACACTGCCGCCGAGATGAGCCTTGTCTCTCTGAACCTTATTTCCCGTTTCGCGGGATGGACATTCACATCCACTCTTGCAGGATCTATCTCGATGAACAGTATTACCGGGGCGAACCTTCCCTCAGGGACGATCCCCCCGTATGCATCTCTGATTCCAGAATAGACGGCCGGCGATTCGACTGGTCTTCCGTTGACGAATATCTTCTGTTCCTTCCTGCTGTTTTTGGTGAATCCGTGTTTCGAGATGTATCCGTGGATTCTGATTTCCGAACCGGAGAATTCCAGGGGAATGAGATTTTCGTCCATATTCTTTCCAAATATTGTCCTCAGCCTGGGTCTTAGATCTGCGGCGGCAGGAGAGGAGCAGAGTTCCTTCCCATCGATTTTCAGGTCGAATGATATTTTGTGGTTCGCGAGGGCCGAGAGAAAGAAGACATCGCTGATGTGTTTCTCTTCTGTGCTGTTGCTGAAGAGGAATTTTTTTCTTGCCGGTGTATTGTAGAAGAGATCCCTTACGAGAACTTCGGTTCCGCAGGCGCATCCCACCGGGCGCGAGTCGAGAAGGCGTCCCCCCTCGCAGACGACCTCGGTCCCCTCCGTGTCACCGTTCCTGCGCGTTCTTATTCTCATCCTGGAAACGGAGGCAATGCTTGGCAGCGCCTCGCCCCTGAATCCGAAAGTGATTATCTTGTCGAGATCCTCTGCAATTGTGATTTTGCTCGTGGCGTGTGGTTCAAGGGAGAGTATGGCGTCGTCCTGGTCCATTCCTGAACCGTTGTCACATACTGACACAAGTCTTGTTCCGGCGTTCTCTATGGCCACGGAGATCGCTGTCGCTCCTGAATCAAGGGAGTTTTCGACGAGTTCCTTGAGTACGGATGCTGGGCGTTCTATCACTTCTCCCGCCGCGATGCGGTTGCTTACAGATTCGGAGAGGATCTTTATCCTGCTCATTTTTTTTCCTGCCTGGGCTCGGGTTGCGGATTGTCTTTTCCTGTCCTGTTTTCCTTCGCACCATTTTGTTGTTTGCCGGGAATCTCCTTTTTGTACTTTTCCTTGTCGAGGATCTGTGTGTTCCAGTCCTGTCTCGCCTTCTGTGTTATCTCCTGAAACTCGGGTGTGTTTCTTATGTTGTCGAAGGAGGAGTCCAAGGAAAAAGGCAATATCCTGTATCCGATAAGCTGGTATGCTTTAAGCAGGTGGGCATTGGCCTTTTCCCGCTCGGACAGAGTGGAATACATTCCGGCCAGGTTTATCTGTGCGTCGGCCGATTCCGGATCGAGATCAACAGCCTTGGATGACATCTTGATCGCCTCTTCCATTTTATTCTGACGTGCCATGACGGAACCAAGCTGGTTGTAGTAGCTTCCCTTTTCGGGGGCGAGCCCGATCTGTTTCCTGAACACCAGTTCAGCTTCTCCATATTTTTTCGAGTAATAGAGAATGCCTCCCAGGAGCGACAGCGCAGAATTGTTTTCGGGTTCGAATATCAGAAGAGTCCTCAGCAAGTCCTCCGCCTCCACTTCTTTGCCGTCGGCGAGAAAAAGACGCGCCTTTTCAATCGTGCTTTCCGTGTTGGGAGCGTAGCTGTTTTCCTGTTTCAGAACCTTTTTCTCGTTGCTGAAGTGTCTCACTGGGAAGGGATTGAGTGTCATGGCCTCGCGTCCCTTGTTTTCTTCTTCGATCTGTGCCCCAGTTCCGGGTTTCGAGTATATTACGATGAATGTCAGCAGTATTATTACTGCGAACGATATTATAAGTGGAACAAGCGATCTGTTCATTTTACACTTCTACAGATTTTCCGTTCGATTGTTTTTTTTGCATTCCTGCCTGAGTTCCGCCATGGAGTTTTCAAGTTTCAACATCTTCAGCACCATCTTCTTGACTTTTTGGGGTAACAGTATTCTTTCGAGGAAATCCCTCGGATTTTCTGCGGGAGTGCCAACGAGGGATTCTCCTGGCGGCACATCTTTCAAGACACCGGATGTACCTGCGATTTTCGCACCATCGCCGATGGTTATGTGCCCGTTGATTCCGGCCTGTGCCGCAATGATGACTCCTTTCCCGATCACTGCGCTACCAGCGATTCCGCACTGTCCAATCAGCATTGAGAATTCTCCGACTGTGACATTGTGGGCGACGTGTACGAGGTTGTCAATTTTGACTCCTCTCTTTATCCAGGTCTTGCCGAATCTCGCCCTGTCTATCGTGGAATTTGCGCCGATCTCAACATCGTCGTCAATTCTCACGGAACCGACCTGTGGGATCTTCACTATTCCTGTCGGTCCAGGTTCGTAGCCGTATCCGTCGGCTCCTATTACCACTCCGGAATGGATTATGACCCTTTTGCCAATTGTGCAGTGTTCTCTGACTGTGACGTTCGGATATATGAGGGTTCCAGATCCGATTTTTGTGAAATGCCCTATGTATGTGCCGGCTCCTATTACGGTATTGTCCCCGATTTCAGCGCCATCCTCGATCACGGCGCAGGCTCCGATTGATGCAGATTCCGAAATTTTTGCAGTTTCGGAAACCACCGCGGAAACATGAATTTCTTTCGGATACGTCACTGGATCCGGAGCAAAAAGCATGGCAACTTTCGTGAAGGTTGCGTTCGGGTTTGCGCAGACTATGAATGTCTTTCCCCCCGGAAGATTCTTCTCGGAATCCTCGGCTACCATTATCGCGGATGCTTTTGTTGTCGCCAACTGTCCTGCATATTTCTTGTTTGAAAGGAACGAGATGTCGTTTTCTGAGGCGTCGAGCAATGACGCGACACCGCTAATCTCCCTATCCTGGCTGCCGATGATCCGCCCATTTATCATTTCAGCAATTTCCTTCACCGTATGCTTCTTCATTATTTATTTTCCTTCTTTTCTGTCTTGGAGTCTTTGGTATCCTTGGCATCCTTGGGTGCCTTGTCCATCACCTCCTGGAATTTCTCCTTCGCCGGAAGATTGATCTCCTTTATTACGACATCCGTGAGATCCATGGCGGACTTGAAGTAGATGATCGAAGGGATGTTGTTGAGTGTCTTTCCCGAGGAGTCGAGGACTACATCGTATCCCTCGGCCACAGCCTTCCTCTGGATCACGTTTTTAATTTCATCCAGCAGCTTGGCCCTCTGATCCTCGTATTGGTTCCTGAGGACGCCCTGCTTGTCGGTGCTGTATTGCTTGAACTCGTCTTCCTTCTCCTTCATCTGGCGGTATTTGTCCTGTGCTGCGAGCCTCTTGTTCTCCCTCTCGACATCGCTCAGCGCGATGTTCTGTGCATCGTCCCGGAGCTTTTTGAATTCATCCTGAAGCTTGACAAGGGAATCATTGAGTTTCTCTGCGTATTCCTTGAATACTTCCGCCTGCTTCCTGAGGTTCGCGTCAGCAACCTTTGTCTTGTAATATTCCTTGAAAATCTGTTCCATGTCCGCCACGGCGATCTTGCTCCCTTGTGCAAATACGCTCGCAGATATGAAAAGCCCCGAGAAAGCCGCCATCATCAACATTACCATTGTTCTTCTCATCGCAATATTCCTCTTGTGAAAATTATCCGTAGCCAAGAGAATTGGCTCAAAATACAAATATTGCCTGAATTCACACAAAATCAATTGGCAAATTTGATATTTGCCATACACTCCGCTAGATTTGACAGAATTCGATTAAAATATTTTGGAGATTTTTCAATGCCAGTCTTTTTCTACAATACAATGTCAAGGTGCAGAGAGGAGTTTGTCCCCATCGAAGGATCGAAAGTCGGGATCTACACCTGCGGCCCCACCGTCTATAATTTTGCAACCATCGGAAATTTCAGGGCGTACATCTTCGAGGATCTCCTCAGGAGAACCCTGAAATATTTCGGCTACAATATTGTCCAGGTGATGAACCTCACTGATGTTGACGACAAGACGATAAGGGACTCGCGTGCCGCCGGAATGGGCCTCATGGCATACACGGAAAAATATAAGAAGGCTTTCTTCGAGGATATTGCCGCCCTGCGCATCGAAAAGGCCGAGTTCTACCCGGAGGCGACAGCACACATCCCCGAAATGATTGAAATTATCAAGACACTCCTCGAAAAGGGATATGCATACCAGGCGGACGATGGATCCGTATATTTCTCCGTTGCGAAATTCGCGGACTACGGGAAGCTTTCCAAGATAGACATGGAGAACCAGATGCCCGGCGCCAGAGTCAAGAACGACGAATATGCCAAGGATTCCGTTGCGGATTTCGCACTTTGGAAAGCCTGGAACGAGGCTGATGGCGATGTCTTCTGGGAAAGTCCCTGGGGCAAGGGGCGCCCGGGATGGCACATAGAATGCAGTGCCATGAGCATGAAATATCTCGGAAAAACTTTTGACATTCACACCGGTGGCATAGACAATATGTTTCCGCACCACGAGGACGAGATCGCCCAGAGCGAGGCCGCGAATGGTTGCAGGTTCGTGAACTACTGGCTACACTGTGAACACCTCATCGTGGACGGTCAGAAAATGTCAAAGTCCCTTGGCAACTTCTTCACTCTCAGGGATTTGTTCGAGAAAGGATTCACCAATAGAGAGATTAGATGGGCGCTCCTCGGGACACACTACAGGAAGAAACTCAATTTTGGACTTGGATTCCTCGAGAACGCAAGAACCGCCCTTCAGAAGTTCGATGCCTTCTTCATAAGGCTCGGCAATCTTGTGTCGGCTGATGTGCCCGGCGATGATGCGGATCAACTCGTCGCATCAGTTTCGGAAGCGTTCAGGAACGGACTCGCCGATGATCTCAATGTGTCCGAGGCGATTGCGGCTATATATCACTTGGAAAGCGAGGCAGGCCGCCTTTTCGAGACCGGAAAACTTTCCTCGAAGGGGGCAACTGCGGTTTTTGATGCATTTCGTGACTTTAACCGTGTTTTTGATGTGTTTCATGTCGAACTGGCTGCCCAGTCTGTTCCCCCGGAAGTATTGAAACTTGCAGAGGAAAGGCAGAGAGCGAGAAAGTTGAAGGATTTCAAAAAGGCCGACGAAATAAGGGATGCGCTCAATAACATGGGCTGGCAGATCGAGGACACGGCCAAAGGCCCAAGACCGATCAGGATAGGGTGAGAAACCGTTGAGCCTGAATTTATTTGGATGAAAAACTCTAGCTAGAGCCTGCTCGAAAAGGTCGAGCTAGGCTAAAAAAAATAAAAAAAAATTTGAAATATTACTTGAAATATCATCGCAACATGTTATAATGCAATATCTTACAAAACATTAACAACATGGAGCGATGATAATGAAATATAA
>CAIQLG010000242.1 GCA_903872565.1 uncultured Lentisphaerota bacterium | reverse complement strand
TTGCGGCGTTGTTTTTTTAAGGAAAGGTACATCCCTTTTTTCCACTTGCAAAAAAGAGCTGACACGCCAGAACTGGAATTAACAGATTGAATTTAAGGTAGTTACACAGAATACAGAATTAGGGCGGATCAGGAAGTCTGTATTTAAGTTCAAAGGAAAAAACGAAGGCGGTTCTTGTCCGCTCCATGATTCAGTGTGTTTTCAGCGGAGGCAAATTCCGGGAGATTCTTTTCTGATTGGTCTTTTGCCAGAGGAGAGGTTCCTTCTCAAGAATCTTGACGAGCTGTCCCGTGCTGATCCCGAGTTTTTCTGCGGCATCCGAGACGCGAAATTCGCAGATTTCGAGGGCATCGAGGATTTCGGCCATCCAGAGGGAATAAACCGGGTTCGAGGGGTTTATCTTCATTTGGAAATGCAAGAGCTTGAAGGTGTTGCGAATTTCGCATGCGATGTTGAGTTTTAGCTTTTTTATGGCTTTTGCAAGATTTTCATTCCTGGAACGGCTTTCGGCGGCTTCTGCGGATATTCCCGTCGGATTATGGACAAGCCTGACGGCGGATGATGTCTTGTTCTGTTTCTGTCCACCGGGGCCTCCGGCTCTGAAAGCATGGAATGAGCAGTCGCGGGCGAATTTATCATCCGCCAGCATCAGCCATGAATTTCTCATTTCAGATTGCATGATATGTCAGTTCATTTAGAGCAATAACCGTGAAAAAATCTAATCTTGTCGTTTTAAGTACTTTTGCGGATCATGGCAGCGTTCCATTCACTTTTTCCTGGCAATCTTCTTTATGATTGCGTTGTTCAGGTAGAGGCCGGAGTGGATTCCGATCTTTCTCATTCTGTACTCCTGGGCGGCGACTTCTATTATGTTCGCGGTTTCGCGTCCGGGTGCAACTGGAACTGTGACGTGTGGAAGGTTGACATCGAGGATGCGGTATTTTTCGTTGTCGAGCCCGGTTCTATCTATCTTCCCGAGGGAGTTCCAGCTTTTGAGAGTGACGACGAGGTCAACCTGCTGGTCATGCCGGAAGGAAGATATCCCGAACATTTGAATTATATTTATCAGGCCGAGACCCCGTATCTCCATATAACCCATCATTTCGTCCATTGCAGTACTGCCGGAAATTTCCGATTGCGATATTTTTGTTATTTTGACAATGTCGTCGGCAACAAGTGCTGCGCCTCCGCGTATGAGCGCGAGGGCGCATTCGCTTTTGCCTATGCCGCTCGGTCCCCGTATCAGGACACCTGTTCCGTGGACATCCACAAGGTTCCCCATGACTTTTATTGTTGGTGCAAACGCCCTGTCGAGATAGAGAATTATTTCGTTTATGAGGTTGTACGTGACCTTTGAGGAGACCATGAGAGGGACAGATTTTTCTTCGCAGAGTTCCACAAATGCGTGATCCGGGGTGATGTTCCTCGAGAAGACAATGCAGGGGAACGGCTGATCAAGGAGTTTTTCTATTGACTTCCTTCTCCGGTATGGCGAAAGAGACTTCAAGTAGGCATTCTCGGCGCCTCCGAAAATCTGGATCCGTTTTTCCGCGAAATAGTCGAAGAACCCTGTCAGGGAAAGCCCTAGGCGGTGTATGGATGCCTCGAGGATCTTCCTTTTACCGCCCTTTTTTCCAGCGATCCACCGTAGTTTGAGATTGTCGGAACTGTCCTTGAAAAACTGTTCGACGCTTATCTCAGCCCTGATTTTCACATTTCCGGATGGAATCTGCGAATTATTCAAATTTCTTCCTTATCTTCGAGTTCTACTTCGTTCTCCCCAGCTTCCTTCAATTTAGAAAACTTGTGATGATCCTGTACCTTGTCTATGAATTTTGCAATTTGTCTTCCGGCCTTATCCACTGCGCTGTCTATGGACTGATACATGTCGTATGACTCGAAATCCGCCTCGACATCCAGGTGTTTTCCGTGGATTATTATTTCGGCCTTGCTTCTTCCCTTCTGCAATTCGAGTACCACCTTGGCGCTTGTGATCTTGTGGACATCTTCGATAATATCCTGTATTCTCTTTGTTGCATGTTCTCTTAGCGCATCGCTTACCTCCATATGCCGTCCTGTCACTGTGATTTCCATTTTTCAAACCTCCTTAGTGATTGATCTGTTGTTATTAAAATACAATTCCCATAAGATATATTTATTCGCTCACATTGTGAATTTGGGGCCGAGATATATTTCCCTGGCCTTCTCGTCGTTCACAAGATAATCGCTGTTTCCCTCGCATACAATCTGTCCTTCGCACATCAGGTACGCCCTGTCCACGCAGGAAAGAGTTTCCCTGACATTGTGGTCGGTGATCAGGATGCCGAGCTTCGCATCCCTGAGACGGCCAATGATCTGCTGGACATCGTATACTGCGATGGGGTCCACGCCGCTGAACGGTTCATCGAGCATTATGAAGGACGGGTTTGTCACGAGCGCTCTTGTGATCTCGAGTCTTCTTCGTTCACCGCCGCTGAGTGTCATCGCCTTCTGGTTGGACAGGTGTGCCAGTTCGAGTTCATCCAGGAGCTCAGTCACTCTTTTATTTCTCTCCTCGCGGGAGATGTCGAGGGTCTCAAGGATTGCCAGGATGTTTTCCCTTACGGTGAGTTTTCTGAAGATCGAAGGTTCCTGTGAGAGATATCCCATGCCGGCCCTCGCTCTCTGATACATCGGCATATTGGTGATGTCGAGCCCGTTGAACATGATTTTGCCTTCATCCGGGGGGATAAGACCCATCACCATGTAGAACGATGTTGTTTTCCCCGCGCCGTTTGGTCCGAGAAGGCCGACGACCTCGCCACTCTTGATATTTATAGAAATGCCCTTGACGACTCTTTTGCCATGATACGCCTTGACCAGAGAGTGCGCTTCGAGGAGTATTTTCTGTTCCATAATGTTTTCCGTTTTACCTTCATTAATTGGATTTGCCGTGCTGGTTGCTGGATATTCAATCCGATATAGCGGGCGAAGTCTGCCTTATTATTCGCCAGTCTGAGGATTAACCTCCATCGTTTCGTTGCTGATGTTGATTATCGCAGGATTTTTATTCCCGCCCTGGACAATTACCCGCTCGCTTTCTCTGAAAAGGATTATAACATCCCCCTCGACCTTGTCGGTACCCTGCATCATGACCGGAGTTTCCGATAGCGTTATCTTCTGCTCCTTAAGATCGTATTCGGCTTTCCCCGCCGTGGCATTCTGTTCTTTTTCCTCGCCGTTGTCGTCCTTAGTTTTTCTTATGATCACCACATCACCTTCGCAGATGATCTTTGAAATATTCTTCCCGCCCTTGGAATTCTTGTCTGCGGCTGTCGTCTTGTCGGAGGGCGTCGGAGTCGCCTTTTCAGCAGGAGGAACTCCAGGGACGGCTCCAGCAGAAGCGGTTCCAGCCTTCGCCTTGTCCTCGAGATAGATTGTCATCTTGAGGCAGGTGATGGTGAGCTCCTGATCCTTTACTACCACATTTCCGGTGAATATGGCGATGTTTTTAGCGGTCTGAATGTCCATAGTGTCAGCGGTTATGACAGTCGGAAGAGCCTTGTCTCTCTTGGAATTTCCGCCCGCGTTGAAAAGAGAGGCTCCCTGTGAAAATGCGGCCTGCGCCGCAAACAGCATCAATAAATAAACAGAAAGAAATTTCAACTTCATTATTCGCTCCCGGTTTGCTCTTTATACATGGTGCCAAGATCGCCTTTTAGTGTTACCTTAACTTTACTTCTAATATGAATTATCTGTTTTTCATAGTCAGCGTCAAAACCCACACCTTCCGCATCCATTTCAGGAGAGTTCAAGTGTACCACATCATCGCCCTTGATAATTTTTGTGGCCTGGTCATATACGGCGGTTGGCGAAGTCACGGTGCCCTTAATTTTTTCTATATCGCCTTCAAGCATTTCGACCTTAACGTTTTCGAGGTTGACAAGCACGCCAACCGTTATAGCCTTGTCTCCATAGATGATGAACTCGAGCGCCTTTGTGTCCTTGTTGTATTGAGGCAACTTGAAAACTTTCATGACAACGTTCGCGCCCTCCATTTCTGCGGACTTTGTAGCAAATGGCACTAGGAAACACACGATGATCAGACAGAAAAACATCTTTTCACCAATTCGTCCCATTGTCCGTTTGCCTCTGTTAGTTATTTAAACTTATACATTTCGATCATGAACTAATCCGCCGCGGCGTTCCTGCGGAAAATATAATTTCCCATACGATCAAGTTATTCCTTTTCAACATTAACTACACTACGTCAGTTTGTTAACCAGTCCATGACCAGAAAATTATTTCTTGGCAATATTGAATATTTTAATAAATAACCCTAATAAAGTTTTTCACAAGCTACAAGCTCAGACGGCAAAATATATTTTCATCAATTCGTCCCATTGCCCATTTTCCTTAAGTATCCAGTCTATCACTTCCCTTACCGCACCTCGTCCGCCGGGAAGCTTTGTCGTGAAATCGCATAATTCCGCCACGTATGGTGGGGCATCCGCGACTGCCACCGAAATCCCGACCTTCCTGAAAATTGGGATGTCTATCACGTCATCCCCGATGAAGAGGCATTCTTCCCCTTTCAAGTTGAATTCCACGAGAAACGCGTCGAAAGCCTCGCCTTTTTTCTTTTTCCCCTCGTACAGGAAGTCGAGCCCGAGTTCCTCGGCCCTTTTCCTGTTGGCCTGGCCGCTTCTTCCTGAAATTGCTCCGACAATATAGCCTGCCCTTTTGGCAAGTTTTATGCCATGACCATCTTTCACATCGAAGAATTTCACCTCTTCGGAGCCGCAATAACCAATCTGTCCGTTCGTGAGAACGCCGTCAATGTCAAAAACAAGGGCTTTTATTTTAGAGGCTTTTTCTTTGCAGTTCATATATCTCATTTACAGTTTTAATGATTTCAGCGACATCTGCGAGGGCGATTGTGTTTGGACCGTCCGAGAGCGCCTTCTCCGGGTCGGGGTGCACTTCGAGAAACAATGCGTCTATTCCTACGGCGGCGGCGGCCATTGCGAGTGGGCGCACAAACTGCCGCTGCCCTCCCGAAGCGTGTCCGAGACCGCCGGGAAGCTGTACCGAATGTGTTGCATCGAACACGACTGGAACACCCAGTCCTCTCATTATCACCAGCGATCTCATATCCACAACGAGATTATGGTATCCGAAAGAAGAACCTCTTTCGGTCAGCATGACATTGTTGTTTCCTGTTGCGCGGACTTTATCCACCGCGCCTTTCATGTCTTCTGGTGCCATGAACTGGCCTTTTTTGATGTTCACGGTCTTCCCGGTTTTGCCAGCGGCTTCGAGGAGGTTGGTCTGGCGGCACAGGAACGCCGGAATTTGAAGGATGTCAACGACCTCTGCGGTTTCTTCCGCATGAATTGCCTCATGAATATCCGTCAGTAGTGGAATTTCCAGTGTTTCCCCGATTTTTCCCAGGGTTTTGAGTCCGGCTTTCATTCCCAGTCCCCGGAATGACTTGCCCGAGCTTCTGTTGGCTTTGTCGAAGGATGCCTTGAAGACGTATGGAAGCCCCATGGAAGCGCAGAGTTTTTTCATGAAACCCGCGATTTCCAGGCATATTTTCTCATTTTCTATCACGCAGGGGCCGGCAATGATCATAAGTTCACGGCCCACTGAGGTTCTATAATCTATTTTCATTTAGTATTTATGTTTTTTGTGTTTAGGTTTAATATAGTCGAATATATCTGTCCAAAAGTGGATTTGCCATAACATATGAATAAAATGTTGAGATAATCGAACATATTGAAGTCAGTAGGCAGAAGTCAGGAATAAGAAGGTAATTGCAAAATTACCTCGAGCCGATGAAAAACTAACGGAGGGTGGACTTTCCAGTCCGTCATTTGAGTTCAAGTTTCGCGGGTAAGAAACCCAGCGCTCCTTTAAAATTCGACTTTTGCAATCGCTTCACCTTATATTCTCGGTCCACTCAATGGGTGGAATATCCATGGGCATGCCACCGTTGCGTAGCGAAAGAGTAGCCTGGTAGCCCGTCGCCACTGACATGCGCGCTGCTTCGGGTGTCGCCATGGTGGAGCCGCCGTTGCGCAGGAATTTGAGAAACTCGCTCACGATCACACCATCCGAGCCGCCGTGCCCCAGGCTCGCATCGATCGGGTCTCCGCGATAAACTTCGTCGCCGACGAGCCGGAATCCGTCATGGCGGCGGTTCCAAAGAAAGATGGGATCATTCGGACCATCGCCAACATTCTCAAGCCGTCCGGCATCGAGGCCAGAGGCGAGCACATCCTCATACTTTGTGCTGGTGACGATGTCGCGACCATACTGCTCGTGGCATTGATCTAGAATCGCCGGGGCAATGTCGCAGCAAGCCACGATATGGGATCCGGCACCTGGCCGGTGCGCTTGGCGCGCCAAGAGGCCGCGTCCACCCGCGCCGAGAATCCCGATACGAAGATCCGCTTGTGACCCAGACACCGACTTCATTTGCCTGTTCCGCTTTACCATAGTTATATTTCCTTTCCTGATAGTGAAGGCATTTCAGGGCTTAACTTTTTTATTGAATTTTCGTTTTTAAAAAGCTGAAATGGATGATTCCACCATTTCACCCGACAATTGCATATGCTTATTTTCTAATTGATGGCCAAGGCTTCGTTGAATCTGGCGATCGCTTCCTCCTCTATTTCACGATCAACTGCCCGAAATTCCAAAGATCGTGGAAGCCGTGGCCGTTCTTCGGTGGCGCGGAGGCGGAGTTCTCCCGATCCGTTCCCCGCATGCGCTGGCGACCGAGGTTGAAATACCAGGGACTTTCCGGCGTCGGCTTGTGGCCCGCGATGCCGATCAATGGGTTGCTCGTCTCCGCATCGTCGCCCGCCACAGGAATCCGCAGTTCCAGACTCCAGTACCCATCGCCCACATACCCGGCCGCCTGGGCACCCGAGTTCCAGAGCATATTGATATCGTTACTGTCGACTTTGCGATCCGCATCCGCGAACACGCCGTTCGGGCCGATGGCGATCTGATAGTACGAGTGCCGCTGGGTCTCGATGACCAAATCGATGTTGTCCCCGTCCCATATGACAGGATTGTCCTGTTCACGGGTTTTGATGTTCAGTCCCTTGATATCCGGCTCTTCACAGCGGATGCCGAAATAGACAGCGTCATCGTCGCACCAGGCGACGCGAAAAGTTGTCGTCGCGCCGTTTGTCGGCGCCTGGCCGGTCGTGAGGTCGACCAGGGAATACTCGGGCAAATCCTTCCAAAACGCCTTGTCCAGTTTGCCGTCCAGCTTGGCCGGGGGCTTGCCGCAGGCTTGTGCCGTGAATTTCAGATCCTTGTTCCGCCCCTTGGCCAATTTGTCCATCCGCTTCGTCATCGGCGCGCAGTAGTCCACCAGCAAGTCGATACGTTTGCCATAGACGCCATCTCCAGCGGCCTTGCGCGCCGCCGCCAGCAGTTCAAGCGCCTTGCCGATCGGTGCCGCATCATTGTTCATCTTCGTCCAGTTGGCCTCGGAATATTCGATGAAGGCCTTCATCTCCTTTGCTGCTGGTCCATAAAACTTCTCGTAGTACTCGTTCAGTAGCGCCTCGATGTCCTGATTCGCGTCCCAGTAATAACGCATCGTCACGTACATGTTAAGATGATTGAACCCTGGCATGTGCATGTCGATGCGCATCTTATAGTCTCCTTCTTGACCCCCCTCGGTCAACTCGATAAACTCGCCTTGTGAAAGTCCTTTCAATGAACGCAGATCCTCGGCGATCACGTGGGGGTAATAGGCCGGCAGATGCGACCCGCTGTCAAGATAATGGCAGTAAATATGAAGATTACCAGGTGCCACCTTGTCCAGCCATCCCTTTCGGATCTCCAGCCAGTGGGCGCGCACTTTAGGATCGTTGAAATAACAGCGGGGCTGGACTATGCACACCATCACATTGGGACTGAACTTGGCGATATTTTCCGGCGGCAACTTGGCCTCGCCATACGCACCGCTGATTATTTTCCGGTCCGGGTGCGTCTTGTACAGCTCACGGGCCACTCGCTCGGTAAACCCCCACAGATAATCCGACATGGCGCCCTCCGGACCTCGTTCCGGTCTGTTTTTGCCTTTACACAGGTTGCACTGGCACATGTTACCGGCCCAAGTCCCATCGTTCGGCCAGATGGAGAGATATTTCAGGTCGGGATAAATATCGAACACCGTGTGCGCGTATTTCACCGTGTAATCGACCAACTCCTGAGACGAGTAACAGGCGTTCCAACTATAAATGTGCTTAATATCTGGCTGATGGTTGGCGTAAAACTCCGGATGTGCCTGCTGTACCTCTGCCCGAGTGAGTACATTGGCCAACCCATGCGGACCCGGAATTCCCAGGGTGGCATCCACGCCGCTGCGCAGCTTATACAGCATGCCGTCCCGGTTGCCGCCGATAAAAGTAGGCGCATACATGCCCAAATTCCGATAGGGGAAATCAGGCTTGACGGTCTTGTCTACGGGAAGCAGCGCGATGGATGTGAGTTTGGGCAGCACCTCGCCCAGATCGCCGGGCATGTACCAGCGCACGCCCAGACCGCGCAGGAACTCGTACACGGCATTCAACGTCCCGCGCTCGTCAAGTGCCCACAGGTCGACGGCCGGACTGTAGCCCCTATAGTTCCCATCATCCATTGAATTAGAGGGATTCCCCCAGTGCTCGCCGGTGCGATCGTCCCAGGCCTTGAGTGCCTGCGGATCGGGATATTTGTGATCGGCGTATTCGGACAGGACGAAATCCTTGTCATGACCCAGCAAGACCAGCCAATCCTTGCCCGAGACCATCCGGAATGCGCCCCACTTGAGGTCTTCGTCCGTGATGTTAAGCTTGTCAGTGTAGGTGCTCCGGCCCACGTAGATATGCGTGGAAACATTCGTGCCGGGCGCATTCGTGATCGCCAACTTGGCCCCGCTGATTTTCTCGATATAGGTCTGCAATTCTGCGGCAGCCAGCTTGACCGCCCTGGCGGGCTTCTCGGAGATCACAATGTCGGCGCCGGGCTTCCCGTCCTTGACAAGATATGCTTCACCACAAACCGAACCGGTGGATAGGATGGCAACACTTCCCATCATCAGCATGAGCGCATGTCTCAAAAGCTTCAGGAGTTTATTGTTTTTCATTCCGTAAATTCCTTTCTTGTTTAGCCAATTGCAAAACTCCATTTTTTAGAGTTCAGAAATTGACAGTTTTTGTTTTTATAAAATCCATTCATAGACAGTTTTTCAGTATCGTCCCATGGATTGTTGGATAAATGGATTGCTGGATTGTTGCAAATCAAGAAGA
>CAIQLG010000241.1 GCA_903872565.1 uncultured Lentisphaerota bacterium | reverse complement strand
TAGGTGCCACTCCGATGCTGACAGGAATCCCCGTGCACTGCCTGACCGTGCTGCGAATTTCCCGGGATAAAGTTTCCATCTCCTCAACCTTCTTCAGATGCGAGAAGTCCAGAAATGCCTCGTCTATGGAATATATCTCTATGCCCGGAGCGAATCCCGAGAGTATGGACATCACCCTCGAGGACATGTCGCCGTAGAGCTCGTAGTTGGAGGAGAAGACCTGGACATCGTGTTTTCTTATAATATCCTTCGCCTGGAAGTAGGGGGTGCCCATTGCGATGCCTAACGCCTTGGCCTCCTCGGACCGTGCAACAATGCAGCCGTCGTTGTTGGATAGCACGACAACTGGCCGTCCCTCCAGCGACGGATTGAAGACCCTTTCGCAGGATACATAGAAGTTGTTGCAGTCGGCAAGGGCAATCATCGAGGCATGCTCCTATGCTTTGTGTATCACATAGGTCACGACACCCCATACGGAAAAACCGGAATTCTCGTTGATCTCCACGGGTTTGTATCTGGGATTTTCCGGAAGAAGGCTTACCTTGCCTTTCGACATGCGGAGCCGCTTGACCGTGAAATCGCCATTTAGAACGGCTATCACGATGCTGGAACTTGCGGGCTTGAGCGAACGATCTACAATGAGTATGTCGCCGTTGAATATGCCGGCTCCCGCCATGGAGTCGCCAGAGGCCTTGACGAAGAATGTGGCGGCAGGATGCTTGACCAGGTGCTCGTTGAGATCGAGCTTGTCCTCGACATAGTCGGTAGCCGGCGATGGGAACCCGGCATTAACCGGGCTGGCGTACAAGTTTATGTTGCAAGGCTTCTTTGCCATACGGGAACCACCTCCTTCTTTTTTCACGGTGCTGATACAATGCCCCGGATTCCCATTGGTTTCAAGCCTGTGACCTGCGATTCATTCATCAACTTCTGTACAAGATTGGAATATGATACCGTATCGCTTGATTTCCAGCCGCACCGCACCCTCCGTATTTCCGGAAAAACATTTAACCATTTTGTTTATGATGAGCTGAAGGGATTTGTGCTAAGTTCAATATACGGAAAGTACACAGGATAAGTTATTTGGATCAAGATTTATGAGTTGCCGTGGTCGAATGGAGTTCACCCTAGCATTGCGGCTTGACGCCTTAGTTCCAGTACGCATCGAATTCGGGATTTTTCCATTGTATGGTGTTCTGGATGATGAGCAGCTCCCTGGCGTGGTCGAACTTCCTGTTGCTTCGGATCTTGCCCTCTCTTGTCATGGAGAACAGATATGGCTGGAGCAGGAGGATCTTTACGGCGGAAGCATTGATCAGACGGGGGAAATAGCAGGGAAAAATCAAGGAGTTCACCATTTTCCTCATTTCCTTGTCTATGCCGAAGAAGTTTTCCCAGAGTGTCCCGAGGTTGCCGTGCTTTGTTTCCACGAATGGCAGGATGGTTGCCGCGAGTGTCAGGGAGGCGCTGTCGCGGTATCTGCCCTCGAGGACTCGGCGATTCTTCTCCGCGAGGAGTCTCATTCCGTAGTCGCATTCGGCCGTGTCCCATCTTTCATGGAGAAATGGAAGGAAATAGCTTAGAAATCCGTGATGATGAAATACTTTGAACATCTTGTCGGAGAATGGTTTCTGTAGGATTTTCTGGAGTTCCAGGCTGAGCCTCGAGATTGAGGCGTTCCTTATGAGATGCATATTTTCCTGGACGGCTTTTTCCGTGCCTTCCTCGAGCATGAAGTCGTACTGTGCTTTCAGTTTGAGCGCCCTGAGTATGCGGACAGGATCTTCCTGAAGCCTTTTGGAGGGTACGCCTATGCATCTGACTGTTCGAGAGTTCAAGTCTTCCATTCCCTGGCCGGTATGGTCTATCACTTTTTCCTTCACTGGGTCATAGAATATGGCATTGACTGTGAAATCTCTTCTCCATGCATCTTCGTATGCGCTTCCGAATTCGTTGTCGTGGAAGGGCTTATCCGCATCTTCTCCGCCTTCCCTGTTCTGCGGGGGCTCTTTTCTGAAAGTACTTATTTCGACAATGTCTTTTCCGTGGTAGAAATGTATAAGCCGGAAGCGTCTGCCTATTATCCTTGTGTGTTTTCCTCCGAAGATGCGCCTTATCTGTTCAGGTGTGGCGGATGTGGAAATGTCGAAATCCTTTGGTTCAAGCCCGAAAAGCAGGTCTCTCACCGCTCCACCTACAAGATATGTCTCGAAACCTGAGTTTTGGAGTCTCGATATTATGTAGTGGATATGTTCTGGAATTTTATGTCTCATTTTGCCCTGGTGCAGTGTCCTACGTTGTGCAAGGTTTCTTTATTATGGTATCCTTGTAGTCGAGAGCAGTATCTCGCTGGGGAAAATCCGAATTGTAATGAAGCCCCCGGCTCTCCTTCCTTTTCATTGCGGAGTCAATTATCAATTCCGCCACGGACGAAATATTTCTTAGCTCGAGAAGATCCGGAGTTATGAGGAAGTCCCAGTAGTATTTCTCTATTTCCTTCCTGATGTTCTTTATTCTGGCCTTGGCTCTTTCAAGCCTTTTTGTCGTCCTGGATATTCCGACATAGTCCCACATGAATCTTCTGATCTCGTCCCAGTTGTGGGAGATAATTACGAGCTCGTCCGAGTCTGTCGCATTCTCGGAAGTCCACAGAGGTATTTTTCCGCTCGGGCGATGGCTTTTAATAGTTTTTACCCTGGAGGCGATGTCGGCAGCTGCGAATCTCGCGACGACGAGAGCTTCGAGAAGGCTGTTGCTTGCCAGCCTGTTGGCTCCGTGGAGTCCGGTACAGGCGGCTTCGCCTACCACATAGAGTCCGTTTATGCCGGTGAACCCGTTTATGTCTGTCATGACACCTCCACAACAGTAGTGTGCGGCTGGGACGACCGGGATGAGATCCTTTGACATATTTATCCCGATCTCGCGGAGTTTCTCAAAAATGTTTGGGAATCTTGTCTTGAGGAATTTCTCGCTCTTGCCACGTATGTCTATGTATACGCAGGCCTGGCCGCTTCTTTTCAACTCGTTGTCGATTGCTCTGGCGACAATGTCGCGCGGAGCCAGGCTTTTCATCTCGTGATATGAATCCATGAACTCGACATATTCTCCGTGCCGGTTTCTCCTTTTCAGTATCCCGCCTTCGCCTCTGACGGCCTCGCTTATGAGGAAGTTCTTGAGCTTGTGATGATGAAGGATCGTAGGATGGAACTGGAAGAATTCCATATTTGCTATGGATGCATGAGATCTATAACACATCGCGACCCCGGCTCCGCAGGAAACATCCGAGTTGCTCGTATAAAGATAGACTTTTCCGGCACCGCCTGTAGCCACGGTTGTGCTGAGCGAATGGAATGTCTTTATGGTATTGTCCCCGATGTCGAGGACATAGGCACCAAGGGCACAGTTGTCGCCCATCCATCCGAGCCGCCGCGAAGTTATCAGATCCACTGCTATGTGGTTCTTCAGAATCGTGATCTTGGGATTGGTTTTGCATGCATTGAGCAGAGTCTTGTGGATTTCCTCTCCGGTGATGTCCCCGGAATGCAGAACCCTTCTCTTGTTGTGCCCGCCCTCTCGCCCGAGATGGAACTCGCCGGAATCTCCTTCCATGCCCATTTCCTCGAGGGTTGTAAAATGCGCCCCCAGCTCGATGAGCTCATTCACAGCGGCGGGTGCCTCGGCAACTATCTTTCTTACCACATCCTCCTTGCAGAGATGATCTCCTGCCGTCATCGTGTCGCGGAAGTGATCCTCGAAGGAGTCCTTCCTGTCAATTACACAGGCGATTCCCCCCTGTGCATATTTTGTATTGCAATCGTCGGGTTCTCTCTTCGTGACGACGGCGACCGTGCCGAAGGCGGCGAGCTTCAGTGCCGTGGCAAGACCTGCCAGTCCACTCCCTATGACCAGGTGGTCGAATTCAAGAATCTCTTTATTTTTCATCACGAGAATTATATCCTTTGTATGTTTCCCCGAAAAGCCTAATATACCAACCTTTCGAGGAAATAAAATCATAGGTTTTATTTTACTGATGGGAATTTTCACTGTTTACCAGTATTCTCCTATTGAATCTTCAATCCTCCCGGCTTATTGTTCCCCATGATAAAAATTAAAATACCTATCAGCATATGTCAGAAATTCCGTAAGTATTTGAAATATGAATCGTTTACATTATTAACTTAGGAGGATATTTATGAAAAATGTATTGGTAAAGGATCCTGAAAACATCAAACTGGGAATAATCGGCATGACAGAAGGGAATGGGCACCCGTACAGCTGGAGTGCGATATTCAACGGCTACAACCAAAAATTGATGACTGAAGAATGCCCGTTTGCCGGAATACCTGTGTATCTCAACAAAGAGCCCAAGGACACCTTGCGGATAACCGGTGCCAACGTCACTCACGTTTATTGTGACAATCGCAGTGATGCTGAGAAGGTGTCGAAATGTTCGCTGGTCCCTAATGTTGTCGATAAGCCGGAAGACTTCATCGGCAAAGTCGATGCGGTGATTATTGCCACAGACATTGGCAGCGAACATGTAAGGCGCGCCAGGCCTTTTGTCGAGGCAGGCCTACCTATTTTCATTGACAAGCCGCTTTGCGACAATCGCAAGGATCTTGAAATTTTCAGAAAGTGGATCATCGAGGAAAAGAAACCGATCCTGTCGTCAAGCGGCATGCGATATGCCAAGGAATTCAAGCCCTACCATCTGAGCACGAAAGAACTGGGGGCACTTCGTTTCGTGTCAATGCCGATGGCCAAGAAATGGGAGACATACGGCATCCACGCGCTGGAGTCTCTCTATCCCATCGTCGGGCCTGGCTTCGAGACAATCCAGAACCTTGGCACCACCCCTGAACGCAATATCGTGCATATGACACATAAACGCGGCATTGACATTGTCATTGCCTGCGTCAAGGACATGCAGTTCGGGCCGCTGTCCCTTGTTGGCAATGCAGGGAACGTCTCTCTCGTGTCGGGCGACACATTTTATGCATTTAAAGCACAGCTTCAGGCGTTCGTTGACTTCCTTCGCTCCGGGAAATATCCTTTCCCGTTCAGCGAAACAGATGAACTGATGCGGTTGGTCATTGGAGGAGTCGAGAGCAAGAACAGTCATCACAAGGTCATTGATTTGAAGGAGTATGATAAATAAGGAATTCAAGATGCGCCCCGGGTCTTGAAAAAAACTTCGCGCCAGTGAAGTAGTGCTCTGTACCAAGATGAACCTGTCCGACCTGCGGGCAATTGAAATTGCCGCTAGATTTGCTTGGCGGAAGTCCTTCCGCACAAGCAAATCTATAAGTTTCCACAATTAGGAGAATTGTGGAAACGCCATCTGAATATTATTTTTCTATGCAAGAACAGCATACCCGCATCCTTTTTACTCAAAAGATGGGAAAAACAGGGTCACACCTCCGTTTTTCTTTTTTCAATAGAATTGCGTATATTCTCCAGTTCACGTTTTAACGCCTTGTCTTCAAGCACTTTTTCGAGAGCTTGTCTTTTAACGTATTAAGGCCGCTGATTTTAAGGTTGAAC
>CAIQLG010000240.1 GCA_903872565.1 uncultured Lentisphaerota bacterium | reverse complement strand
TGCAGGTCGGCGTATAAGACATTGAGCGCCCTGTTGTGGCGAAACTGGATTTGGCATATTCCCCCTGTACCCAAATTAAATCTGTCCCCGGTAGCGTCCGCCAGCAAGCAATGTCGCGCGGGCGCGGGAAACCGCGGCCCCTTGTACATGGGCGAAATCTCTCCGTGATGATCCTCCGATAAAAAATTATTGTAGCCAATGGTGTTATTTTCAAAGCAAGTCCCATCCGTCGCCGTCGAATCCGGCATGGTGGGACAGGCGAAAGGATGGCGACCAGTAGCAGATATCTGCCCCACTGGAAGGTTCGATTTAAATCCCAGGTATGGGGGCAGGAACCCGTTGGACTGATGCCAGAGTAAAGTGCCGTCCCACCGCGGCATCATATAGCCATAATCATTGATGTACATTGCGACTCCAGTGCCCATCTGCCTCATATTGCTCAGGCAAGAGGCAAGTGATTTGTTTGACCTTATTCCTCGCCTTGCTCAATGCCGGAAGCAGCATTGCCATCAGTATCGAAATGATCGCGATAACCACTTATTTCAATATTCATTGCACATAGAATTTCCCAAATTTCTTCGGCACATGAAAACCGTCTGTTCCCGTGGGAGAGAAGGCGGATAATTCCCGGCCTTTCTCGCTGACGCCTTGGCGGTAGATATTGAAATACCACGGATACGTTTCGCTCGGCTTGTTTCCAGCCACACCAATCAGGGGAAGCAGGGTTTCCTGCGACGGATCCGCAACTGGAATGCGGATCTCCACGCTCCAAGTGTCTCCGTCGATGCGGGTGGACACCTGCGCATTTGAAGACCATTTCGGTTCTTTTTCCCCCTTACAATCGTTGTCGAACAGTCCGCTGGCTGGGCTGATGGCGAGTTGATAATAGGAATGATTTGGGGTTTCAAGCATGATCTCCACGTCCTCTCCTTCAAAAATTCCCGGGTCGTCATGCCGGGTTGGAGTGTTGGTCAAGGCGGCCTTGGAGGCCCCCTTGCATTCGATGCCGACATACAGGCTATCGCCCGCCCAAGCCACCTTGAAGGAGGTTGGCCGGAATGCCGGCCGCCCCGTCTCCAATTCCTTGAGCGTATACGACTCAAGACCTTGCCAGAATGCGTCATCCAGTTTGCCGTCCAGCTTGAGGTCTTTCGCATCCCGATTGAGTCCCCTCGCTACGGGCACGGGACCGCGCCCGAGGGCAAGCTGTTTCTGGAGATCCTTCAGCGGGCGGATGTAGTCGGCAATGAGTTTGATCCGTTTGGCGTACACCGAGTCGGGCGCGACTTTCCCCTGCGCCTTGTCCAGCAAAGCTACGACCTGGCCGATCTTATCGGCATCCTTGTCCATATACATCCAGTTGGCTTCGCTGTAGTCGACGAACGCCTTCATCTCGTCGCGTGCAGACCCATAGAAAAGCGTGTAGTATTCATTCAGCAGGCGGTCTACATCCTGATCCGCGTCCCACCAGCACTGCGCCGTCACGTACAGGTTGAGATGGGTGATGCCAATGGAATTCACGCCTTTGAAGGCAGGAATGTCGAGCTCACGGTAGACCTCAATGTATTCTCCCATAGAAATACCTTTGAACGAACGTATATCTTCGGCAATGGTGTGAGGGAAATAGACTGGCATGAACTGGGTTTCGTGACGGGGCGAGGCATAGAGGTAGTAGTCGTAAACGATAAGCGGTCGCCCTTTCGGGATTTTCTTCAACCATTCCTGGCTGAGTTCCTTCATCCACTTATACTGCTCGGGGTTGAGCTTGCACTGCGAACTGAGCTGTTCGCGCCTGATCTGCGCCAGAATAACCATGACGTTCGGGCTCAAGGTGGCGATGTTGGTCGGCGGCATGCTGTACGTGGTGTAGGCGCAGCAGGAGATCATCTTGTCCGGATGCGTCTTGTACACCTCCTGGGCAACGCGGTTGACGTAGCCCCACACATAATCCGAGAGTCCTCCCCGATACCGCTCCGGCGTATCCTTGCCCTTGCACAGTTCGCACTCGCAAAATCTGTAGTATCCGTCGGTCGGCATCACCGAAACCATCGGTGCATCGTAAATGTCGAACACGGCGCGGGCATACTTGACGTTCGACTCGAAAAGCCCCGGAGACGACAGACAAGGCTCGATTTTTCCACTGTTAGTCCGCTTCCCTCCTAGTAGTGTATAATATTCAGGGTGTGCTTTTTGCGTTTCCTCGCGGCTGATCACCCGCTCAATGCCATGGAAGATCCCGATTTCACATGAGTCGCCGAGAACATCTGGTGCCCTGTTGAATCCCATGCGCAAATGCCATAAAATTTCAACCTTATCATCACGCACGAAATCTTTGTAATACTGAAACGGGTAGCGAATTGCGAAATCCGGATGGACAGTCTTGTCCACGTGGGAAAGCATGATAGTCGCCGTTTTCGGCACGATCTCCCCCAGGTCGCCCGGCATATACCAGCGGACTCCCTGATCCCGCAAAAACGCGTACACAGCATTGAGAGATCCGCGCTCATCAAAATCCCAAATGTCCATCTTCTTGCTGTATTGCTTGAATACATTATAATAGGGATTGCTCCAGTTTTCACCGGTCAGAGAATCCCATTCCTTGAGCATCCGCGTCCAATCGCTATGTCCGGCACTGTACGGTTGTTTTGGCGTGAAATCGCTGTCATGCCCCACCAGTGCCAGCCAGTTGTTCCCGGACACAATCTTGAACGCGTCGTACTTCAAGCCTTCGTCCGTGATGTTGAGTTTGTCCGTGTAGGTGCTCCGGCCCACGTAGATGTGCGTAGGCACGTCATCGCCCGGCGCGTTGGTGATCGCCAGTTTGGCACCGCTGATTTTCTCGATGTAGGTTTGCAGTTCTTCCGCCGCCAGCTTCACCATGCGGGGCGGCTTCTCGGAGATCACGATGTCGGCGCAGGGCTTCCCCTCGTCCACCAGCTTGGTTCCGCCAAAATTTAAAAGTGCGCAGCCCGAAAATGCCAGCACCAGCAAAATTAATCCGCCCAGACACATTGGAATCCTAACTCTCAGCATGTTCATCATCTGTCTCCTTTTATGTTTGATTCTTTCCGATCCGATCTCAATTAATGGGAATTACGCCCGTTGATTATTGTCTCATGTTATTCCAGGATGACTTCTCCCAGTGGGTCAAGCGAGTGAAAATTTCCAAAGGTCGGACTCCAGACCCGAATATCGTCCGCTTTTCCGGAAGTCGCCCGCATAATGGCATCGATATGCGCCGGCGTAACCGGTTCCGGCGCGCAGATCGCGTCATCCGGAAAATCCACCAACGCTTCCAGCGCAAAATCATGCCGGGATAGTTTACTGCCTAACACTTGACTTTCTGAAACATTTTTCATTTTTTTATTCCTCCTGATTTTATCAATAATATTTAAGCCAACAATTTCCAATGCTTTTCCATTGCTTAATCTGGGGTGTTTAAGCTACAGGTAGTCAACCAAAAAGGTGTATAAGTGAAAATGCTGAACGTGCCGATTTTCCGCGCGTTCGCGTGCAGGTCGGCGTATAAGACATTGAGCGCCCTGTTGTGGCGAAACTGGATTTGGCACATCCCCCCTGTACCCAAATTAAATCTGTCCCCGGTAGCGTCCGCCAGCAGGCAATGTCGCGCGGGCGCGGGAAACCGCGGCCCCTTGTACATGGGCGAAGCCTCTCCGTGATGATCCTCCGACAAAAAATTATTGTAGCCAATGGTGTTGTTTTCAAAGCAAGTCCCGTCCGTCGCCGTCGAATCAGGCATGATGGGACAGGCGAAAGGATGGCGACCAGCAGTAGATATCCGCCCCACTGGAAGGTTCGATTTAAATCCCAGGTATGGGGGCAGGAGACCGTCGTGCCAGTTTAAATTACCGTGCCACTTTGGCATCATATAGCCATAATCATTGATGTACATTGCGACTCCAGTGCCCATCTGCCTCATATTGCTCAGGCAAGTGATTTGTTTGACCTTGTTCCTCGCCTTGCTCAATGCCGGAAGCAGCATTGCCATCAGCATCGAAATGATCGCGATAACCACGAGCAATTCGATCAAGGTGAACTTGATCAAATGTGCTCTCGTCTTCGTTTGAATCGCGATGCAATCCAGAACTACGCCGGGCGCAGCCACCAGGAGTTCCACCAGTGTAAACCCATTGGCAACAAGAAACTTGCGATTGGAAAACACACAGGTGGATCGTGAACTGCCCATACCCGCTGAAACAGCGGAACGGGAAACACCTGCCAGCCTGGCTAGCTCCTTCATCGTCATACTTATATTCAACCTCCTGTCCACAAACAGTTCACGGCGCGTTCCGATGTCAATACTCTCGTTCATTTTCAGCATTCTCCTTTTTTTGTTCATCTTATCAGTTCACGGCATTTTTCCCGCCAATATTCCTGTGTTGCCCGGCTCAGACAGATTTCTCTCTGCTTACGACTACGGCATCTATATCCAGGATGTCCCCTATTTTCCTTATTGTCTCCGCATGATGCCCTATGCCCAGAGCGAAATGATGCGTTGGTCCTTCCGCAACCAATCGCTTCAGGAAGGTCTTGATATCAGGCAAAAAGCGGCAATGTGTGTTTGTGTTGCCGGTCGGAGGCACAGGCCCGTTGACAGATTCGCCTTCTGCTATGATCATTTTGAATTTCCCATCCGCCTTCACCCCGATGCTCAATATAGTGACAGGACCTTCTTTTATTTTGAATTCAACTCCTGCGCCTGAACCGGGCTTGCCATGATATTTTTTCAGGCTTCTGATTACCGGCCTGCCATCGGCAATGTTCAGGTGATGAGGCCCGTCATGTCCAACCAGGATCGTCCCGCGATTAAAGTCAATGGGGTGGAATTCCGCAAAACTGCCTCCGATTTCGAGCCTGTCCATTATCAGCATGGCAATACATGTTTTGATGTCATATTCCCCGCACATCGGGAATCCCGCTGCTGTCAGCAGTGAATTGCCGACAATTAAATTAGTCACCAGCTTCCTCATTTCCGAACCTTCTTCGGCTTCATAGTAATATGCCAGTCCATCGAGTTTCTTATCCTGTATGAACCGCTCAAGCGCAACAGAGACCTTGGCCGCGACGTCAAGGTCTTCAGGCGTCAGCTTGACGGTTATCGGATCTGAAACCGGGTCAGGCGTGTCAAAAAAGCCAAGGATACGTCTTTTCATTTCTTCGACTTCGCTGTTTTCCGCCGTAAGATCCCTGTAATGTTTCATGATCTCTTCTGCCTCGCACTGCACTACATGGCAACCGAAAGCGGAAGTTACAGCCGTAGGATCAGTGTGCATGTCAAGCATCGCTTCAAGGACATGCCCCAGATGTCCTATGCGACCTTTTTTAAGGTCATGCAATACTCTGGCGATGGAACAATATTCGGCTATTTCCCTGTCCGCTTCCGGATCATTTTCAAGCTGTCCGATTATGACTGCGGGCACCTTTTTCCCCATCCTCACGGCAACTCCTGCAAATTCCGGAACCGAACAGAAATCATCGTTGCAGAGCTGCATGAAAGTTGACGCATTTGCGTAATCCATGGCGGATAATGGCTGAAGGGCCAGCATCACTATCGGGATATTTATTTCCTTGGCAATTATGCCGAACGTTGCACTTGTCGCATAAGTAACCATGTCTATGAAGAGCATGTCCAGGTCGGCCTTTTTTATTTCCCCCACCATCCTGTAGGCGCCCTCGGCATTGTCTATGAGACCGAACCTTACAACGCTGATGCCGTTTTTCTCGACTTTCTTGTCAAGAATTTCGATCTTGTGCTCCATTTCCTCCATCAATCCAGGGAATTGCTTCCAGTAGGTGTGATGCCCTACTGCCAACAGTCCTATTTTTGCAGACAGTTCTTTTCTTCTTTTCACATTCATTTTGAAAAATCCTCATTATATGTATGAACTTAGCCGGCTTTGCCGGGACTAATGTAGCCGCCTCCATGTTGGAGGCGACGACACGGCCAACATGGCCGTGGCTACAAATTCCCAATCATTCGACCATCCTGTCAAAATACAATTTCCTATACGATGAACTTATCTTACCCTGATGCCTCAGGGGAGGCGCTCTCACCAGCCTACCTATTGCATCTACCAGAAAATCACAACCGAACCAGTGACGTTTTCCATTTCAACATATCGCCCGGTAGCGTCCTCCATCACCGTGAAACTCGCGCCGGGGAAATCGTCGCGATGTTGGGTGTTCGCAGCCGGATTCAGTTGCACGCACAAGGTATCTTCCTTGCCCGACTCGGGATAGAAGCGCAGTTTCGCGCCGACCAAGCCGCCCACCAGCAGCCGGTCACGAACACGGTTACTGTCGCCGGGACAGCGGCGGTTGCAGAACACCTCGCCCGCATCCTGCGTCACGAAGACCCGGCATTCTCGGTGCCAGGTCTGCGAGAAGACATATTTCGCCGTGCCGTTTTCCAGTTTTGCGCAGAGGCCTTCCAGGATGGGAGCACCCTGAGGGAGGCGCAGACGCACGCCAGGGCTGGAGAACACCGCCGGCGGATAACCGGAGAAGAAATAGCCGTTGGCGCGCCGGGAAACGGTCAGCCCCATCTGTAGGCGATAGCCGTCGAAAAGCGGTTTTTGCATTGCGATGCTCTCAGTGTCGATGGCGAAAAGCAGCCCAAGTCTCGCAAGTGCCAGGCGCAGGAGCGCCTCTGGAGGGAAAAACTCGTCCACCTTTTGAATCCGCAGCGCCCAGTCAGGCCAGAGCTTGCTTGGGACGCATTTTTCGAGGGAGACAGTGCCCCGGACCCATGCGATCGCTCCGCCTTTGCCAAGCTGTCCCATCGCGGCCGCCGCGCGCACGGTTCCAGTTTGTTTTCCAACAGCAAAAACCTGCCCGTTACCGACTGGTGCCTCACTCCATCCGCCGGATGAAAAAATCGGGTCATGCCTTATCTGCATTGGATATTGGCCACAGGCAACAGTGTCGATCAATTCCGCCTCCAGGTCGAATTCGCCAGAAAGCGGTTCGGAGAGGGAGATGCCAAGCAGTGTGCGGAGTTCCCCGCTCGCATGGGTTAAGGAGCCGTATAACAAAGCCTTGCCTCCATTGCGCACATGCCGCAGTAGCGCCGCCTCAAACTCCGAGCCGGCATCCGGCACCGGCGTCAGCAGCACCGATCCGGCAAGACGTGCGGGATTGTCATGAAGGATTTGTCGCACTATGCGGGTGGAGCCGACGGTATTGAGCGGAAACCCGTCGTTGATTGCGGTGCAGATCAGCCAGTCGCCGCCGAAGACCTCGCCGATGCGCTCCGTCTTTTCGTATGTGTGTGCTTCGTACTCGTCGAGCGGATACGCCCACACGACCGGCCCCGGGGCGTCGGGCTGATCGGCCAGGGCGCTGAGCAGATGGGGGATTACTTCATTCGGCACCTGCTCCGGCATCTTTCCGAAAGAATCGTCCACGGACAAGAAATTAATCGAATCCGGCAATTCCATCTCGCCCTTTTCGTTCAGCCGCCCCACGGACAGCGGCAGGTAAATGTCGTAGGGGTCGCGGCCGTAGCGGTCCAGCCAGGGATCGTTCTTCCACCAGACATCATGAATATAAAACCGATACGGATAGCCGCCTTCCGGAGGCAATTCGGCGATATGCGACATCCAGCCCGCCATTTCAACGCCCAGGAAGCCGTTGATCGGTGTCCATGGAGAATTGACCGGCCCGCGCATGTTGAAACCGCCCTGGTAAATATCACGCACAGACACCCCGTCGGAAGCAAGATCGATCCCCGCGGTCAAATTGGTGCCCCGCGTTTCGATGGGGAACTCCGGGCATTCCGCGCGGAACAGCTTCCAGAAGTCAAGATTCTGTTTTCTGATGGTGCTTACGTGTTCAGGCTCAAAGGCGCAGTGCTCCGCATTCAAAATACGGCCGCTGATCCTCCACGGATCCGCACCGTAGCCGAAGCCGTTGGAAAACCATATATAGTCGAATCCCATATCGGTTAAAAAGTGCTGGCACTGCCTGCCCAAAAAAGTGCCGAACGGCATGCCGTCTGGAATGCCGCCGGGGAATCCCGCATAAGGGTGCCGGTCGCCTTTCAGCACCCCATCGCAGGACACAAACGTGGTGAAGGTCTTGGATAACAGCTCGGCATGCCGCTCGTACTTGAATGATGAGACGGCAAATTCCGGGCCTGGATCGAATGTCTCGCCCACGCGGATCGGCAAACCAGTTTCCTCCATGCCAACCTCTTTGATTATGGCAATTATGTTTCTCAGCATTCCATATGTGAAGTCCGGAGGATTTTCCATATAGGGCTCGTGGCGGCCATCGGGATCCATGGGGTTGACACCGCCTATCCATTTCGCCCACTCGAATTTGTCGTCAAGCGCTCCCGCATAATCGAGGATTTCCGAGCCGTCCGCCGTCCAGAACATGACGGATACCGTCTCTGCATGTTTTGTCAGCGGCCGCCATTGCCGGAACATTTCTCGGCAGGTCGCCCGCATCGCCTCCGGTCGCAGATCGTTTGCAAACGGACGCAATGACATCTCCAGCACAACGTTACGCACATGCACATTATCAGTACCATTCATGATAAACTCCTTTGATATTGTAATATAGAGTATTGCGAAACTAACAATGCATTGAAAGAGAATTCAGAATTCAGAATGATAAACAAATCTGAACACAATCTTCTGACTATGGTTTCTGTCATTTCCATCCTCAGTCGGGGTTGCCGGTGTAATCTACGCCCGGGGAATCAAACCAGAATGGGCTGGTTGTGCTCCAGGATTTAGCAGGGTTGCTCAGGTATCTTGAAAATGAACCCTCCTTCCTGGAATTGGCATGCTGGTCGGCATATAGCACATTCATTGCCCTGTTGTGCCGCAAGATACACGTTTTTATTTTTTGGAAAATAATCACGCATTTGCTCAACATACCACGTTGTCACAGGGCCGGGAGGCAAAGTTCCATAACGGATTGAAATATTCCAGCCGTAATCCGATATGTACATTGCGGCGCCCTGCCCCAGTTGACGATGATTTTGCAGGCACAGGGCAGACTTGGTCATCCGCTTGGCAGCTGCCAGCGCAGGCAGCAATATGCTCATAAGAATTGAGATGATCGCAATTACCACCAATAGTTCGATTAAGGTAAAACGTGTCTTAAAACTCCATGAATTTTCAATCCGATTCATTTCTACGGCCTCCTTTTTTATCTCCCACTACCTTGGATGTATTCATTTAAACCATTTCTATATTTTTTATCTTTTCCGCTGTTTCCCTCAGGCTTTCCAATATCTGTTTTTTCATTTCAGGACTTAAGCGGCTTAGAGGCACGCTACAGGCAAGTGCCGCAACGAAATCTCCAGCTCCAGAAAATACAGGAACAGCAATCGCACCTATTCCGCTGCCTATGACGTTTTCAGTCAGGGAATACCCTTCATCGCGTATCTTCTGTATTTCGGCAAGAAAATCTTTTTGATTCCTGAACATGTTTTCACCTTTTTCCGGGAATCTGAGTGTCTTCACATAGTACTCGAGATAGGATTTGTCAGCGAAAGCAAGGACAACCCTTCCGCTTGCAAGTTGGTGAGGCAGGCTTATTACTTTATCCTCATCTGGAAGTATCACGGCCAAGGAGTGCCTTGACTGGCGCCAGTCGACTACTTTGACTTCCATGTTAATAAGAGCCAGCACAACCACAGTTTCACCTAATTCATTGAAAACGCTGTTGACATAAGGTTTGATTTTGTTTGTAAGAAGGCTGAGGGGGTTTATTTTTTCCGCGATAAGCCATAAGCCCAGACCAGTCCTGTACTTTCTTAGTTCCTCATTGAACTCAAGAAATTGCCTGGCCTGGAGCGTCTTAAGTATCTGCTGTGTAGTAGGAACCTTCAAATTCACCGATCTGGCAATTTCCCTCACCCCCATCCAGTCTTTCCGGGATGAAACCACCTTCAGGATATCAATGGCTCTTCCAATTGATTGTATCATCATGTGTACATCCTTAATAAACACTATTTATCATTGATGTACATATATTATAATAATTTTCCCTTCTTGTCAAGAGAAAATATTGAAATAAACCTGAAAAAGTGATGAAAAAAAGTTAAAGATATCTGCTGTATTATATAAGTTATTGTGGTCTAATTAGTTAGCGTTATGTGAGAGTTTTAAATCATGTCTAATTCTTTTCTTAATCGGGGTTGCTGGCGAAGGTGTATGGGAATCGAACCCACCCAGCCCCTTTCGGAGCTACAACAGTTTTGAAGACTGCGAAGGGACCCAGCCCTCTGACACCTCCGCCACCAATATAATCTTAGTTTTCAGACAATCAAAGAGGCGCCTGCATAATTTCATAACTCTACACCTTCCCCTTTCCAGGATGCCGGATCAAGATTGTAGTACTTCTTGAATTCCTCGTAGAGATCCGGATGGCGCGCCTTCATTCTCTCCGGGATTTCGAAGAAGGTTTCCGTCGCCACTGCAAAAAACTCGGCCGGATTTGTCGCCCCGTATGCGTCTATCACATCCCTGACACCATGCGCGACCTCGAATTTCAGATTCTCGTATTCACCGCTGAGGATTCTCGCCCATTCGATGTAGTTCGTGCCGTTGCCAAGCACTGGAAGGCCGTTGGCAACTCCATCCTCCTGGTCAAGCTGGTGTGCAAACTCATGCAGGACAACATTCTGTCCATCGTTGAGACTTACCGCCCCGTGCTTGACATGGTCCCAGGAGAGCACCACGGTGCCGCCGTTCCAGGATTCGCCCAGCCTGGTCGTCTCATCCTCTATCATCTGATTGCCAATGCGTCTCGGCCCTTTTGCAAAATATGCTCCGGGATATATTAGAACCGTGCTGAGTGTGGGGAAGAAATTTGTCTTCCTGTTAAGCAGCAAAATGCATGCCTGTGCGGCAACGCAGAGCCTTATCTCGTCAGTTATCTGGAGCCCGCCGCATCCCTCGAAATTCTTTTCCGACAGGAAAACATTGATCAGTCCATGCAGTTCGCTCCTGAACTCCCCTGGCACCCTCCGGTAGATAGGCACATTCCCGCTTATAATCTTCCGCCATTCCTCCTTCAATGGTGATGAAAGGAGTTCCTTCCTGCGCATCAGGTTCCTAAACCATGGAACAACAAGAAGAAACAGGACAATGAATACCACCCCGAAAAGTATGAAAAAAGATTTCTCAACATCCATTTGTTCACATTCATGTTTTAATCCATTAAACTAGAGCTTCAAACTTTGAATTCAAGAAAGTAACGCCGTAGAGTTGCCTGCTACTGACGCCCCTCCACCAATCACATGAAAACATTAGACGAATTTTTAAAAAACTTGAAATAACTGCCATGACAAGTAGTCTATACACATAAGCCAACGATTTCGCAACTAATCTACAGGGAGGGTTAAGATGACTCTGTGTCCAATCGCATTAGTGTCCGGCTGTAAAAAGTGCCCATTGTTTAAGATCTGTTTTCTAAAAAGCCTTATAGGTGACTACAGGCAAGAAGACGAAAAAACGACGACAAAAAAATGAAGTAGGGGATATGTTTTCTTCGAATGCCGTCTGCTTTAAGGGGCTTCCATTATATTGCCATCCGGTACTGTGCTTATCGGGAGAGCAGTGCCAACTTTTATCTGTCGCCCACTCCCTGCCGTCCTCGAGGACGAATGAACAAAAAGCCAAGCCTTCTCAGGCTTGAATTAATGACATCTGCAATATAGTATAAGGGTAAAACCGTATTGCCTTTATTTCATTGTAGCAGGAATTCTCTTAGGAAGATGAATGAAAAATAAACTTATGGCCTTGTTCATCGGCATTTCCGTGTCTCTCTCATACACTGCATCTGCAAGTTTTTCCAACTATCCAATCCCCGGCTACTGGACTACAAACGGAGTGGTCAGAGATATCAAGGCGCTCGGAAACAGCATGTATATCGCAGGAGATTTCACATATGTCGGCCCGCTCACCGGCGGTGGTGCCGCATTCGCAACACAAACTGGAGCTGTCAACACATCATTCCCGGTTATCGACGGAAATGTGCAGGCGGTCATCCCCGATAGTAATGGAGGATTCTACATCGGTGGCGGTTTTTCGATGGTAGGATATGAGGTCATGGAAAATATCGCACATATACTTTCGGATGGCACAGTGGATTCCAACTTCAGCATCGCAGTCAACGGAATTGTATGGGCTCTCGCTCTGTCGCCAGACGGAAAAACATTGTACCTCGGGGGCGACTTCACAACGGTAGGAGGAATGACAAGAACGAGGCTTGCATCGGTCATGCTGGCAACCAATGCGCTCACGGACTGGGCTCCGGCAGCCAACAACTCCGTGTGGTGCCTTGCCGTGTCTCCAGACGGGACAACCGTATATGCCGGAGGAAATTTCACCTCTGTGAATTCGACGTCAAGGAGCCGGATCGCCGCTCTAAACTCGGGGGATGGATCCCTCCTCGGCTGGAATCCTGTCGCGAACAACAATATCAATGCCATCAGAGTATCCTCGGACGGCTCGGTGATTTACGTCGGCGGGCAGTTCACAATAATAGCAGGGGTATACAGAAACTATCTTGCGGCCATCAATGTCGCCGGGACTGCGACATCCTTCGATCCCTCTCCCAATTCGGCAGTCAATCAGATTATCATATCGCACGATGGCACAATCCTCCGCGTCTCAGGCCAGTTCACATCTGTACTGGGAACCGCCCGCAAACATATCGCATTCCTGAGGACTTCCGACGGGGGACTCACATCCTGGTCTCCCGCCGAAGTGAATGCGGATGTAGACAATATCGCCGTCTCGCCAGACGAGCAAACGCTCTTCGTATGCGGCCAGTTCACAACCGTGTCTTCGCTCTCCAGGCAATACATCGCCTCTCTCGTAATTTCCGACGGGACTCTGACAAACTGGAATCCGGGCGCGGAAAACACGGTGCTCGTTCTTGCCGTATCATCCGACGGATCAAACCTTTACGCCGGAGGCAGCTTCGTTTCCGCAGGCGGTGCGAACAGAAACAGGCTTGCCGCAGTTGATATTTCCTCCAACACTCTCCTAAGCTGGGATCCTAATGCGGACGGAGCTGTATACACAATTACTCCATCATACGACAAAACAACTTTTTTTGCCGGGGGGACATTCACTTCAATGGGAGGGCTCCCCCGCAGCAAGATCGCCCAGATAGGTGTCCTAGCCGGAGCCCCGAACAGCTGGAACCCTGGAGCGGACGGAACCGTCAGAACAATACAGGCTTCATCAGATGGAAAAACCGTATATGCCGGAGGCCTCTTCTCCAACATCGGAGGGACTGCGAAAAAATATCTTGCCGCACTGGACCCCACGACCGGAATTGTCGTATCCACGTGGAACCCATACCCCGACAACAACGTATATTCAATAAGAATCTCTCCCGACAACAAAACCCTCTATGCCGGAGGAGATTTCAAGAATATCGGAATGCAGAGCCAGAACTACATCGCGGCACTCAACACAGGGACAGGCGGCGCAGGCACCTGGCCTTCAACCGCCGATGCGTCCGTATCCTCGCTTGAGCTTTCCTCCGACGGAAGCATCCTCTATGCTGGTGGTTCGTTCACGACAATGTGTGGACAGAAAAGAAACAAAATCGCCGCGATAACTCCCTCGGATGGAACTATCTTGACATGGAATCCAGGCGCCAACGGTACCGTGCATGCACTCAAACTTTCCGCCAGCGGACAGGCTCTCTATGCTGGAGGAACATTCACATCCATAGGCAAAGTAACAAGGAAATATGCGGCATCTTTGAACACATCCAATTCGAACGCCACTTCATGGAACCCCAATCCCGACAGCACCATATTCGCGTTCGCAGTCTCGGGAGACCAGACCACTCTCCTCGCAGGCGGAACATTCACGACAGTGGCAGGACAGAAATGCCAGTACCTTGCAGGGTTCAAGTCAGGATACTACCATCTCACAGTCGAAAATGGCACAGGTGACGGCAATTACGCATCAGGAACTCTCGTTACCATAACAGCCAATATTCCCCCGACTGGATACTATTTTGACAAATGGACAGGAAACACATCGAGTCTCGCCGATCCAAGCTCTCCAAGCACAAAAGCCACAATTCTTTCCTCCGACATAGCGGTCAAGGCAAACTACAAGGCATTCCCACTTACCATCACCTTCACCGCCGGCCCGAACGGATCAATCAAGGGAACCACAACACAGACCATAAACTATGGCAGTTCGACGAAGTCCGTGACAGCCGTGCCCACCAACGATTACAAGCTTGATAACTGGACAAGTCCCGAAGGATTCAGCTCAGTAGTCAATCCGCTGGTCATAAAAAGTGTCTCCATGAATATGGCAATAACTGCGAATTTCGCACCGGCGGCCGAAGCGGCTTCGCTCACTGTCTCATCCAGCCCGGCGGCCGGTGGCACAACCACTCCATCCGGAGCATCCACGGTGATTCTGAACAGGCCTCTCACAGTAACTGCGACACCGGCGGCCGGTTACCACTTCGTCAGCTGGAGCGGAAGCGGTAGTGCCAGCATATTCGACCCGTTCTCGAGTTCTACCACGCTCACAATCTCCGCTGAGGCGGCAGTATCTGCGAATTTCGCAGTGACACCTGCCGAGGCCTCTCTCACCGTCGCCGTCTCGCCTGTAGGAGCGGGGGAAGCCACACCATCGGGAACGAATACCTTCAAGACTGCCGAGCCCATTACAATCACGGCAACCCCGAACACTGGCTTCTACTTTCTAGGATGGACTTACTCGAGCGGCGCCGTCACAGTCGCAAACTGCCTGTCTCCAACTACAACCGCCACTCTGTACGACAACGCCACCATCACTGCGAACTTCGCAGCAATACAGCAGGAGACAAATCTCACCTTGGGGAAAATCTACACTCTCGACGCGAAGGATGTCCCGATTCAGGGATTTGCGAATTTCGCGAAATCTCCACAGGCCTACGGCCAATACACAGACCCCGTCTCCGCAAAAATCAAAAAGGCAAGCCTCAAAAATCTCACAAAGATCAAAACCCAGGTGGAGATGGTGGATCTCGAATGGACTGCAAAATTCCCGCTCCTGAACACAAAGGTATGGACTCAGAGCAAATATGACACCACGATGCAGATACTTGCGGCAAATCCACCCTCATCCGTGACTTGCAGACTCTTTGTCAAAGCTGTTGACTCCAACGGGCTCATGACCGACAAATATGCTGAAACTGCCATTGACCTATATGAAGTCCAGCCCGAGATACAAGGGGTTTACAATCAGAACGGTCAGCGAATAAGCGCCGCATCCGCAGGCCAGAAGATAATCATAGAGGGGGCATTCTTCGGCAAGAATGTCCCCGCATTGTGGATCGAATACAAGGATAAAAACGGAATTGTCAAAAAACAAAATCTCAAAGTGGACAAAAATCTCCTGAGGTTCCCGGACTACAGCGGGAAAGCCGCAAAATACCCGATGGACATTTATACCGGACAAAGCGAGCTCACCGCCTATATGCCGTCAAAATGGTCCAAGTCATGGACCCACATAGGAAACCACAACATAGTTATTGACAACAAGATATGCAGGACGACCATACAGTTCTGGACTCTTCCATGAAAAACGTAGAGCAGCTTACGCCGCAACCAATTTTTCGACACAAATTTCACAAATTTACACAAATTTTAATTGCTAAATAACTTTAAACAAAAATCTTTGTCTGTAAATGTTTTGTCGTTATATTACAAATTTTTGTCGTTATTTTCCATATTATAGCAATAATGGAGTGCTATATTATCGGCATGTCAACAAGAACCCGGGAGTGCACAGATGAAGAATTTCAGCCAGCGCAATCGGTCGAAAATCATCAGTGGTTTTACAATGGTGGAGCTTCTCGTCTTGATTGCAATCATCTCCATCCTCATGGCGATGCTGCTGCCTGCACTTAAAAAAGCAAGGGGGATGGCGAAGCAGATGGAATGCCTCAACACCATGAAGCAATGTGGTACTGCGTCTGTATATTACCTCGGTGATTTCGGGCATCTGCCGCCGATCTTCTGGACAGATTCGCTGGGCGACAGATATTTTTACTGGTGCAAAGATCTCATCGGACTGGGATATTTGCCTGGTAAATCAGGTGTTCCGGCAGGTTGGTCAAATTTAATTGGGCAGACAGGTTATTCCAATTAAAATGCAAATTGATTGTATGTAAAATGCCATTTATGAGCGTATTATGTCGCTTATTATAATATCAATTTGACATGGAATTGGAATTAGCGTGTCATATTGAGGCTATAAAAAGCACACTAAAGTTGTGAACGCCAACGGGGTTCAACTGCAAATTGGAATTTTGAAATCAGCTCAAATAATTTAATCG
>CAIQLG010000239.1 GCA_903872565.1 uncultured Lentisphaerota bacterium | reverse complement strand
GGTTGGTGGTGTGAAGCCGCAGGTCATCGAAGGCTTGCCCGATCCGGTGCCGGAGCACGCGATCTGGGTCGGATTCCAACCGAAGCTCAAGGAGCTCTTCCCCAAAACGGATTTCGAGTTCAATAATCCGGAAGAAATCTTAATCGCCTGCGACGGCAAGAACCTGGTGATCGCCGGACGCGACCGGTGGGATCCCCAGCACATGGTGGGGAAAGACAGATCTAAGAATCCGACCGTGTTCTTGCAGCAGGAATACGGCACGGTCAACGCGGTGTACACGTTTCTCCAGGATTATCTGGACGTGCGCTGGCTCTGGCCAGGCGAGATTGGCGAGGACATTATAAGGAGGGAAAAGATCGCCTTCGCGCCCTTCGAGTATCGCTATCATCCCCAGATCCGCATGCGCACTGGGATTTTAATCCAGTCAGGTCTAGGTGATAACCGGGCCGTTTCTTTTGACTGGGGTCGTCTGCAGCGCATGAATCTTGACTCCTCCAACCCGGGACACTGGGGGAACACGTTTGAAGGAGGTTTTTCCAGTTGGTGGGATCGGTTCCACGTTACGCATCCGGAGTATTTCGCCCTCCAGCCCGACGGCACGCGCAGCGGTTCGGGCTACTACACCAAGATATGCCAATCGAACCCGGCGGTCTGGGACCAGTGGCTGGACGATGTGGCGAAGCAACTGGAAGAGGATCCGACTCTGACCTCGTTCTATGCGGGCATCAATGATGGCAGTACCTCCGGGCATTGTATCTGCGAAAAATGCCGGGCATGGGATGTGCCAGATGCCAAAAAGCGGCTCCTGACATGGAACGGCCTTGTCCAGGAATACGTGGCGCTGAGCGACCGGGAAGTGATCTTCGCCAACACACTGGGCCGCAAGCTGCGGCAGCGCTATCCGGACAAGGACTATCACGTCTCGATTATAGGCTACGGTCCGATCCGGCCTGCGCCGCTCAAAAACAAGCCGGACGCCAATGTGATCATGCTGCATGTCCCGAATTGGTTCGCGGGGCAGGGCGACAACGACCCCGACAGTTTCGATAACGAGAAAAGTTCGAAACAGTTCGCCGACTGGGCGGCAATGGGCACGAAAATAATCTACCGTCCCAATCTGCCAGGGGGTGGCGGCATGTACCAGATGCTGCCCGACGTGCCCTTTGGGCGGGCCATGGAGACTTTCCGCTACCTGGCCGACCACAACTGTACCGGCATGTCTTTCGATACTATCAACGAATGCTGGCCGACGCAGGGGCCGCTCTACTACCTGATGGCGCAGTTGGCATGGAATCCCGACCAGGACGGTCACGCGATTCTGGACGACTACTACCGGCGCGGGTTCGGACCGGCCGCCGGGCAACTGAAGGCCTACTGGACGTTGCTGGAGGAGACGCGCAACCGGAAGGTTGACGGCAAACTCACATTCCCGCAGGCCTATGATTCCGCGTTTTACCAGCGGGCCACCAGCCTGTTGGACGAGGCGGATGCCGCAGTAGTAAAAGCGCCTGAGATCTACCGCCGGCGGATCGCGCATGTGCGCATCGGGCTGGAGTTCACGCGGAAGATGAACGAGGTTCTGGATTTGATGGCCCGGTATAAAAATAGCAAGGGCGAGGACAAGGAAGCGGCAAACCGGGTAAGCGCGCTCTGGAAAGAGATCGAACCGATCGTCAAGGAAAAGGAGAATTATATTTTTCCTAACTACTTACTCAGGGAACTGAGGCCTGGTTACGATCCGAATTACAAGAAGTAGGGAGGAGACGATGAAAAATATTGATCGTATAAAACGGAGTTTTGTTGTTGGGTCGCTGATGAAGCGAAGCGTGCCGGCGTTCATTCTGCTTTGGGCGTCGTTTGCCTTTTCCGAGGATTTCAACGCGGATTTCAACCGGAGATACCAAGAGCGCGCGGCGGAAGGTAAGTTTAGCCAGAAGAAATATCCGGAGGCGCGCGAGGCATTCTCGAACCTGGCCGCCACAGCCAAGGACCCCATGGACAAAAATCTGTGGCAGGCCCGCATCGCCGCCGCCGTGGGACTCCAGAAGGGCAAATTGGAAGAGGGGCTGGCGCTGGCGAAGGCCATTGACGACAAGCCCTACTCCCGGTATGCCCAAATGGAGATTATGTTCGCGGCGGGTGACTACAAGGGAATCGTCAGTGGCTTTGGCACCGATGACATTGCCGCCTGGCCGCTGCGACGACTCACGACCGTAGCCGGTGACTCCAAAATCGGCTATAGGGACGAAGATGTTCGGAGCATGGCGTTGTACTATCGGGGTTACGCATACTACAAAACGGGCAGCGGCGTGGCCGCCGAGAAAGACCTGGAGAAGGCGGCGGAGTTCGTCGCCACCGATTGCCAAAAAGTGTTCGTTTTGAGCACGCTGGCCGCCGCAGAGGGGCAACTTCTCAAGAACAAGGAGAAGGCGTTTGCGGGCTACATGAAAATCACGCATATACGCGGAGGATCGGTTTGGGATGGTGCCTTTATGTTCAGCTTTCTCAACGCCGCAGACTACCTGAGGGAACAGAAGCGGTACGACGAGGCGCTTGACGTTCTGAACAGGATGCAGGCTACCCGCGGCGGTAAATCTTACAATCGGGGCAATTGGCAGCAGGAGCAAGATATCGCCATCGCGAAGACGCTCGCCGAGGCCGGCAGGATCGACGAGGCCATCGCCGCCTACCGGCAGAGCGTTTACTTTCAGGACAGTGACCTCATCAGCCAGGCCTACTTCGCCCTGGGCGAGCTCCTCGCCAAATCCGGAAAGACCGCAGAGGCCATCGCCGCCTACAATAAGATCATCGCCTCCGAAAAATCCAGCTCTGTCGATAAAGTGAAGGCGAAAACGGCGTTGGAAAAACTTGGAAAGCCGACGAAGTGATCAAGACCTGAATCTGAAGCAAAGAACAAGATATGATTAAACTCAAAGGATGATGAAAAATGAAAACAGTCTACATGGTGTTAAGCGCGGTGATGATGGTCTGCTTGCTGGGCGGTTGCCTGGCGGACGATGTGAAAAAAACGGATGGGGTTCAGGCGCCTGACGTGGCAGAGAAGTCTGGCTGGACGCTGGTCTTCAGCGACGATTTCAAACGTACGGAACTGGGGAAGGACTGGGTGGTGGTGGACGGAAACTGGAAGGTGGAGGACGGGTTCCTCCGTGGCAGCGGCATGTTGATATCCGCCCAGGGATTCCCCTCGGACTATCCGCCGGGCTTCCTCCGGATGGAATTCGAGGCCGTCTCGGACGTGAAGCCGATCATCTTCTTCAAGGATCAGCCTAAGCCGAAGGTCGGGCTCAGCGACTTGAGCTCGTTCATCCATGCCCAGCCGCTCGAAAAAAACAAAAACCCGTTGAGTTCGGGGTATTTCTTTCAGTTCGGCGGGCAGATGAACACCCTGAACAAGTTGCTGAAAAACGGGCAGCAGCGGCAGATTGATGCAGCACCCAAAAAACTGATTTCCCAGGATGCCC
>CAIQLG010000238.1 GCA_903872565.1 uncultured Lentisphaerota bacterium | reverse complement strand
TTTATTCAAAATATCATGAAACTTTTACAAAGTTCAAACAAGCGATTATGGAATGTCTTGAGAATCAAACAAAGGAGGTTCTCCATGATTTAGAAACATTGTTGACATGTAAATTACAGAGTTTTAAAAATGTTAAAATCTTAAACTAATACAGTATAAAGCAGGATTAAAATATGAGTTTGTCATTTGAAGATCTTGATGTTTGGAAAAAGGCATGTCGCTTGGCGGTTGATCTATACAAGATTTTAAAATCCTGCAAGGACTATGGCCTTAAGGATCAAATATGTCGTTCGGCAGTTTCCGTCGCAAGCAATATTGCCGAAGGCAGAGAGCGGAAGAGCAATGCGGAATTCATACGGTTTCTCAACATAGCACTCGGATCAGCTTCCGAACTCAGAACACAAATTTACATAGCTACTGAAATTGAATTGATTAGTAAGTCTGATTCATCAGATATTATAAAAAGATGCAAATCCTTATCTCAGATGATACAGGCTTTGATAAATTCAATTAAAACCCGGTCAACGGTGGACGGTGAACGATTATTAGGAGTTCGAATTTTTATAAATTAGGAGTATTGGCATGAAAATCAAAATTGCACTGGCGACACTTGTTCTGTCATTCCTGGCGTTTACTTCGGGTGCTTCACTTGTAAACCAAGGAGGCTATATAGTTGTGAGCGCGAACACTTATGTATATCTTGACGGCACGAGTTCAGCCGACTTCATAAACCAGTCAAGTGGAGTAGTCACACTCAACGGAAACATGATTGTCAAAGGCAACTGGAGCAACAGTTCGGGTTCCAGTGTTTTCCAAAGCTCCTCCGGGACAGTACAGCTCAACGGGACAAATCAGACCATCACAGGAGCCACCAGCTTTCCAAACCTCACTAAAACTGTCACTGCCGCCGACACTCTTACTTTTACAGCTGGTGCCGCCAATAAAACCACTGTGACAGGCATACTCACACTTCAGGGTGCAGCCGGGCAACTTCTCTCGCTCCGTTCATCATCAACAGGCACGCAATGGCAACTGGATCCGAGAGGGACAAGAACTCTCGGCTATCTCGATGTCCAAGATTCCAACAACGTGAACGCTTCGGTTATAAATGTATTTGGTCTAAACTGCACGGATTCAGGAAACAACACAAACTGGTCGTTTGCGGAGGTCGCGAGCTACACCGTGACATTTACCGCAGGGGCGAACGGTACAATCAGCGGAACAACGCCTCAGACTATTTTCTCCGGAGGAACATGTACACCAGTAACTGCGACTCCTGACACCGGATTTTATTTTGTGAACTGGACGGGAACGGGGTTTACAAGCACCAGCCAGAATCCTCTAACGGTTTCAACCGTGACTTCCAACTTGGAGATCACTGCGAATTTCGCGGCAATCCCCACAGGCCATTTCATGGTGAATTTTGTTGCAGGAACAAATGGCACGCTAGGTGGGTCGCCATCCCAGCTTGTCGTGTCCGGCGGCAGCACAAGACCTGTTACGGCGGTTCCAAACAACGGATATCAGTTCAGTTCCTGGACAGGAGATCATTCCGGCACTGAAAATCCGCTGACAGTTTCAAATGTCACTGCAAATATGACGGTAACTGCGAATTTCGCGACGAATCCGCCAGGCTTTTTCACAGTCACATTCGTTGCTGGAGATAATGGTTCGATAAGTGGAAATGTCTCGCAGACTGTTGCTGCAGGAAGCAACTGTACGGAGGTGACGGCAATTCCGCTCGGAGGATACAGTTTTCTTGGATGGACCGGAGATTATACTGGATCTGTAGCAAACATTACAATGACAAATGTGCTTTCAAACATGATAATAGATGCGAGTTTCGGAATTCCAGCCAATTCTCTCGCCATTGGCAGATACCTTAGGATAACACCATCCCAGGTCACAGGATTTGTAGGATCGCAATTCACAAAAAAACCGATGGTGATTGCAACCTATCCGGATTATCTTCCTCTGATCAAAGCAGGCAAGGCATCTCTGAAAGTTCTTAATAAAATAAGTGCCAAGCCTCCTCTTGCCGACTACGCCGACAGTGAATGGGGTAAAATCGTAAAACTCTGTAACACTAAACTATGGGACAAGAAAAAAACCTGCGCGGAAAATCTGCTGGCATATCCAGTCACGCCGCTTAATTGTCCGCAAGTCCTTGTTTCCGTCACAGATCCTGAAGGCAACAAACTTAAAAATATTGTTGTCGGAGATGCCGTTCTCCAGCCACCCTTCATCAATAGAGTTGCGAACAGTTATGGAGCGGAAATTACTGAAGCCGGCGCTGCCGAGATTGTTTACCTTCAAGGCCTATTCTTCGGCAAAAATCCGCCTAAAGTTTCGCTTGAATATCCTGTTTACGAGAAAGACGGGGTAACTATAAAACAGATTAAGACACTTAGTTTGAAAGTTCAAAAACCTTATGATTATGCGAATTACAAGGAAGAAGCTGGGAAAAGCTGTATGGAAATATCTTCAGGCATAAGCAGGATAGCGATCGTAATGCCGTCAAAATGGCCGAAAAACTGGCAGTTCACACAGGGAGATCCGATTGTTCCTGCTCCTCATAATATTGTAATAGACAACAAGGTAGGCAGAAGCACAGTGGTTTTCTACACGCACGAGTAATAAATTTAACCGGCCATAGCCGGGACTAATACCATATCCGAACAGATTATTATATCCTATCTCCATTTGAAAAGATGTTTTTAAAATGTCCCTTATGTGCAAAAGCAAGAGGACAAAATAAGAGGAACTTGCCATGATACGTGACAGCTATATAAAAACAGTAATAGAGCCGTTCAAGATAAAATCTGTCGAACCTATCCGTTTCACATCTGCCGGGGAGCGCAATATAATTTTAAAGAAGGCGGGTTACAATCCATTCCTGATTGACGCGGAAAATGTGATGATTGATCTTCTGACCGACAGTGGAACTTCCGCTATGAGTTCGAAACAGTGGGCCGGGATACTTGACGGCGACGAATCCTATGCTGGTTCGAAAAGCTTCTATCGGATGGATAAGGTTGTCCGCAAAATAACAGGCTTCAAACGCAGGGAGAAGCTACGTGGCATGCGATTTACATACGAGGCTCCCATTCTCAGGCATTTTACCGCAAGATTTAAGAAGATTTAAAATATGAATGCAGTTTCTCTTATTATAATATCGCTTGCGGTTTTCGCCCTGGCCTATCGCATATATTATGGGTTCATAGCCGCCAAGATCCTTGTTTTGCGGGATACCGAAGACACTCCTGGGAAAAGGAATTTTGATGGTCACAACTATTATCCTATGAACAAATGGATTCTTTTCGGCCACCATTTTGCGGCGATTGCCGGAGCCGGACCACTTGTAGGGCCTGTACTTGCGACGCAGTTTGGTTATTTCCCGGGCTTCATGTGGATACTTGTAGGGTCTGTCATGGCTGGTGGCGTGCATGATATCGTAATTCTCACAGCTTCTGTGAGGCATAATGGGATGTCACTCGCGGAAATAGCCAAGAACGAAGTGAGCAAGGTCAGTGGTGTTACCGCTTCACTGGCAATATTCATAATAATAATACTTGCGCTTGCCGGACTTGGTATTGTGGTGGTTAACGCCCTTGCAGAAAGTTCCTGGGGTACATTCACTATAGCGGCAACCATACCAATTGCCCTTTTCATGGGCTTATGGATGTTCAAATTTCGCAGAGGAAGGATTATTGAAGCTACAATCATCGGAATAATTCTCCTTTCCATGGCCGTGATTTATGGACGTTGGATACCTACCTCTCCATTCGCCGGTTTGTTTACATTCGATAAGCATACCCTTACGGTGATTATTGCCATATATGGTTTTTTCGCCTCGGTTTTGCCAGTATGGCTTCTTCTTTCCCCGCGCGACTATCTCAGTTCAATCATGAAGCTTGGCGTTGTAGTCATGCTTGCAATTGGAGTCATAATAGTGGCGCCGGACTTGAAAATGCCGGCATTTACCAAGTTTATACATGGGGATGGGCCGATAATTCCGGGAACACTTTTCCCATATCTTTTCATAACCATCGCCTGCGGTGCCATCTCAGGATTCCATTCGCTTGTCAGTTCCGGAACCACTCCGAAAATGTTGATGAACGAGAAGGATATAAGATTCATAGCAGCCGGATCCATGCTTTCAGAAGCGGTGGTAAGCATACTCGCCCTGATCGCAGCATCAAGCCTCCTGCCCCTCGACTTCTTCATCATCAATATCAGCGACGACAAGATCCAGGCTCTCCTGCCCAAACTCCATGAAATGGGTTTTACACAGTCTGAAATAGGAAGACTTTCCGAAAGCGTAGGCGAGAAAATCGCCGGGCGTCCAGGCGGAGCTGTGTCGCTCGCCGTGGGAATGGCATATATCTTTTCAAGCATCCCCGGACTAAAGTCACTCATGTCATACTGGTACCACTTCGCCATAATGTTCGAAGCTCTTTTCATTCTGACAACGATTGATGCTGGCACACGCATCGCGAGATTTGTCCTACAGGAGTCGCTCGGAAAAGTAATCAGGCCTTTTGGCAACACGGTCTGGCTCCCTGGAAATTTAATTGCAAGTGCCATCGTGGTATTTTCCTGGGGCTACTTCATATATACCGGTTCAATCTCGACAATCTGGCCAATGTTCGGAACAGCAAACCAGCTTCTTGCCGTACTCGCGCTCGCCGTCGGCACATCATTCATAATCAACAGTGGAAAGGCTAAATATGCCTGGATAACAATCGGACCGATGATTTTTGTCGCAATAACAACCCTCTCCGCTGGTTTTATGAACATAAAAAATAATTTTTATCCGAAAATATTCAAAGCGGAGACAAAAATCCAAGGAATAGTAAATACGAGCCTGACAATAATAATTATAACATGCACGATCATCATATTTATAGACTGCATACCCCGATGGCTGAAGGTCATATGGAAGCCAAAAAAGGGTTCAGCCGGGAAATCTGAATGAAAATTCCCCCTAAGGGGTGGAATTTTATGACATTATTATTTTCAGCGGAACTCTGAATTCTATCAAGGTTCACGGTTATCAGCCTGGAGTCTTCGGATTATTCCTCTTCCGAAACTGGAGCCGTGGAAGGTTTAACCCCTATTTTGGTCATTTCCTTGATCTTGGCGAGGATCTTATTTTGAAGTTCTTCGTTCGTCTGGAGAAAAGCCTTGGCCTGTTCTCTCCCCTGTCCTATCTGCTCGTTTTCAAAAGATAACCAGGATCCTTTCTTATCAATGATTTTCAGATCTGTTGCAACATCCACTATTGAGCCAGATCTTGAAATTCCTTCGGCATAATTTATGTCGAATTCGGCAATTCTGAACGGTGGAGCAAGCTTGTTTTTTACGACTTTCACGCGTGTCCTGTTGCCGGTGACTTCACCGGAAGCCTCCTTGATGGCGCCAATTCTTCTTATGTCCATCCTGATTGAGGTATAGAATTTGAGGGCGTTTCCACCCGTTGTAGTTTCCGGATTTCCAAACATGACTCCAATTTTTTCGCGAATCTGGTTTGTGAAGATGCAGCAGGTCCTGCTTCTGCTGATTGCACCTGTAAGTTTTCTAAGTGCCTGGGACATCAGTCTCGCCTGCAAGCCCATAAATGAGTCCCCCATCTGTCCTTCTATCTCTGCTCTCGGAACGAGTGCTGCAACCGAGTCTATCACTATTACGTCCACGGCATTGCTTCTGACCAGAGTTTCCGTTATGTTGAGGCCATCCTCGCCACAGTCAGGTTGCGAGATAAGCAGATTTTCCAGATTGACTCCGATTTTCTTGGCGTATTGTGGATCAAAGGCGTGTTCAGCATCTATGATTGCGCCTACCCCGCCTGCTTTTTGAGCATTGGCTATGATGTGCAGACAGAGTGTGGACTTTCCAGAAGATTCAGGTCCATAAATCTCAACTATCCTGCCGCGCGGAACTCCACCTATCCCTAGTGCGATGTCAAGCGACAACGCCCCTGTACTGATCGCCGGCACATCCACGTACATTTTATCATCTCCAAGCCGCATTATGGCACCTTTTCCGAAATCCTTCTCAATCTGACTCAGTGCTATGGAAAGGTTTTTGTCCTTTACATTTCTCTCCTGATCTTTTGCCTGATCTTTTGCTGTCTCAGCTTTTGACATTGTTATTCTCCTGTTTTATTTTTAAAAAAAATATTTATGCATGATCAAACATTAGAATATTGATTCATTCTCCGTGATTTCAAAAGGAAAATGTAGAAAGTTCAACTAATTGTCAAAATGATTCCGGAAGATGTCCTATATTCCTGAATTCAAGGGGTGACATTTTAAGAGTCTTCTTGAAGACGCGGTTGAAGCTTGTAGCATTCACATAGCCCACCCTTCCTGCGATTTGCTTGCATTCGAGTTTCGTCTCCTTCAGAAGTGAACAGGCGAGCCTTAACTTTTCTCTTACGATGTAATTTTTCAAGGAAATCCCGGTCTGGCAGTGAAAAATTCTTGATAAATGCTCCCTGGAAATATTCAGTCTGGAGGCAATTTTCCCTGTTCCAATTTCCCCGGCTATGTTTTCTATTATGAATGACTGTGCCTCCTTGACCAGCTTGTTTTTTGAGAACTCCGCAGGTTTGGTGCCTGCAAATTCACCAATCGAGGCTATGACGTTCATGACGAACTTTGCACCCTCCAGCGGAGTAAAAATCCATATTCCCTCCCTGTAGCTCCTGTATGCCTCGAGTTCATTTATTATGCCCTTGTCGCGGGGAAGATCAAAAACATAGCCGTAAGCTCTGACGATGCTGTTGACCATTTGGGGAACTGTCCTACCTCCAAACGCAACCCACAGAAAACGCCATATCCCCTTGCCCTCCGGAGGATAATAATATGAGGTCTCAGGATCGCAGTGCTGGGCGAGAAATGCCTTTCCCGGCAGCAATGCATATTCAGTTTTTCCCGCCTTGAAGCGCCCTTCGCCCTCCAATGTGTAAACAAGCTGACAACCCTCATCGCCTTTCCTGTTCATGCCGAAAAGCTTGTAGGAGGGATTGTCCTGGATTTCCTCCACCAGCAGATGTGGAATAGGAAGATCCGGCAATGACTTATAGACTTGAAATCGTAATTCCCATACTCTCATTGAAAACTCACAAACTGGAAATGAATATCACAAAATGTAAATAACATGCTGATTGTATTGAACTTATTCAAGGATAGTTTCTAAACAAGCAGCAAATTTTAAAATCACAATATAATGAGGGGAAAATGAAAAAATTGAAAGTAACAGTATGGAACGAGTTCATACACGAGAGAAAAAATGAGGGTTCCAAAAAGCTTTATCCTGCCGGAATGCACAAGGTCATAGCCGACGGAATTTCCAAACTTGGTGGAATGGAAGTCCAGACTGCGACACTCGATGAGCCCGAGCACGGTCTCACGGAAACCGCCGTTCAAAACACTGATGTATTGGTCTGGTGGGGGCACAGAGCCCATGGCGAAGTGAAGGATGAAATTGTGGAAAGAGTAAAAAAACGTGTTCTCGAAGGAATGGGGCTTATAGTCCTCCACTCCGGCCATTATTCGAAGATTTTCAAATCTCTCATGGGGACGAATTGTTCCCTCAAATGGCGCGAGGCCGCCGAAAAGGAAAGACTCTGGAACCTTGAGCCTTCTCACCCTATAACCGAGGGAATAGGCGAATACATAGAACTGCCCAACACCGAGATGTACGGGGAAAGATTTGACATTCCAACGCCTGACGAGCTGATCTTTGTATCATGGTTCGAAGGAGGAGAGGTTTTCAGGAGCGGATGCACCTGGAGACGTGGACACGGAAAGGTTTTTTACTTCCGCCCCGGACATGAGACGTATCCAATATTCTACAATAGCCAAGTTATAAGGGTGATCTGGAATGCCTGTAAATGGGCTGCTCCGCAGATTATAATGGCGGACAAATGTCCTAACATAAGCAATTCCCTTGAAAAGCTATCCCCTAAAAATGTGGATTTTGGCAAGGCAGGGATCCAGCAGTAAGATTAAAGGCGGCCGTTGGTAACAACCAAATCCGAAACTCGATCATATTAGGAAATTGTATTTTCGTGCATTTTGCGTGTTTAGGGGGAAAATATGGTGTTAAGTCCCGGCGCAGCCGGCTAAGCTCAATATCAAAATTCCAAACAATGGAGAAAAAATCAAACATTGGGATTTTGAATTTGTTTCGTATTTCGTTCTTCGATTTTAGAAATTATAAAATAAACAAGGAACACTAGAATGAGCAAGATGAAAATAGGTATTGTTGGTCTTGGAATGGGCGGAGCCCACATAAATGGGTTTAGGAAGCATCCGGAGGCCGAAGTAGTGGCCGTTGCCGATAGCGATCCGGTCAGACTCGAAAATCGTGGGAAAAAGGAGTTCAACATTCCAAACTGCTATCTTTCCGCCGAAGAAATGCTGAAAAAGGAGAAGCTCGACATAGTCAGCATCGTCACTCCAAACAAATTTCATAAGCCGCTAACTATCGCCGCCCTTAAAGCCGGCTGTCACGTCCTATGTGAAAAACCTATGGCGATGAATGCGCAGGAGGCGAAAGACATGATTGCAGCTGCGGAAAAAGCTAAAAAACGGCTCATGATCAATTTCAGCTTCAGGTTCACCGAACAGTCCTATGCCATTAAAAGGGAAGTTGATTCTGGAACTCTCGGTAAAATCTATTTTGGAAGGACTATCTGGCATAGGCGCCGTGGCCTTCCCGGCTTTGGCGGGTGGTTCGGCACAAAGGCTCTTTCAGGCGGTGGTCCCCTCATTGATCTTGGGGTTCACAGAATGGATCTTGCGCTCTGGCTGATGGGATATCCCAAACCTTCGTATGTTATGGCCAACACATATAATCACATAGGCTCGAGACTGGCGAAGGAGCAGAAAAAGACATTCGATGTCGAAGATATGGCTGCTGCAATGATAATCTTTGAAAGCGGAGAAACCCTTGAGGTAGAGGCATCATGGGCGGCAAACATAAAGGAACAGGAACTGATGGAGACGAGACTGCTCGGCACAAAGGCCGGACTTGTCCAGAGAAATCTCGGAGAAGGATATGAGTTCGAGGCTGAATTCTACCTTGAACAGAATGGATGCCAGTATGATATGAAACTTCATCCTCCTGTCCCGGCCGCCCACGGAGCCATGTACCATTTTGTCGAAAGCATCATCACAGGTAAACCACATATCGCCACTGGCGAGGAAGGTCTTACAGTGATGCGGATAATTGACGCCATATATCAGAGTTCTAAAGAGGGCAGACCAGTCAAGATCAAATAAAAGTTGACTCCCAATATGCTCCGTACAACATTTGAACTCATATCTTGAGCACGTATTCAGACGGAATGCTCGGAGTCCTGGAATGGACGCGGCTGTTGTCACGAGCGAATACAACTCCAACGGCTGTAGGTGTCCACCGACTTCAGCAAGCCCAAAAAACGGGATATTTCCGCATTTTTCCCAGGTTTTGTTGGAGTCGTAAATGATCTTCTACCTGATGTGACACCTGGGAAAAGGAGAATTTGGCGGTTTTCCCGCTGTCTGGACAGACTCCTCCCGCAGATGACATGGGCGTCAAATCATTCAGTCACGCAGCTTTTC
>CAIQLG010000237.1 GCA_903872565.1 uncultured Lentisphaerota bacterium | reverse complement strand
AGGGCCACGCTCTGTCGTGGCCTTAGGCGGACGTGACGGAGCGCGTCCCTCCCAAAAAGCCATTTCCCGGAAAAGGCTGACTCATAACGAAGAGACATCAAACTTGTTTCCCAAGATTGTAAAAGTGTCGTTTGAGAGGATATACTATAAGCCATAGTCATCCACAGGATGACGGATTGATGGATTTTTGGATTAGTGGATTATTGGTATTGAGTTAAGAAAAAGCAAAGACGCATGAAATTGGAATGGAAATAAAAAAAGGCATTATCTCTAGAGTCTCAGAGTGTCATCGTTATTTTTTCAGGAAAATAACTGTGTCAGGGTGTCAGAGAAAAAACTTTGACTCTTTGATACAATGACACATTGACACTACCGCCAGTCTTGACTTGCAACAATCCAACAATCCATTGGGCGAATATGAAATGAAGTATAAGCTATGATGATGGTCGAAAAGGCCTTCACGGAATCAGGATTAAGGAGGAGAAACAATTATGCGCAATTATCTCAGATTGGCCGCCGCGATTGTGGTGGGAGTCAGCCTTTCTGCGGGAACCGCTGAAGCTTGCACCACGATACTTGTCACAAAGGGGGCCAGCAGTGACGGCTCGATTTTTGTGTCGCACTCCGATGACGGGATAGGAGACTCGCGGATCATGTTTGTCCCCGCCGCAGATCATCCCGGGGGCTCCGTGCGGCACGTGTATTACGATGCCGTGAGCATGGGCTTCAAGCCCGAATGGGGCGGAACTTTCACGAAAAGATATGTGGGGACCGACAGGGGGCCGGACTATGTGGATCCGGCCGCACCGCAGAGCATTCCGATCGGCGAGATCCCCCAGGTTGCGCACACCTATGCCTTCATTGACGGTAACTATGGTGTCATTAACGAGAAACAGCTGGCAATCGGGGAATGCACCGATGAAGCCAAGGTTGAAACGCAGCCCGAGTCAGGAAAGCGGATTTTCTACAGCGCCGAACTATCCCGTGTAGCTCTCGAAAGATGTTCGAATGCAAGGGATGCGATAACACTCATGGGTGAACTGATAGCAGAATACGGCTATTATGGCACGGCCGAGACCCTGCTCGTGGCGGATACCAGCGAAGGCTGGGTAATGGAGATGTGCTCCTACGACGAGAACGGCACCGATGGTGTCTGGGTCGCCAAGAAAGTTCCCGACGGTCAGGTCTTTGTCGCCGCCAACTGCCTTAGGATCAGAGAGGTGGATCCGTCCGACCCTGACATGATGTATTCATCAAACTTATTCGACGTTGCGAAGGCAAAGGGCTGGTGGGATCCCAGCAAGAATCCCAAGATGGACTGGGCGAAGACATTTGGGACTGGCGAGGGGCTTCATCCCTATGCGGCACTGCGCAGAATCTGGCGGATCATGAGCAGGCTTTCTCCTTCTTCGGACTTTTCTCCATGGGTGAAGAACACCTTCACTACAACATACCCTTTCTCGATCACGCCGGATTCGAAGCTCGACGTGCCCGATGTCATGTCACTCCATCGTGACCATTACGAAGGGACATTGTTCGACCTGACCAAAAACCCCGCCGGCGGTCCGTTCGGATCTCCACAGAGATGGCGCGGTGATTATGACTACAATAAGGGACTGATACCAGGGACAAGACTCAGGGGAGCATGGGAGCGTCCGATTTCAATTTATTTTTGCGCATTCGTCTATGTCAACCAGATACGGGCGTCACTCCCCGACTGCATTGGAGGTGTATCCTGGATGGGGCTCGACGAGCCGTACAACTGCTGCCTCGTCCCGCTCTACGCCGGCGTAACCAACATATCGGAGTCGTACAAGACGGCTGACATGTCGAACTTTGAATGGGGGACTTCCATGTGGTGGGCCTTCAATTTCGTGAACAACTGGATCGAGTTGAAATACAGCTATGCCATCCAGGATGTCATAGCAAAACAATCGGAAATAGAGGAGACTTTTTATTCGTCGCGCCAAGCCGTTGAGGCCGAGGCGCTTGCACTCTACCAAACCAGCCAGCCGGATGCTGCTGCGTTCCTGACGCAAAATTCGAAGGATTGCGCCGACACGGTCAACAAGGCCTGGTGGACGCTGGCCGCCACTCTGATTGCGAAATACGCAGACGGGTTCATAAACACCCCGGACTCGATGGGCAAACGCGTCGGATATCCTTCCTGGTGGCTGAAACAGAACGGCTACAGATCCGGGCCGGTGAAATACTCGAAATACAAGCCGAAGGTTCCCGAACAAATCAAGGAAACCCAGCCAACTGTTGTAGATGAACCGATGAAAACCGAATCCCCCAGGCATGGATTATAAAGGATTAAACCACAAATGAAACTTTATTTTTTTGAAGCGGGCGTTCTGAAAAGCCAAAAACAATATTTCACCTTGGGTGAGGGTGTGGGCGAACCATTCACTGTGCCCGTGCCTTTTCTGCTGATCGAACACCCCAGGGGAATTGTCCTTTTCGACACCGGAAACGCTCCGGAAGTCGTCGCCGGCAAACATGAGCATTGGGGAGAGGCCTTAAAAGCATACGATCCTGTGATGACGAAAGGCCAGTGCTGCGTCAACGCCATTCAGAAAGCCGGCATCAAACCGGAAGACGTGAAATATGTCATACTGTCGCATCTTCATCTTGATCATGCCGGTTGCGTAGGACATTTCCCGAATGCGAAACACATAGTCCATCGCGAAGAGCTGTGCTACGCCTATGTCCCAGACCACTTCATGAAATCCGCGTATATACGGAAAGACTTTGACAAGCCGGTCGAATGGATATTGCTCGATGGATGGCGGGATGCCGCATTCGATCTTTTTGGGGACGGCAAAATAACAACATTTTTCACACCGGGACACACGCCCGGACACCAGTCAATCCTGCTGAGACTGCGAAACGCAGACCCGTTGCTTTTCGCCGCAGACGCCTGTTATACGATGGAAAATCTGGAGGACAACCGTCTGCCCGGCCTGGCGTGGAGTTTCGGCGAAACAGCCCAGTCCGTTGAGCGGATGAAACGTCTGCGGGAAACCACAGGGGCACAGATTATCCCCGGACATGACCCGGAAACCTGGAAAAAGATCCGTCTCGCCCCGGAATATTATGATTGATCTGCACAATCTGGCAAAGTGAACTTAGCCGGCTACGCCGGGACTAATGTAGCCGCCTCCACATGTCTCGCCGTAGCTTCTTTGCGTAGGCGGATGTTGGAGGCGACGACACGGCCACCATGGCCGTGGCTACAAGTTTCAAGCCATACGGCATTCCTTAGGAAAATACAATTTCCTATACGATGAACTTAGCCGGCTACGCCGGAACTAATGTAGCCGCCTCCACATGTCTCGCCGTAGCTTCTTTGCGTAGGCGGATGTTGGAGGCGACGACACGGCCAACATGGCCGTGGCTACAAATTTCCAACTATTCAAGCATCCCGCGAAGATACAATATTTGAGGTGGGGGAAATATTTCACTTGCAATATGGTAGGCGCAATGATAGCTTACAAAGAAAAGGGCGCACAGAGAAAAGCGCAGAAAAGGGAGGCTCACTATGGGCACTAAGCGAAAAATACGAGTTCTGCTGGCCGATGACCATGCTGTCCTCCGTGAGGGGCTTCGCACGCTGCTGGAGCTCGAAGGAGACATTGATGTTGTTTCCGAGGCGGAAGATGGCCGCCGCGCCGTGGAACTTGCCAAAATATTCAAACCTGCGGTAGTCGTCATGGACATAGGGATGCCTCTGTTGAACGGGCTTGAAGCCACCCGGCACATATTATACGATTCACCCGACACTAAGATAATCATCCTTTCCGCCCACAATGACGACATGTACATTGATCAGGTTCTCTCCGTAGGCGCATCGGGATATCTTCTGAAGCAAAGTTCCTCTGAAACTATTTCAGAGGCAATACGTGAAGTTAGCAAAGGTAAAACATGTTTCTGCCCCTCTGTCTCGAAACGTATCCGCACTCAATATGACAAGTCACCAATCCCCGGCAAATTGCTGAGGAAAAGAAATGCCGATCTGACATCGCGCGAACTTGAGGTTATTCAGCTTGTCGCCGAAGGATTTGCAAACAAGCAAATTGCGGACGAACTCGCAATCAGCGTAAAGACGGTTGAAAAACACCGGCAGCAACTCAAGAAAAAGCTGAACATCCAGGACACGGCGGGACTCACCCATTATGCCATTTCAGCCGGCATCGTACAAACCAGACAGGTTTTCCCTACAAAAAATAGAATCTAGATTCTTTTCTTAGCCCTGTCTCACTGAACTTGCGCAAGCATATCCAACAAGTCCTTTTCAGTGAAAGGCTTCCCCATTATTCCAGCGAGCAGATGCGTGACCTTGTCCTCTTCCAGAAATTTTCCGATGGCAGGCCATCCGCTTACAATGAAAACAGCCGTCTCCGGACATTTTTCTTTTATCTCCTTCAGCATTTCAGCACCGGTCATTCCCGGCATCTTATAGTCGAGGATAGCGATGTCGAAAGTATATTTGCCGATGAGTTCCCTCCCCTGTGCAGTGTCGGAAGTGTTTTCGACCAGATGCCCCTCATCCCTCAGGATGAATGCCATCCCCTCGCAGAGCGCCTCGTCGTCATCTATGACAAGTATTCGTTTCCTATTCATGTGAATCTTTCCTTTTTGGCAGGACAAGTGTAACGGTCGAGCCTTTGTCCTGCTCGCTTATGATATCAATTTTCCCGTCGTGCATGTTTACAATCTGGGAGCAAACCGTAAGTCCGAGTCCTGTACCTTTCGCCTTGGTGGTGAAGAAAGGGTCGAAGATTTTTCCCAGGATTTGCCCGGTGATCCCATGTCCATTGTCGCCGATGATGATTTCGACATTATTTCCAAGGTCGTGCGATTGTATCCCGATTTGTCCGCCGGTTGCCGGAACAGCGTCCGCCGCATTGTTGAGCAAATTGTTGAACACCTCTCTCATTTGCAGAGTATCCGCCATCATCATGCTCTTCTCGGAATCAAAACATATCTTGAACAATATCTCTTTCTCCGACCGTCTTTTCTGGATTTCAACGCATTCCCTCAGTATTGCATGCAAGTCGCAAACTTCATACTGCGGCGATCTCAGACGCGAATAGAAGAGGAGATTATTTATGATCTGATTGCTCTCATTTATCATTTTCTCTATGTTTTCCGATTGCCGGTTTACTGTTTCTTCGGTCGGTTTTCTCCTTATTATGGCCAGCGCCATGGACATGGCGGCCAGAGGATTCCGCAGTTCATGCGCCACAGTTGCGGCCAGGGTTCCGATGTCCGACAGGCGCTTCGCCTTTTCGAGTTCTATTTGGACATCAATCAATTTCTCGGATCTTTCCCCCACCAGTTTTTCCAGGGTTTCCTTGTCGCGTCTGAAAATTTCTTCGGCGAGTTTTCGGAAACGCAGTTCCATTATGCCGTGAGAAAGATCTTCGGCCAGCTCTGAAAGCAGATTAACCTCGTCGTCAGAAAAAGAACCCGGCTCGCACGAATATAATGACATTGCTCCAAAGGTTTTTTTCTCGCCAGTTATTGAGATCAGGGGAAAGACAATTGACGAGGAATATCCCCTTTTGACGGCCTCCTTCCGCCAAGGTTCGAAACTGGGATCGGTGAGCATGTTACTGCATTTGCATATTTTCCCTGTGCGGATTGCGGTACCAGTCGGGCCCCGTCCGAGCTCTGTGTCCGCCCAGGAGATCTTCAATGTCTCGAGATATCCGTCTTCGAAGCCTGCGTATGCCACGGGGCGGACAGTTTTCTGTTCATCCTCCTCGGCAAGACCTATCCAGACCATGGGATAACCGCAATCCTCGACGACAATCTTGCACACATCATTCACGTAGCGGGACTCATCGGTGGCGTGCATCATTGTCTTGTCGCTGCGGCTCAGCGCCTTGAGAGTCCTGTTAAGCTTTTGCAGATTCTCCTGATTCTTCTTAAGTATTTCCTCCCGCTCCTTCAGCACCATGTTAACCTGCTCGATCTTACGACGGCTTTCATATGCATCCTCGATGATGTTGAGTGCGGCAGTCCGCGAATTCAGCAAGGCCTCCTCGGACTGTTTGCGTTCGGTGATGTCGCTTATCATGACACGGCACACTGGAGCCTCATCAAGGTACTTCGCAACAACAACCTGCAAATTCGCCCAGAACATGGTGCCATCAGTTTTGAGCATCCGCAGTTCGAAACTCTGCGTGCTGTTCATCTCAAAGATCTGCTTGCTGTGCCGATAGTAGATATCCTGGTCCCCCTTGAAAATGAAATGGGAGAATAGCTGATTGACGAGCACGCCACGGGCGACACCCAGCAGGTTGGCGGCGGTAAGATTGGACTCCAGAATGAGCCCCTTTTCGCTGATAGAGCAATAACCAACCGGTGCCAGATCGTAGAGGTCGAAATAGCGTGCTCGCAAGATGTCCAGCTCCATCTGCGTCCGGCGCAACTCATCGTTCTGCATCTCCAGCTCGAGCTGGTGTACCCGCAGTTCGTGCGTCTGTGGTGTTTCTTCGGGCAGCCGCGCCACATTTGTGCTGGCGATCTCTTCGGCCAGCCTACGTAGTTGATGTCCTGTCTGCACCGAGCCGAGTGGAATTGTCGAATCACCTGAAAGGCCGGTGGTTTGTTCGGGCCGGTCATTCTTGTTTTTCATTGTGCATTCCCGTCATTCACTTGTTTGATCTCGTCCAGGCCATACCTTTCAGGTTCCCCGGTCTTTATGCAGAACTCGTTGATCTGCTTCTTCAATTCCATCATGCGAAGTTCGCGGTCAACCATTGTTTTGTTGAATCGTGATAGCTCCTGGACATGCTCCTGGGCTTCCTTTTCCGCCCGCTTGCGCTCTTCTATTTCAATCAGGATTTTTTTCTCGGCGCGCCTGCGTTCTTCTATTTCCACCTGAAGATTGTCATTGACGATTTTAAGCTGGCTGGTACGTTCGCTGACCAGAGTTTCCAGATTGTTGCGGTATTTCAGCAGTTCCACTTCGGCCCGCTTGCGCTCCGTGACATCGATTCCCATCTCAAGGACAAGGGGAGAACCGTCCGTGTCGCTGAAGGGGAAATCGGAGACCTCGTAGCTGCGGCCATCGGGTCCAATCCAATTCCATCTGTGCGGAGCATTGGTTTTCAAGGCCTTGAGAGTTTCACATGATTCGCAGGGGATGTCACGCTGGTACAGATACTCGTAGCAGCGTCTGCCGCCAGCCTTGCCGAAACGATCCTCAAAAAACCTGTTGGCGAAAGCCACGTGATAATCTGGAGTCAAAAGGACGACATAGGCCGGAAGAGAGTCCAGCACCTGATGGAGCCGCCGCCTCTCAAAATCGCGGGAATCCGTAACTTTCTTCAAGTTCCCGGTCATTGTTTCAAATTCTCTTGAAAGCTGTCCTATCTCATCTTTCGAGTCGGTTGCCACCTTGTAGTCGAGATTTCCGTGGCCGATTATTTCCACACCTTTTTTCAGAGCACTTATGGGGCCGGAAATTGACTTGGCAACAGAAAACGCGATTATTCCTGCGAGCAGGGAAACAAGAACAAGGATGGTCATGGCGAGGTTCCTCAAATTCACCGCGTCCGCAAAAGCTTCTCTTGTATCTATCTTGGCCACAACCCCCAAGTCGAGCGAAGGAATGTAGCGCCAGGCTGCCAGGACATCTTCGCCCCGGTAGTCTATTGACTGTCCAGCCCCGTTTCGTCCCTGTACAGCCAGCTGTATGGGGACACCGATTCTATCTCCAATGCGGATTGCCCTGGTGGAAGCCGTGCCATGATCGTATTTGAGAGAGCTCAGAAATATGACCTTGTCACCCTCCTTCCTTCCCAGAAGAATTTCACCTGTCTGTCCCACTTCCGCCATATCCCCTATCATCTTGCAGGTGGATTCAATGTCTGTTTCAAATACAAGAACACCTGCCAGGACATTTTCGGGCTCGTACACCGGAGTAGTAATCAGCATCCCAGGTCTGTTGCTCTCCAGTTTGCTGGGAAAGATTTCAGAAACAGAAGGGCCATTCTTGTTGTCTTCGAACGCTTTCATCTTGAGCTCCGGAAGCCTTTTACCGATTTCTTCAGGCCTGTGCCTGAGATTGCTCGAATAGACGATCCGGCCATCAGGACAAACCAGCATGATGTCAACGAGGCCGAGAAGCGAATTTGCCTTCGGGAGCTGTTCATCAAGCATTTTAATCGAATCTGAAAATTCCGTGCTGGAAGGTTCATCCACAAACTTGCCGAGGCCGGGAAGTCCCTTCCTGATCACATAGGATCCCTGCATTATTCCGAGCTCAATCTTCAATCTGTTGAAATGCGTTTCTATGTCGTTGGTCTTGAACACTGAAATATTCCACATTTGTTCCAAGTGGGTCGCTTCAAGGGAATGCTGGTAATTGTTGAAGGTCAGAATGCTGACGAAAAGGGTTGGAATGATGGCGACGCCAAGAAACATTATGGCAAGTTTGAGTTTTATAGACATAGCATCCCACCACCAAGTATGACAAACAAGGCCGCAGTATTGCATTCAATTGTCGAATTCACGCCGCCAATAAAAATTCTAGCAGTATTTATCTTGTTTCCCAGAATCATTCCAGTTTTCTTTTTTTTATGGTCATGTCTTAAGTTTCCGATTCCGGACACGAGAATAATGACAGGGATTTTCCCAACAGTGCAAATGTTCACCGAAGCAACACTTCGGTGAACACTTACAGTTCGCATCGGGCTGGCTGGAGAAACTATTGCAAAAGTCAAACATTCACACCCTCTTTCCATTAAGGCATCATCAATCAACTCTCATGGTTCACTTGACTTTTTAGATCTTGCTCCCGGCTATTATCCAACCCCCAATGCCATCGGGATATTCCATGATATTCTTATAACCACGCCTCAGCTGCCTGCCGCTCCCGCCAAACTGTAAAGCTTATTCCTGAACAGCCCCTGGAATTATTATTTAGCTTTGTCCTCTGTTTTCGCCTCCGGCTTGGCTTCCGGTTTTGCTTCAGGCGCCTTCTCCAGGACAATGCCTTTACCTTCCATTTCTTTTATATACTTGTCGGGATCAGCCTTGACCTTTGCAATACAGCCCTTGCAGCATAAATAGATTCTTTTGCCTTTTATATCAAGGAAAACTTTCTTGTCTATTTTTCCTCCCATAACTGGACATTCCGTCTGCTGTTTGACATCATTTTTAACTTCCTTCGACTCCATGGCAGGCTTGTCATCCGCCGCATACCCATAGAGGCCTGTCAGCACCACCACAGAGATCACAAGCATCATTCTTTTCATACCGATTCTCCTTTTAAAGTTTAATATCAATGAATATAACTGACGATTGGAATTATTCCATGGGGTGAATCCCTACTGTGGGACTAGGGAAAACCCTACTTGAATCACAGTCTTGTGTTCCGCAGGCGCAATGCATTGCTGATGACAGAGACGGAACTAAAGCTCATCGCGGCTCCTGCAATGATCGGGCTGAGCAGCAAACCGAAGAATGGGTAAAGCGCTCCCGATGCCTACCATTATGGACATGGGTGTAGCCAGACCGAGGGCACACGGGCAGGCGATGATGAGAACTGCGACGGCGTTTACAACGGCGTGTGCAAGTTTTGGCTCCGGCCCAAGCCACATCCATATTGCGAAAGTGATAACTGAAACCACCAGCACAGCCGGAACGAATATGCCTGCGACCTTGTCGGCGAGACTTTGAATGGGGGCGCGGCTGCGCTGTGCTTCGGCAACCATTTTCACAATCTGTCCGAGCAATGTGTCGCTGCCAATACGCTCGGCGCGCATGACGAAACTGCCGGAGCCATTTAATGTTCCGCCCGTCACTTTGTCTCCGATATTCTTTTCCACTGGGAATGGTTCGCCTGTAATCATGGACTCCTCCACACTGGAGTGACCTTCGAGCACAACTCCATCAACGGGCACCTTGTCACCTGGAACCACACGCAGCCAGTCGCCGACCTTCACCTGGTCGAGCGGGACTTCATGATCGCCATCCGGTGCGAGTTGCCGCGCCGTGGGCGGTGTGAGATTCAGCAGTTCCCTGATGGCGCTGCCAGTGCGGCTGCGGGCCCGCAGTTCGAGAACCTGGCCGAGGAGCACCAGAACAACAATCATCGCAGCAGCTTCAAAATATATTGCAATCTTGCCATCGTGACGCATGTCGTGCGGGAACAGATCTGGCATGAGCATCGCAATCGCGCTGAAGACGAATGCTGCGCCAACGCAGATGGAGATCAGCGTAAACATGTTCAACTGGAGTGTAACTACAGAGCACCAGCCACGACGGAAAAACGGCCAGCCAGCCCAGCAGACAACGATTGTGGTGAGTGCAAATTGCATCCAGCGGGAGACATCGCCATTCACCCATGGCTGTCTGCCCAGCACAGGGATCAAGTGGGCCATCGCCAGCGCAAACACCGGCAACGCCAGCGCGGCACCGATACATAAACGCTTCGTCATGTCGCGCAATTCGACGTTTTCCTCGTCATCAGCATCCGCTGTCACCGTCTTCGGTTCCAACGCCATACCGCATTTGGGGCAAACGCCAAGATGATCCTGCTGCACATCAGGGTGCATCGGACAAGTATAAACGGCTTTACCATGAGGTTTCTCTTCGGGTTTTCTGGAGTTGGGCGTTGACAGAAACTTTTCCCGGCAGTGCTCGCTGCAAAAATAAAAAGTCTGCCCATCGCGATTAGAACACAGCGCGGACTCTTCATCCACAGTCATGCCGCAGATGGGGTCTATGGCCATGTTGTTATCCTTTAATTATCAACATTATACTATCTCTTTCATTCGATATTTCCAGTCCGGCAAGATTGTTCAGTCTTCGGGAAAAGTATGTTGTTTTCAATTCGCGATTCTTTCATTATCTTTTCTTTTTTAAGATTATAGAATCCTTAGAACTTCGCGGCCATCATCCTTGCCTGTTCCTGGGCACTTTTGATGCGCTGTCCCTGCATTTCCTCTCCCATGTCCATCGGCTGGGCATTGATGAATTTCAGATCTGTAATTCCGACAAAGCCAAAGACGAAACGGAGATAGGGAGCCATAAAATCGGCTTTGCTGAATTCAGGTAAACTATAATCTCCTCCACTGCTTGTGATTATAATCATCCTCCTGTCTTTAACAAGTCCTTCCACCCCCTTGGATGTGTATTTGAAAAGATACTTTGGCTGAACAATAACATCTATGTAATGCTTCAGCACATATGGAATTCCGAAATTCCACATAGGCGTACTTATCAGATAGGCATTTGAAAGCATAAACCTGGAAATGTGCGAAAGGATCTCCTGCCAGGAATCCTTCACATCCCCGTCAAGTTCCTTGTCATGCAAAAGTTCATATTTTCCCTCGGTCCTTTTCGCTGTGAGAGAAGGCAATATTTCCCTGGAAAGATCAAGCTCGTCAACAATCCATCCGGGATTCGCCTTTAAAAATGCATCCAGAAACACACCTGAAACGGACAATGTCCGAGATTTGTTCCCCCGTGGAGTGGCAATGATGTGCAGCAGCTTTTTCATGGAATTTCCCTTCCTTATATTTTATTTTTTGTTACTTCACGGCAGCAGTTTATCCATCTTTTTGGATATCTGCTTTGCGTACAGACAGATACTTTCGCCCTTCAGGACATCGACACCTCCAGCGCACGGCACGCATCTACCTTCAACCAACGGCTTATCATCCATAGGACACCCTTTTCTTATTATACAAACTTAATGGTGGTCACTTATTTTTTTTGGGCAGGCGCACGATGACAGATGTCCCTAGAGCGGGTTTACTCCGCATCTCTATTTCACCATCATGCATGTTGACTATCTGCTTGCAGACTGAAAGTCCCAGACCTGTGCCCTTTGTCTTGGTGGAGAAGAAAGGGTCGAAGACTTTATCGACGATTTTCACGTCAATTCCAGGTCCATTGTCGCCGATAATGATTTCGATATCATCTCCGACATCGTGCACCTGTATCTCGATTTGCCCTTCGACAGCCGGAACAGCATCCGACGCATTGTTCAGCAGGTTGTTGAACACCTCTCTCATCTGGATCGGATCCGCCATTGTCATGTTTGCCTCAGGATCAAGATGTGTCTTGAACAATATCTTTTTCTTTGTATGTTGTTGTTTGTGGATTTCAAGGCATTCCATTAGGATTGCATGCAATTCGCAAATTTCATACCGGGGCGATCTCAGGCGGGAATAGGATAGGAGATTGTCTATGATCTGATTGCTTTCCCAAATCATTTTCTCCACGTTTTTCAATTGCCGTTCCACCATGTCCTTGGATGGATCCCTTTTTATTATGGCTGTGGACATTGACATTGCGGCCAGGGGATTCCGCAGTTCATGCGCGACGGTGGCCGCCAAAGTTCCGATGTCCGAGAGACGCTTTGCCCTTTCTAATTGCATATGGGAGTCGATCAGATCCTGTGATCTTTCCTTAACAAGTTTCTCGAGCGCATCCTTATCGCGTTTAAGGATTTCATCGGCCTTCTTGCGCTCGGTGATGTCCAGCGTGGCGCCAATATACCGGACCAGTCTTCCGTTCGAATCGAAGAACGGATGCGCCCTGTCATACACGAAACGCACGCTTCCGTCAGGCCGCACGATCCTGTGTTCAAGCTCGTAGGTCGAGCCGTTGTGCATGGCACTCGTAAAGGTTTCGTTAAGAACCGCCGCATCGTCAGGATGAATGTGTTTGGCTAGCATGACTTCGTAATCGGGTGATGGCCCCGCAGGGTCGAGCCCATAAATGTTGAACTCTTCTTCAGACCAGATCGTGGTCCGGGTATCGGCGTCATACTCAAAACTGCCGAGGTGCGCGATCTTCTGGCTTTCAGACAAGTTCTTGCTCGTCTTCATCAGCGCCTCCTCGGCCCGCTTGCGGTCGGTTATGTCGATATGGATCCAGAGGCGACCATATGGTTTTCCGTGGACGCTCAAAGGAACAAAATCCCGCATTGCCGTATGTCCACCCTGCATGGCGAATTCTTCGCCCTTGACCGGCTGACCCAGCCTGATTATTTCACGAATGCGGTCGGCGGTCTCTTCAGGATGCAGATAGGCAGATTTGATCTTCACGAGCAAGTCGCGCGAGGTCATCCCCACCATGTCTTCGGGCGTTTCTTTCAACCCATAATAGTCGCAGAAGGCCTGATTGGCGAATTCAACCCGGCCTTCATCGGTCATGAGCAGGATGCCGGCATACATGCTGGAGAACATATGATAGAAACGCTGCAGAATGTCTTGTTTTGCTGTTTCGGCGCGTTTTCGCTCGGTGATGTCGTAGTTCACACCAAGAAACCTTATAGCTCGACCATGGACTTCCGGAGCATCGCCAGATGTCTTTCCGTCGAAGTTAAACCGCCCTCTGCCAGCCAGCCAGCGCTCCTCGCCGTCGGGCCGCACAATGCGAAACTCAGTATCCAGATTTCCGGTTTGCAACGCCTCTTCCCAATGCGTCCGCAGCGATTCAATGTCGTCGGGGTGGACATAGCGGAAAAAAGTTTCAGGCCCCGCCGGAACAGATCCGGGCTGGAGTCCAAGAAGAGTGAATTCCACTGCATTCCATTGCCCCTCTCCGGTAATGAAATCAACTTCGAAAGTTCCCACCGAACTGGATTCGAGCACAAGCTTAATCCGTTCCTCGCTCTTCCTGAGCATCTCTTCCGCACGTTTGAGCCGGCTGATGTCGAGATTGATCCCGGCCCAGCATATGATCTGGCCGCGCTCATTCCTCACTGGCACGCCGCGCGCCAGCACATGGTGCCACTGGCCATCCACTCCGTGAAACCGGTGCTCGATGTCCCAGTTTCCACCGATACGGACACATTCCTGCCACGCCGCAATGGTGCGTTCAGCATCGTCAGGGTGCAGTACATTGCCCCAGCCGAAGTTCGAGCACTGTTCCTGCGTGATACCCACCATCTTGAGGAAACTCTCGCTGGCATAAGTGTTCCGCCCGTCGGGAGCGCAGACCCACACGCCGTAGTCAATGGACTCGCCAATTCCGCGGTATAGCGCCTCGCTGCGCAGAAGGGCATCCTCAGTTTTCTTCCGCTCCGTTACATTCCTGAAATATCCTATGATTCCGTCTATCTTGCCCTGCAGGTTCCGCCTTGGTATGTATGAGCCTTCAAAATATTGGGCGTCCCCTTTGGGGGAAACAATTGGGGTGTTTAAATGTTCGGGATTTCCAGTCCGAAGAACCCTTTTTTTGATTTTCATGAGATTGGCTGCGTCCTCTTTTGAGAGGATGTCAGAATCCGTTTTCCCAATCATGTCTTTTTCAGTCAAGCCCAACTGGGGATTCACTACCAAAATATAGCGCAGATCAGCATCCTGCACCAGGATATGATCGGGAGTATTGGTGGCGATTAGTTTGAATTTATTTTCACTTTCTGACAGTTGTTCAGTTCGCTCCTTCACAATCTCTTCAAGATGGTCACGGTGTTTCTTCAGTTCAAGTTCGGCATTCTTCTGTTCCGTCAAATCCGTTACGACCATGCAAAGGCCCACGCCGTCTAGTTTCAGTGAATTGCATGAAACAAGGACAGGCAGGAATGAACTTGCATTTTTCTTGAACTGGAATTCGGCACGCGCATTTTTCTTTTTGCTCTGGCGCAGAAGCGATTTGAGTTTTGGAAGTTCATCCGGTCCTACAAAATCGAAAATCGAGCCGCCGATGATCTTTTCCATTGGAAGGCCAAGCATGTCGGCCATGCGGCTGTTGCAGTACATCACGGTCCCGTCAAATGATAACGTGGCCGCACCTTCGTTTATCGTCTCGACGAGAACACGGTAGGCATGATCGGCACTTTTCAGGGTGAAAATCTTCTGATCGTCGGTGACGAACGCATCCACTTCGCCACTCTTGATCGCGGCCAATAGCTCCTCGGCCTCTGCCAGGCGCGCCTTCAGCTCCGCGTTTTCCTGTGAAAGATTTTTTTGATTTTTCATAAGTTATTATTTATTTTTGTCTGAATTGTTCCCCGATGGAGGGGCGCGCTTGTCGCAACTTAATTACGGTTTTGACAAGCAAAACCCTCCATTATATTTGAATTCTAATCCACTAATCCGTCATCCTGGAGGATGACCCAGCAATTCTTCTATTCCTTCGTTCTAAGATCCAATCCGACAAGCAGTTTCTCCGTATTCGACATGTCACCGACGAATCTGCGCAAGGGGAGAGGCAACTCCTTGATCAGGGTTGGCGCGGCAAGGATCTGCCCGTCCTTGGCAATTATCGGATTCTGGTATATGTCTTGGATCGCAAGCTCATACTTGCCCGGCAAATTTTCAACGCATAATTTCTTTATGTTCGTTATCGCCTTCTGCGACAACGGAGACAGCCCTGCGACATAGAGGTGCAGGACATACTTTTTGGGCTTGCGCTTCCTAAGCCCTTCTTCCAGTTGTTTTGTTATGTCGCCGCTTTTTGGTTTAGTCATATTGCCACCTTTTTGTCAATGATGTTCAACCCTACCAAGACTTTCTCCTTGTTTGAAAGATCACCAATGATTTTCTTTATAGGCTGGGGAAGTTTCCGCACAAGCGTCGGAATTGCTATTATCTGGTCTCCTTTTGCAAGCTTCGGATTTTTCAGAAGATCCACTATTTGTATGGAATACTGCCCTTTGAGATATTCCTCGCAAATCTTTTTGAGATTGGCAAAAGCCTCCAATGATTTAGGTGTCGTTCCCGCGACATATAATACAAGTTTAAAGGTGTCCTTTTTCATCTACCGTCCTCCCGGACCCCGGGAATATCCTTTATCTCAAGCCCCTTGTCGGTGATGATGAGATCCTTGGTTTCATGAGCATGTTTCATCCCTCTTGACTTCAGGATGCATATTCTCCGCATCCTCTTGTAACCTTGCGTCTCCATCGTAAGTTTTATCCATGTGTCGCAAAGAGAGGAGATGCTTATTTCTGTCGCGTCGCCCTGTTCAAAGAACAGTGAAAGATCCGTGGACAGGACTGTTATCCCTTCAATTTTCAGGAAGTCAAGCAGCCGCGCCATCATGGCCTTTGCATCGTTTGCCATCCCGGCGCCGGTCAGAGTTGTGATAGGATCTATCACCACCACGGCGGGCTTGAAGTTTTTGACAGCATTATGCGCCATGACCAGGTGCATCTCCAGTCCGCAGAGAGTCGCCCTGTTCGCGACAATCTTCAGGAGCCCCTTGTCAACCCAGTTTTTAAGGTTGATGCCTATGCTTTTCATGTTTCTGGTGAGCTGGCCCTCGGACTCCTCGAACGCGAAGTACAGCGCTCGCCCGCCCTTACGGCATACGGAATCCACGAACTGCACCCCAAGGCTTGTCTTGCCACTTCCGGCCGATCCGGACACGAGAATGGTGCTTCCTTTGTAGTAACCTTTGTCGCCTAACATAGCATCGAGGCTCCTGATGCCCGATGATATACGTTCAGAACTTACGGTGCTTGACAGGAGCAGAGATGTCATGGGGAATACGGAGATTCCGTTCTCGCCTATGAGGAACGGGAATTCATTGGTTCCGTGCCTTGAACCGCGGTATTTAATTATCTTGAGCCGCCTGGTCGCCAACTGTTCGGTAACCCTGTTGTCAAGATTTATCACGCAGTCGGCGACATATTCCTCCAGGCCGTGCTTTGTAAGAAGTGTCTCACCTTTTTCACCGGTAATTATAGCCGTAATGCCCCTGTCCTTGAGCCAGCGGAAGAGGCGTCTCAGTTCCGCGCGGAGAATGGATTCGTTCGAGAAGCCCGAGAACAGAGCTTCGATTGTGTCGAGAACAACTCTTTTGGCACCAATTGAATTAATCGCGCCTTCAAGTCTGACGAACAATCCCTCAAGATCATACTCGCCAGTCTCTTCGATCTCGCTCCTCTCGATATAGACGTAATCTATCGCGAGCTTTTTGCGCTTTACAAGCGACTTCAGGTCGAATCCGAGTGAGGCGAAATTTTCTATGAGATCCTTTTCCTTCTCCTCGAAGGCCATGAAGACACCCGGCTCATTGAATTCTGTGGCACCTCTGCAGAGAAACTCCATGGACAAAAGCGTCTTGCCGCATCCGGGACCGCCACATACAAGTGTTGGCCTTCCCTTAGGTAAACCCCCGAATGTGATCTCATCCAACCCCTGTATGCCACTTGGAGATTTCGGCAGATCCGACCTCTCCACATCTGTCATTTTCCTTGATTTAGCCATATGAGCATATCCTTATTTTAATAAAAAATACCTTTGCATGGACAATGCGAAGGTATTATTTGATTCAAAGTCATATAATTATAAGATCCTAGACTTGCTAATTGGTTTTTTTCAGATTTTATTGACTTTTGTTCAGCTTGCGTTACAAATTCCACCCTCACTCAGATAATCCGATAAATATCTGCAATTGATGAATAATTTTAATCTTATGCCCCTTAAAATAATAAGTCTGCCGTGAAAAATCAAGATGAACTCTCGGGAATGGAAAAAAATCTGACGCATCACAAAAATATCATAGGCAGGCGTGGGACAAACAGTCTGACCAGTGTTGAAGAGTCCCAAAAAACGTCCCTTGAAACCGGAAAATATCAATTTGTTTTCCTGTTATGAATTGTCTTTTCCTGTGGAAGTGACGAGTTTGTCCTCATGCCAGATAGCAGGCTTCAGGAGGCATCCAGTGCAAATCCTTGCCCTCGCACTTGATATTGCATCCGATGGGATTTGTAACAGGAACCTTCACGGGGTTGCCCGCCAAATGCTTGGAGAGCGCATTTGCCAAGTCGTCCACCTTGATCTTAGGAGCTGTCGCCTGAATTGTCAACACCTCTCCCGGTGTATATGAGTTTCTTCTGCCGGTCAACAAAAAAGAAATGCGGCATCTTCAGTGCGCCACAGGCTCCCGCAACTTCCTGTGTCCGGTCGTGTAGATAAACCCAGGAAAACTTTGTTGCATATATTTTACGTTCAGCATACGATGACAACGCTGTTGACAGAACCGAACGGATTTGGCTCAACTCTTGAGGCGGCGGGATCAGGTATCCATTTGCCGTCAACGACAAACTTGTACTGGTATTCGCCGGGCTCCAGCTCCATCAAGGCCAGGAATTCCTCTTCCGATCTTGACATTGGCTGCGGAGTCCAGTTGTTGAAATCTCCAGCTAGGCAGACCTCCTTTATCTCCTCCTCGACCGGCCATCTGAACTTCAAAGGTTTTCTAGCCTTCCGTTTCGTCCCGCAGCCGGACGAACATTCGCCCGTGGAACACTCCTTCGCCACCGCCTTCATCTGCATCTTTTTTTTCTCTTTCATTTCTACCTCCCTTTTTACTTTTTCAGTTTGCACTTTATTCACGGGTGATGAAATAGGTTCGTCAAATTTGACACCTTCTTTTATCTCATCACATAGAAACCTCTTGAAGAAATTCCTGATTGACCGGATCGCATTGGATGCATCTTTGCCAATCGCAAAGATGGTGAACCTGGCTCCCTCGGGTATACCAAGCATGATTATGTCCAGCAGACTTTTGCCATTTGCCCTTTTATTGTTGTACTCGACAAACACCTCGGCCTCGAACTGTCTTGATATTTTCACAAGCAGTGAAACGGGACGCATGTGCATGGCGACAATCCCGTTAAGAACCACATCCGTACTGCATTTCGAATAATTGTTCGGCATATCATCCATAAAGTTACACTCCTCTCAAATCAGATATCACACCTGTCACCTGTCGCCAGATTTCATTTCCACTCGCACTATAGTTTTCAAATCCACTTACTGCAATGGGGAATAACCCCACCTTTCAATGGGGGTTAACCCTACCCTCACATAAAATTGTTTTTTAAAACACGCCTCGAGATCCGCTCTAGTGCAGTGATACCCCACCAGGTGCCCCCCCGGAATATCATGCTTGTGAACAAGGACATGCCAAAGCTCCGATAAGCCCGATTTGGCAGTATTACACAGGCAGGAATGTCCGCGCCAAATTCAATCCAGACTTTGAGATTTTACGAGTTTGACGGCCTCTACGGAGTCCGGCGCATATCCGTCTGCGCCTATTTCATCGGCGAACGCCTGGTCAACAACTGCGCCTCCAACTAAAAACTTCACATCGCGGAGTCCGGCCTTTCGGCATTCCCCGATTATTTCCACCATGTTGGACATTGTTGTCGTCATCAGGGCGGATAGGCCTACGATTTTCGCGCCTGACTTTCTGACAGCCTCGATTATTTTAGCATGTCCGACATCTTTCCCAAGATCGATGACATCGAATCCATAGTTTTTCAACATGAGAGCGACAATATTTTTGCCGATGTCGTGGATGTCTCCTTTTACTGTGGCAAGGATCACTTTTGTCTTTTCCTTCACCGGTCCGGATCTGTTTTCCGATGCCAGCATTGGCTCGAGCACCTCAAAGGCCGCCTTCATCGTTTCCGCGCTCATTATCAGCTGAGGAAGATAATATTCCTTCCTGTCAAAAAGGTCTCCGACCTTGTTGATGGCTGGTATGAGGATCTCGTCAACCATTTTTCGCGGAGCGATTCCTTTTGCGAGACCATCGTCAATAATCTGCCCGATGTGTTCGCGGTCCCCCTTCACAACTGACTCAAAGATAAGCTGCTCCAATGTTGCTGGCATGGCGCCGGCCTTTGCTGCTTTCTGTTCTTTCGTGTCCTGCTGAAAATGTCCGACATATTTTACGCAGCCTTTGTCTTTCAATGTTAGCACATCGCAGGCGGTTCTGATGCTTGCGAGTTCTTCGCTCGTGGGGTTCATTATGGCGCAGGTCAGTCCTTTCGCGGCCGCCATCGCCAGGAACGCCGCATTGATCCATTTCCTTTCGGGCAGTCCGAAGGATACATTTGACAGGCCGAGGATCGTGTTGAACGAGTTTTGAGTGGCCCATTCCACCAGCGCGAGTGTTTCGTGGGCGGCTGACTGGTTCGATGAGACAGCCATCACCAGTCCGTCTATTATGACATCTTTTTTTCTGAATCCATGTTTCTCCGCGGCATTCATTATCCTTTCAACATATTTTTTCCTTCTCTGGGCTGTTTCCGGTATTTCATCGTCTCCAAGAGGAAGGAGTATGAACATTGCTCCATATTTTGCCGCCGCGGGAAGCAGCTTTCTGATTTTGCGGCTCTCGAACGAAATGGAATTGATCAGAGCCCTGCCGGGGTATATCCTGAGCGCTTTTTCGATGGCGACGATGTCGGAAGAGTCGAGGCAGAGCGGGGTGTCCACAAGAGGCGAAAGTATCGAGACGGCATCCGGAAGAGTTTTCTTTTCGTCGACGCCCGGAGCCCCGACGTTCACATCCAGGATGTCGGCGTCCTTGTCCTTCTGTTCCAACGCCAGTCTTCTTAACTCCTTGAAGGTGGAAGTTTTAAGCTCGTCCTTGAGAAGCTGTTTCCCGGTCGGATTGATTCTTTCCCCGACGATGACGATGGGGCAGTCAGCTCCGATCTCCACTGTTTTTCTTGAACTGCTCAGATATGCGCGGCTAGGGCCATGTTTAAATGGGGGCCGCGAGATCTTCGAGATTTTATTTTTGAGTTCCGAAATAAAATCCGGGGCAGTACCGCAACATCCTCCGAGTAGACTGCATCCAGCCTTGACGAATGCCGGGCCGAACGATGCGAATTTCGCAGGAGACATTTCAAATACGGTTTTCCCGTTGATCAGCCTGGGGAGGCCGGCGTTGGGTTTCGCGAGAAGTGGAACTTCGGAGACTTTGCCCATAATTTCGATGAGTCTCAGCATGGCGTCAGGGCCGATGGAACAATTGCATCCGACCGCGGCGGCGCCGAGGCTCTGGAGTGTTACGACTGCCGCGGACGGGCATGTCCCTGTCAGTGTTCTGCCATCCTCGGTGAAGGTCATTGATACGATTGCAGGGAGCCCGGATATTTCCTTCGCGGCTATCAGGGCGGCCCTCGCCTCCTGGATGTCCATCATCGTTTCAATGATGATCAGGTCTGCGCCGCCGTCTTCAAGGCCTTTTATCTGCTCCTTGAATGCCGAAACGGCATCCTCGAATGGTAGCTGGCCAAACGGTTCTATGAAGAGGCCAGTAGGTCCCATTGCTCCTGCAACGAGGGTTTTTGAGCCTGCCGCCTTTCTTGATATCTGTGCAAGTTTCCTGTTGATTTCCGAGCATGAGCCTTTGAATCCGAACTCTGCAAGCTTGAACTTGTTTGCGCCGAAAGTGCAGGTGTAGATGACTTGAGACCCGCTGTCTATATATTTTCTCTGGACATCGGCGAGAGTTTCGGGATTTTTCAGCACCCAGAGTTCCGGAGCCTCCTGCTGTGGCATTCCGGCTTTCTGGAGTTCGGTTCCCGTGGCGCCATCCAATAGCAGGATCTTCTTCTGAACCAGATTTTGCAGATCTTCATTTTTCATTTTCGATTCTCTCTTCCTGTTTTATTTCCCCCGTAGAGAGGGCATTGCTGTCGTTCAAGGTCTGCCGCCTGGCGGCAGCACCTGCTGAGATACGTCCGTCATGAACTTAACCGGCTACGCCGGGACTTTCAACATCAACCATCGAATGAATTTGATGAATTCCCTCGTCCGGCGAGTCATCCCTGGCGGCTACGATCTGCGACGGGCCGATTTCCACGGTTGACATACGATGGATTCCTTTATCTCGCGGACTTCTTCGACTTGCCACTTGGCGAGACACGCCCCTTGTGCCCCACATCGGTTTTCGTGACATTCAGCACGGCCCATTTGATCGCCTGGAAAGGCCTGTTGTAAGCGTTCAGCTCCCCGCCGAACGATGAATCGGAGTAGGCCACGTAGAGCCGACCGTCTTTTTCCATGTTGCTGGTGTAGGAACAGCCCGGCCCGGTGTGGAAAATGAAGGGTGCCTCCCAGTGTTCCCCGCGTCCGTCGAGACTGAACATGACATGGGTCACTTGAGGATGCCCGTAGACGCCGCGTCCTGATGAGCAGGCAAGCACCCCATTGCTCAACAGCCGCAGATCCGGCTTGGCAGCCGGCCAGCCCGTCGATTCCGGCACACTCCACGTCCGGCCCCGGTCGCGCGAACGCGCCTGATAGAGCGGGGCACGGCCACCGGTGCGCATGACGCAGAGCAGCTCGCCGTCGGGCAGTATCGCCAGCGTCGGTTCGTTGACGCCTTCGGGTCCGAACGGTGTCCCATCGCGCGACGGCGGAATGTGAGAGACATACTCAAACGATTTGCCGTTGTCTGTGGAACGGACAAACAACGTGGTGATTTGGATGATGTTGTCTTTGGTAGGAATGTCTTCCGGCACCTGGGCACCGAGAGTAGTGAAGAGTTCACCGTTGCCGAAATCTAGCAGGTCGCCGTAGCAGTAATAGGCGGCGGCTTTCCAGGGAAGGTTTTTCACGCGAAACTTCGCATCATCAATCAGCTTCCCGTCCGCGGCGAACCGGCGATACCGCCAGACAGGATCGTCCAGTGTGAATTTGTACCAAGGAACCGGCAATTCATAGTAGTCCGGCTGATTGACGGGGAACACATCGATATAGCCGATCGACCCGTCCCGCAGGTAGCCGAGCACCCCTGATGTCTGCAGGTTGTCGCTCCATGGGGAATCAGGGGGGAAATCGTGCCAAGATCTCCCCGAGTCCTCGGAATGCGCCGCCAGCCGCCGCTCGTTCTCTTTTCCGCCATGCTGCCCCCGACCATAAGCCAGCACCAGGCGTTCGTCCGCCAGCCGGATGAGACGGGGAAAGTTGAGCACCTCATCCTCCGATTTGATGAGAACCTCGATACGCTCCAACTCGACGATCAGTTTGCATCTTCCGGCCACGTACTCAGTCTTCGTTATCATAATATATTCCTTTCAGTATTTGATTCGGCATCGTGGATGCCATCTTGGTTCTTGAATTCTATTTCACGCCCCTTGTGCCCCCGTCAGGGTTCTCATTCCAATTAAAATGCAAATTGATTGTATGTAAAATGCCATTTATGAGCGTATTATGTCGCTTATTATAATATCAATTTGACATGGAATTGGAATCAGACATTTACATGTATCCTCCTAGCAATGATGAGTCCATGGCCGGCGTGCTGCAGCCAAGCGTTGGGCGCAGAGGGGGCAGGGCGCAAGGCATCATGCACATAGAGCAGTGTGTTGTCGTCCACCGCAATCATGTTGTTGTTGCACCAACTCGCCGAATAAATCCCGTCCCAGCTAATCCCCGGGATGGTGGCGAATAATGTTTCGCTCAGGAACCAGGTGTGGCCACGATCCCTCGAGAAATGAACCGTGCAGTCGGGCCGGCCGGTGCATAGCGCCAGGATGCCGTTCTTGAGCAGCACCAATGTGGGACGTACACCGCAGATAGGATGTATATATCTTGGCGACAAGAATTCGGCCCGGGTCCAGGTGCGGCCACGGTCGTAACTGCGGACACAGTACAGCGGCTTAGCGTGGCCCGTGCGCAGGGCGCAGAGCATTTCGCCGTCCGGAAACATCACCAGGGAGGGTTCGCTGAAGCCATCGCCGCTCCAGAAGTCTTTACCCCTCTGCGCCGATGCCTCGGCGCCCGGTGACCAGTTTGTATTCATGCCGCTTTCCCGGTCCATGCCCACCACGGCCCCGGTCGGGCCGATGGCGATTTGGTAATAGGTGTGCGCCTGGGTCTGGATCAAGAGGTCGATGCTGTCGCCCTCCCAGATTTTCTGATCGCCATTTGCCGAGGCACCGATGTTCAGGTTTGGCATGTCGTTTTCCCGGCACTCAATGCCGATGTAGAGCGCGTCATTGGCCCAGGCGACCCGAAAGGTCGTCTCCAAGCCAGGGGCAGGAGGCCCGCCGGTGTCCCCACGCCGCAACGTATAGGTCTTCAAGCCTTCCCAAAACGGGTCATCCAGTTTGCCGTCCAGCTTGAGATCCTTTTTGTCGCGCTGAAGTGCCACGGCTTCGGGGATGGTGTCGGTGGTGTTCTGGGTCAAACGTTGGCCCCATTTTATCAAGGGCTTGCAAACATCGGCCAGCCGGCTGATGCAGGCGGCGCGCATGCTTTTCTCCACGAAGATATGCCGCCCGATGATCCGTCCGTAATCGGCGGACTTGAGCCAGCCACTTTCGCCATTCGCGTCACACCGGAAGGCGTCATGGACAAAGAGCAGCGTATGGTCGTCAATGGCCGTTAATTGGATGTTAGCCGTGCTGTTTGCGTACGTGTCCGGAACAGAATCCGTCGAGTTGAAAAGCGTTTGACTGAGTGGCCATGTTCTGCCGCGGTCGAGGGAAAAATGGACGGTGCAATCGGGCCGCCCGGTGCCCAGGGCGAGTACGCCGCCGGGTAACGGCACCAGGTGAGGGGTGATGCCGCGGATGGGCAGTTTAACCGGCTCGCTCCACATCGCGCCTGCGTCAAGGCTCCTGACCAGATAAAGCGGCTTGCTGGAACCGGTCCGCATGACGCAGACCCACTCGCCGTCCGGATAGACCGCCAGTGAAGGTTCCGAGAAAACATCGGTCGCGCCGGGTTCGACCCGGTGTTTTTCGTCGTGCGCCACCACGCCGGCATACGTCCATGTGCGACCGCCGTCGGTTGACGTATGCAGTAGGATGGGGAACCGAAACCAATCGAGCTTTTCCCAGAAGAGGCGCTCGTCCATGATGTTTTCCCCGCCGGGAACATAACGGGATCCTTCGCTAAGCCCGTAGAGCGTGCCGTTGGAATCGGCGGTCATGCTTAGGAATCCACACCCGCGCTTGCGCGTGCCGGCCTTCTGAAACATCGCCTCCAGATAGGCCGGGGGCGCGGCCAGGTACATGCCGTTGGTGTAGCCGTGATCAAGGCGCTTAAGGACATCCGGCGGATCGTAAATATCCACGCCGCGAGTGCCGGGGTATTCCAATTCTGTCCATGTCATGTCGCCCCAGGACTGTCCGTTGTCCTTTGACCTCCACGGCTGGCGATGATAAACGGCTCGCCGATTCGGATTCTGAAGCCACCCAAGCGGCGCGTGGCCGCCGGCATCGTTTGCATTGGAAATGTTACGGTTGACATGCCTTTGATTCCTTTGTGACGCGGCTGTGTAAGCCCTAGTAATTCGCAGTCATCCGCCCGCGCCCCTGCGTCGCAGACTGGAGCCGGACTTCCTTTTGCCAATCCGCCGCCCCACGCTTCGACAACGATTTCCCCGACGGATGAACAAGCGATTCGACGTGCAGGGGGCATCGGACCAACGCCGCCAAAAGACTCACGTCCCCCCATCGCAGCATGCCCGGCGCGACGATATTGTACCGCTGAACCGGCGGCGCTCCGTTCACGACGTAGGTGGACAACAGGTTGTGAACGGTCACTCCGCCAAACCGCTTGTCGAGTGCGGCAGCAACCAGGGCCACGAGGGCGGTCTCGCCGTTTCCGAACACGGCACCACGTGCCCGCGCGGGCGAATCCTCATCTCTGAGCCCTGGGATTCCCGTGTCGCCAAAACCCAGCAGTTCCACGCGTTTCGTTCCGACAACCGTAAGCAACGCGGCGCGGACCGCCGACAAGTCCTTGACCCAGTCGCCCATCACGGTTCTGCCCAGCCAAAGGGCGGCCCGGGCGGCGAAAAGACACATTTGATCGTCCGTATGCGACCAGCGCGATTCGCCGATGTCCCGCAGATCCACAAGACACAGCGCCTTGCCTTCCGCTAAAACCTTTTGTGACACAGCCTGGCGGAGGCACGCGTCTTTTCCATCCGGATGCGCCGCGATGACCACAGACGAATAGGCCTTGGCGGGAAACAGGAGTACACAAGGAACGAGCACTCCCGGCTCCGATTCGACGGTAAACTTCGCGTTTCGCCGGCCATCGTCTTCGCCGGCCACGACCGCGCTGCAGCGGATGTAATCGGGCCCCCCGGGCAAGCGAATCATCTGTTGCAGTTCCTGAATTTTCTTTTCCCTGTCCACCTTGGGCTGGGCCAGGCATTCCTTTTTAAGTGCTTGCGTCCGCAGCGACACGTATGCGATCAATGATTTCACGTTCTGGGGCCGGGTCTTTCCAGGGAAACACATCAAATCCTTTTCGGGTAATTCTGGATCTTTCGCGATGGCGCACGGCAACCCGTTTCCCCGGCCCTGCAGCCAGAGCTTGAACCAGCCCAGCATGTGACGTCGCATCTCGGGAAAGTATCCGTGCGGCAGGTCAATGATCTGATAAGCGATCTTCTCTTCTGCGCCATACAGGGCGTAGATCTTCCGGGCATCGCCGTAGGCGCGCAGCATTTCCTTGGGAAGGAATGCGGGCAGTTGTTCCCGTTGCCCCGTGAGGATCAGCAGGGGGTTCGGCGCGATCAGGCCGAGAACACCCCAACTCTCTGAGATTTTCAGGCCATCGGGGAGCGTCTCACACCAGCAGTTCATGTTGGTAACATACGATTCGAACGTGCCCACGGAAACCACGGGGACGGCGGCCTTGATCCGGGGGTCCAGCGCGGCTATCCACATCGTCTGATTGCCGCCGCCGCTGGCGCCGGTCACACCGATGCGTGCGCCATCCACGTAGTCGAGGGACTCGAGCAAGTCAATCGCGCGCATATTATCGTATACTTGGGCGCCAAGGAGCGTTTCCCCGACCGAGAACAGCGGGACGCCCGGGTGCCCGTGAGAATCGAACGCGCCGGGGACCGTGCCCCGTTCCCCCGCGCCGATCGCATCTACGCTCAAGACGACAAACCCCTCCTGCGCCAGTAAATGCCCGCGGGCGGCGACCTGGACAGCGATTTTGCCCTGCGAGAAGTGGCCGTGAACATTCAACACCGCCGGGAACGGTCCCAGGCCGTCCGGAATAAACAGATTAGCCGTCACGCGCAAATTCACCCGACTCTGGTACGTAAGTTTGACGATCCGGTAGCCGTCCATCGCTATCGTTCCATGCTCTCGGATGTCCAATGCTGACGATTCCAGTGCCACGCCGGCTGCGGCCAGGAGCCGCCGCCGCAGGGTTTGGCGTTGTTGGTTCCAATCCGCCAACCGGGTGGGCGGCTGATGCCACTGATGCCACAGGCGAGCCCCCTGGCGCAAGGTTTCCTTGAGCAGTTCTCCACCTGGCTCTGTCCATACATTCGTGTTCATGTGTTATGTCCTTTTGTTATAATGACTCGTTATTACCGTACAACCAATCTGCCGAACATCTCCACCTCGTGGAACAATGCGGAACCAACCTTGGAAAAGAAGTAGAATGTCCGTTCCCGTCCTCTTGCACGCTGGCGGCAAAGATTGAAATGCCAGGGGTCGGTGTCGGTGGGTTTTTGTCCCGCGATGCCACTGAGCGGGTCGAAAGTTGCGGACTTGGGGTCGACAATTGGAAGGCGCAATTCGATGCTCCAGAAGTCTTTGCCCCTCTGCGCCGCCGCCTCGGCGCCCGGTGACCACTTTATATTCATGCCGCTTTCCCGGTCCAAGCCCACCATGGTCCCGGTTGGGCCGATGGCGATTTGGTAATAGGTGTGCGCCTGTGTCTGGATCAGGAGGTCGATGTTGTCGCCGTCCCAGAATTTCTGATCGCCATTCTCCGATGACCCGATGTTCAGGTTCGGCATGTCGTTTTCCCGGCACTCGATGCCGATATAGAGCGCGTCGTTGGCCCAGGCGACCCGAAAGGTCGTTTCCAGGCCAGGGGCAGGAGAGCCGCCAGTGTCCCCGCGCCGCAAAGTGTAGGTCTTCAAGCCTTCCCAAAAGGGGTCATCCAGTTTGCCGTCCAGCTTGAGCTTCTTCCTGTCGCGCTGAAGCGCCACGGCACCGGGGATGGTTTCGGTGCTGTCTTGGATCAACCGTTGTCCCAGTTTTATCAAGGGCTTGCAAGTTCCGGCCAGTCGGCTGATGCAGGCGGCGCGCAGGCTTTTCTCCACAGATATATGCCGCCCGATTATCCGACCGTAACCGGAATTCTTGAGCCAATCACTTTCGCCATTCGCGTCATACCGGGAGGCATCATGGACATAGAGCAATGTATGGTCGTCAATGACAGTTAATTGGATGTTGCTCGTGCTGTTAGCGTACGTGTCAGGGACGGAACCCGTCGAGTTGAAAAGCGTTTGACTGAGTGGCCATGTTCTGCCGCGGTCGAGGGAAAAATGCACGGTGCAATCGGGTCGCCCAGTGCCCAGCGCGAGTACGTCGCCAGCCAACGGCACCAGGTGCGGGGTAATGCCGCGGATGGGCAGCTTAACCGGCTCGCTCCACGTCGCGCCTGCGTCAAGGCTCCTTACCAGATAAAGCGGCTTGAAGGAACCGGTCCGCATGACGCAGACCCACTCGCCGTCCGGATAAACGGCCAGCGAGGGTTCGGTAAAAACATCGGTAGCGCCTGGTTCAACCCGGTGTTTTTCATCGTGCGCCACCACGCCGACATACGTCCATGTGCGGCCGCCGTCGGTTGACGTATGCAGGAGGATGGGATACCGAAACCAATCGAGCTTTTCCCAGAATAGGCGCTCGTCCTTGATGTTTTCTCCGCCGGGCACATAACGGGAGCAATCGCTAATCCCGTAGAGCGTGCCGTTGGAATCGGCGGTCATGCTGATGAATCCACGCCCGCGCTTGCGCGTGCCGGCCTTCTGAAACAGCGCCTCCAGATAGGCCGGGGGCGTGGCCGGGTACATGCCTTTGGTGTACAAGGTATCATGCCGTCGATAGACATCCGGCGGATCGTAAATATCCACGCCGCGCGTGCCGGGATATTGCAGGTCAGTCCAGATCATGTCGCCCCAGGACTGCCCGTTGTCCATTGACCGCCAGGTCGGCACGCGGTAACGGCCCGTCGCGCCGGGAATTTCGAAAGTATAAATATCATAGGACGTTATCTCACTCGGGCTGGTCACGATCTTGAGTCCGCCCGGCACCAGCACGGTTTGCCGTTGCCAGGTACGGCCCCCATCGCGGCTTAGCCGCCCGTTGGGGCGGTCGGCCACACGGCCATCGGTCATGTCCTGGTCAAAGTTCCAATTCAAAAAAAGCGTGTCGCGCGACTTCCAGAGGCCCGGATGACAGAATTTGCCTTCATCCGGATTCTCTTCACGGCTGGCGATGATAAATGGATCGCCGACTCGTATTTTGAAGCCGCCCAGCCGGCGCGTGGCCGCTGGCATCGTTTGCATGGGATAGTCTACGGTTGACATATGATTGATTCCTTATATTTGAAAGCTTATTCCAATTCCATGTCAAATTGATATTATAATAAGCGACATAATACGCTCATAAATGGCATTTTACATACAATCAATTTGCATTTTAATTGGAATTACTTGTCTTTAATCAAATGGTTATTCCACTTTTCAATCCGATGTTTGCGACCAGTAGGAAGGAGTTCCCACCCAGAACGGCGTACGCCACGTGGTGTGGCTCATCGAGCTGGGTCGCCGTAAATCGCCGTGCATGTCGAGATACAGGACATTCGCCGCTCCAACGTGATCAAAGCGTATCCGGTCCATCATTTGCTGCAAATCCAACTCACACAAAACAAAGCTGAAACCGTCCACAAGATAGCAGAGTCGGGCTGGCTTCGGGAAGCTTGGCCCCCTAAGCTGCGAGTTACTAGCAATATAGTGATTCATAGAAATGGTGGGGTCAACAGGGCTAGCGAAAGTGGGGTATTCAGTCGTCAACACCGACGGGCAGGCGTAATTGCATCTGACACCACCGAATGTAACCGTACTGAGATAGCCAGTTTTCGACTTCATGTATCCTAGCGCAGGCAGAGAGCTATACCACTCGAACCAGCGGGTTTGCCACCCCCCCGGTTGCCAGAGCGACGACGGCATCCAGCTGTTATAATCCATAGCGTACATGGTGCATGCATATCCGATATTCTTGAAATTGTTGAGACAGCTGATCTGTTTTGTAATGTCCCTTGCTTTTTTAAGTGCAGGCAGCAACATCGCCATGAGGATGGAGATGATTGCAATCACCACGAGCAATTCGATCAAGGTGAACTTGATCGAATGTGCTCTCGTCTTCGTT
>CAIQLG010000236.1 GCA_903872565.1 uncultured Lentisphaerota bacterium | reverse complement strand
CTGATCATTTCCTTCGGATTACTTGCCGGATCGACACTCCAGGAATGCAACCCGTAAACGCCCCGTGCGATGCCCAGGCGGCTGAAAACCATACAACCTCTTTTTCCACGAATCAAGAAGTCTGAACTTATTCTTTGATAACCCTTGGGTTCAAAGTATATCATTAAATTGATTTTTGCCATGTTTTGAATTATGGGAAATGTGATATAGCTTAATTAGAATTTATTATGGATATGGCAAAAGTCCTATGAAAATTCTAATTTTGACACAGTATTATCCTCCGGAGCATGGAGCTCCCCAGAACCGACTGCACGATCTCGCCATGAGATTGGATAAACTGGGATGTCAAGTCTCTGTCCTGACCTCCATGCCGAATTATCCGACGGGAAAAGTTTTCGACGATTATACTGGGAAGTTCACAGTGTCAGAAGAGATTGACGGTATTCCCGTCACAAGATCCTGGATAGCGGCCTTCAGAACAAAAGGCGTGGGGAAACAACTCCTTTCATATTTCTCTTTCGTGCTGTCATCTGTTATTGTTGGAGTTTGGAAGGTTGGAGAGCAGGATGTCATAATCTGCGAAAGTCCTCCGCTTTTCCTTGGCATTTCGGCATATTTTCTGTCGGGGATCAAGGGCGCCAAGCTTGTGATGAACGTAAGCGACCTATGGCCGGAAAGTGCTGTCCAGCTCGGAATTATTTGTAGAGGTAAGATCTTCAAGATTCTGGAATTCTTCGAGCTTTTTCTCTATCGGGAATCCGCATTTGTGAGCTGTCAGACAGTGGGAATAGCCGTTTCCGTCAAGTCGAGACTCCCAGACACGAAGACTGTCCTTTTCCCGAACGGAGTGGACTTGGAGAAATTCGTAAGACACCCGAAGTATCCGGACTTCAGGTCAAAACACGGAATTCCGGAAAAATCTCTAATCGTTGGCTATGCCGGAAATCACGGGCGATCCCAGGCTCTCGGAAGCATCCTTGATACAGCGGAAAGACTTCAAGGCAAAGACATCTTTTTCGCATTTTTTGGTGATGGCCCTGAAAAGGACGAACTTGCAGAATCCGCAAAAAAGAAAAACCTGGCCAATGTCGGGTTCTTCGCTTCCGAGGGGCGTGACGAGATGCCGGAGCTCATCTCACAGTTTGATCTGGCTCTTGTGCCTCTAAGGGACATTCCCATCTTCGAGGGTGCCCGGCCATCCAAGATGTTCGAACTCATGTCGTGCCGTGTTCCATTCATATTTTGTGGAAAAGGAGAGGGTGCTGACATAGCGATGAAAAGCGGATGTGCAATGGTTGTTCCGCCAGAAAACCCGTCAAGTACGGCGGATGCGATACTGAAGTTCGCGGATTTGGCAGAAAAGGATAGGGATGAGCTTGGAGCAGAAGGTAGGACGTATGTCGAAGATTTCTTTGACAGGGAAAAGATAGCGGAAAATTTCTTCAAAATGCTTTCCCAAATTCGGAATCTGTAATCATCAGGAGAAAAACCTGGGTTTGATCCCGAGTATGTCCGCTTTGCCGTGGCACAGGGGGTAAAAGCACTTGAAGAGTGCGGAGATCGCCTATCCGATGGAAAATCGTTCACTGCTGAGACACATGAAGATCGTTTCTCGTTCAATCGTCGCTATTGGTCACCCATGCTAATGGTACCGGAGCCCGCGGGATCAGCGGTGGATATATACCCAATGAATGGAATTACGGCCGCGGTGGATATGAGACAACACCACGGTCAAATCCATTTTCCATGGAAACCGGACAGCAACTTATAAAAGGAGTTAAACTCCTTAAAAATAAACTTGCAGGATGATGAACTTGCGAGTCTTGTCGATTCTTCTGCAAAGGTCGCAGATATGTTTTGCTGCTCTTGGATTATGGAGTCAATTGGGAAATATAAAATATGATTCAAAGAAACAGTCAGCAATGAAATCCAAATCAATGCAAAAAGCTTTAATTACATTACTCGGATGCCGAGGATGGCACACAATCCTTCCAACTCAGTGCGGTTGTCTCCATAGGAAATGATATAGTGCTGGCTCATCACCTTCTGGATGAAATCCTCCACTGGTGCATCAAAAATTATTTCCAGGCTTGGGAGCTGAGGCGCGGGCGGTGCCCAGCCAGCCTCCTCCCATTTGATTGGCGTACGTGCCATTCCGGTCATGACATGCATGACGTATCCGCCCTTGGAATATCCCAGTCGGCATATTGTGACCTTGCCAGTCTTCAGCCTTGAGACATTCAAAAGGCCTTCGCCGAAATCTCCGAACGCATTTGGCATTACGGTTACTTTGCCATCGACGATCTCAGATGGCACATAATCGGGCACGCCAAGCAAGGCTCCGTCTTCCAGGAATTCATAGAATTCAAGATATGCCGCAACCTGGCCGGTGAGATACTTGACGATTATCTGCGTCACGGCACCAAGACTGTCATTTTCCGGGACGGAGCAGATGTCAAGCTCGTCATGCAGGAGAGTCATGCACCCTGCCGGGGCGAATTTCAGGAGCCTTTTGATGCCGTCCACGTCATTGAACGAGAGAGCCTGGTAATTGCGATCCTGGATTTTCTTTTTTAAAGCAAGGAAAAGCCTTACGGAGTTCTCAATTGTGCCGGCCTTAGGCTCCTTCAGAAATTTCCAGCGGTTTTTCAGGGACGATGCGATTTTACTGATTTCCTTTACATCGGCCTTTTCCATGAGCTGGGCGATTTCAAGTAGTTCAAAATGCTCTATTTCGGTCCCTATGCAAGCTTTTAGGGAGACTCCGTCGTACAGTGTCCCGTATAGCCGCATGTCCCGGTATCCGGCCATCCCTATTTTTGCTGTCCTAAGCAGTGAAGCGGCGCGGGCCGCACCTGCGTATGACAGGATTTCATCAACCCTCGGCTTCTGTCCACGGTAAGTCACCACATATTTGAATTTGTAGCCCATATCTTCCATCGGCTTGCGCAATGCGGTTGTTCCAGCCTGGTCGGCTGTCGTTATGAAGCGGTCTCCGTCCTTCCAGCCGCTCAGCCCCCAAAGGATCATCGGCTTGTGCTTGAACGGCTCGATCACGCTGAACACCGCCCATGATGGAATCCAGCCGGCAATGCACACGATTAGCAGGTCAAAATCGTTTTTTGCGAGTTCACGCACGGCCCGTGCCGCCGCCTTTCCATGCGGATCGTCGCATACCGGCGCGGTCACGAACAGTTCCAGTCCTTTTTTCTCCAGGATTTTCACCGCCTCGGCACAGCGGCCAACGATGAAGTCTTTTGGTGTATTGACCTCTCCGAACCCGACAAATCCAGCTTTGATTTTACGCATTGTCAATCTCTATTTGGTTTAATGATATTTTACGGCAATTATTCACGACAAAGGCCTGACGGCATTTTATTTCTGAAAAAAGAATATCCTCGATGATTGTCTCGGATGAACCTTCCAGCCTGCACGGCTGACTGGAATTTATCCTGATGTTTGAAAAAGTCATGCCTCCGATACGGCGCAACTTCACCCCTTCCTCAACATTTATCCAAATCGGCACCCTTCCGCTGTCTATGACGAGATTGTTTTTATTTCCATAACTTTTTTATTTCTCCCAGCGTTTTGTCCACGAGAATTTTTCCGCCTTCTGAACCGACTTTGCCGTTTATGATCAGTCCCCCATAGCCGCCAAGCTGTTCGGCGCGTACACTCGGCAGGTAACCTCCGGTGTCACCGCTGAGCTGGACAATGAAAGTCTGTCCGGCAACGCTTCTCGCCTTAATCTGATGTCCGAAATCCAGATAAAGTTCAAATGGATTGGTGACAAATACGGCATCTCCGAGGCGTAACACATGTAGTTCCATCTCTAGTTCCGGGATCTTATCCTGTTCATGATATCTGGAGATCACCGCCTTTGCATTCTGGATGAGAACGAAATGATGGAGCTTGCTGTCATAAGGACCTGGACGGCTGGCAATCTTTTCATTGAGTTTTACCTTTCCGCAGAAATCCTCATATGCCTTTTCCTCTGGCATCACGGCTTCGAGCTCCTCCAGCGCCTTCCTGGCAAGCATGAATTCCTTTTTTGATGCCTGCCGGCGTGGAAGGGAAATATTTTTGACGCTGTGGTTCATGATAGGCGAAGAATCAATTCCCGCCCTAGCCTGTGGAAGCGAATTTTCAACAGCGGCCAGAAGCCTGTGCCCTATTTCCTCAACGCCGTCCTCATGCCAGAAGTCCGTTTCCCCCTTGTAGTTTCTTGTCAGATCGCGGGGGGACTGACAGCCGGCAGCGCTTATCTGTCCCAGGGTTTTGAATTTATCCCCGAATCGTTTTTTGAGTAACTGCCTCGCCTCACCCATGAAGTCGGATGAAATTTTGTATGTTGACTCCATGACCTGTGACGGGCATGCCAAGTTGAGGATCACTCCGGTCGGCTTGCTTTTTTCATCAAAGGTGAAAAACATGTCAACGCCCGAATCTTCTCCGCCTTCCATGCCGATGAAATCTTTCCGGGCGGTATTCCCGTACATTTCCGCAGTGCCATCGGCATAGACAGCACGGCGGCAATGTCCAACCCTGGCGAAACCCAGCGTATTGGAAATGGCTCCCGGTTTGCGGTTGCGCCAGGCCGCAATCACAGCAATCCTGAGCTTTTCCAGCAGGAAACTTCTGTATACCGCAACCGGCAAAACTCCAGGCAGTTCCGCCAGCCAGCCGATTCCTGTTATCGGATCAACGGCAGGAGAATTATGGGTGTGGATGACGTTAAGAAAAACTCTTGACACATCAAGTTCCGGCAGATTCTGGCGCAGCATGGCGCGCAGTTCTTCCTGGAAATCAGCACGGAATCCTGCAAGATCCAGAGAGACCATGACAGCCTGTTCCCCTGCGTTTGATTCAAGCGCCAGCACTGTTGCGGAAAGTCTAGAGTGGATACCTTTGGATATCCGGTGGTAATACTGCCCACTAAGATCCACTTTTCCTTCCGGAGTAGTGTCTATTTCCGACCAGCCAATAAGAATTTTACTCATCTGAATCCTCCCTATATTTCCACCGTAGCTCTACTACTCTGGCTTTTCAATGCCGCGGTAAACAGCCTGTGGCTGTATGCAGCCTCTTCCGGAGTCACACACGAGGCGAAACGGCTCTTGGGCTTCCCTTCCGTAAGCTCATAGAGATATGCAGCCCACATCTGGAGTATGCTGTCTGTAAATCCAAACTCAAAAATCCCCCCGGTAATCCCCTTGAAGGCCGCTTCCCAGCCCATGTCGATCTGCTGCCAGGCCTGCATTCCTCCTTTATATTCCAGAACCTCAAGCCGACGTGGATTCTTGCTGGACCAGCGCCCGCACCCTTTCATCCCCTTGACCTCGAAATACCATGTGTCCGTTTCGCCTGGAGCAATCCGCTGGGTCTTAATTGTAAGCGGAAAGCTGTTTCCTGTATTCTGATCTATGCTTTCACAGAGCAATGTGGCATTGTCCCATGTCTCGCATGGAACGAGTTTTCCATCCTTGTCCGGACGCTGTTTTACCATCTTGGAAAGAATGGCACGGACATTCCTTGGAAGCCAGCCTGCCCTGAACGGGAAATGGCAGGCATGTATGCCCAGATCACCCATGCAACCATATTCTCCGTTGATTTTGACCAAACGCTTCCAGTTGATCGGCTTATCCGGATTGAGGTCGGATGAATGGAGAAATCCGGAATTGACTTCCAAAATCGCCCCGAATGCGTTTGCCTCGATCATTTCTCCAATCTTCTGCATCGGGGGGAAGAATGGAAATTCCGAACTGCAGCGTACAAATACATTAGGGTGCTGCCTGATACATTCGTTGATTGTGTCATTGGCCTTCTTATCAATGCCGAACGGTTTCTCACCGAGAAGATGCTTCCCGGATTTGATGATGTCGCAGTATATCTGCTCATGAAGACTGTGCGGCACTGCACAGTAGACCGCCTCGACATCAGGATTGGCCAGCAATGCCTTGTGATCGTCGGTAATCTGCTTTATGGAAGGGAAATTGTCGCGGTACCAATTATAAAGTTCCGGATTCTTGTCGCAGACTGAGACCAGAACAGGCCTGGCCTTCATCTCTGTGAGATGGCACCAGCGTGCACATGAACTGGCAAACTCGCGGCCCATCAAACCTGCCCCTATTATTCCGAATTTCACTGTCTTCATCTTCTTACCCTTTTTTTATTCTTAAAAATTATTTGGCTGAGAGCAATCTGAGAACCGTTGGAATGCTTTTCTGCCAGTTGCACGGAACGTCCTCGCTGATCATCAGGCAGAAGCGCCTGCCGCCTGCATCCTTGACAAGCCTGATGATATTGTCCGACAATTCCCTCTCCGGCATAAGATACAGGTTAAGGTTCGGGTTGATCCAGAGGAATTTGTCCGGCCATGCTTCCCTGGCCTCGCGGACAGCCATATCCCCCTCGGGCGCTTCCGTGAAAGAATCGATGCCGTCGAAACCAATCATGGCGATGTCATCTGAAATGACTCTTAGCTTGCCATCATAATGGACCTGGAGCTTTTTGCCTGCGGCACCGATTATATCCAGGATCTTCTTGTACAGAGGAACAAGGTGATGCCTGTAGTGGACATGGCCTACGGTTTCGATGGAAAGATTTTCCCAGAGCTTGATCTGCTTTGCCGGAGTCCTGACTGCCTGCCTGATTTCCTCCAGCTTTATTTCCGTCATCAGTTCAAGGAGTTCAAACAGTTCCGGCGACTCATCGGCCAGGTCGATGGAAAATTGTTCGAGTCCCACCCAGTCTATCTGCAATACCATCAGCGGGGTGCGTCCTGACCCGAGGCCTCCTATCTGGCCGACCGTAATTCCACCGTCACCAAGCACTGATTCGGATTCCAGGAAAGGCTTTTCATCCGCAAAAACCTTGACACCCTCAAGAGCCCGCAGCATGATGCGGTAATCTTCGGCGGTCTTTATGAAATGCTCCTGCTTCCATTCGCCAAGATACCATTCGTGAAGCTCTCCCCTGTCGGTTATCATGCGGACATCACGGCGGACTTGGCCGTCCTGCCCGGATTTTGTTTCAACGAGCTTGAAGTTGGGATGCTCATGCCTGACAAGGTTTGCATGGTTGATCTGCCCCAGGCCGAGCCTGAAGAGACTTTCCCATTCCACCGCAGGCCTGTTTTTAACAAACCAGTCATAGACTGCATAGACAGGCTGTTCAATTCTAGCTCCTGATAAGGCGTGCTCGAATTCTTTTCTTACATTCTTCATGTCAAAATCTCCTCACCGGGGTCACCGGTTTCATGCGTTTTTGCTGATCGTGGCGCCGGGATGGATGTTTCCGGTGTTCTCCGGATACACCATGATGTAATTATTGTACCATGGAGCGGACATGCGTTCCGGGATGAAGGCGTGGCGCAGCACACCCAGTCCGTAGACATCCCGCCACAATATCTCCTGCAGGGCGAAACGTTCCAGGATCAGAGGCAGGACTGGAGCTACGTCATCTTTTGTTTTCCACTCGTTGCCAGTCCCTATCTTGTGGTCAAGAACCATGAGACCAGCCTTGTGCCGGAAATGCTCGAACGCCCACTGCTGGCGCGGAGGCGTGTGGACACGCGGACGGATCCGCTCAAGAGCTACCTGCCATTTCTCCGCCTTAGAGCTGTCAAGCTCCTCCATTTCAAGCAGGACATCAACAGCCGCCATGAGATCTTTTCCGCGTAGCGCAAACATCTCACGGCAATAGTCCTCGGTCAACGCCTTGATGTCAGCGCCGGGAACACGGCCGATACGGCTGCAGAGAAACTCATTGTAGTGGTCTCCAAAGCTTTCATTGTAGGAGTTGAAGCCCAGGCATCTCTGGGCTCGAAAACTGCGGATGACGGACTGTATCCGCCGTGGAGCGGAATGGATGCCCGTCTTGAAATAGACATCCTTGTTCTCCCGAGAGAATCCGATGTGGAAGAATGTGCTGAGGGGAAGATTCCCAAGAGAGCTTCGCAAATCCGGCAGCTCGAAGACATTGTATGTTGCGCTGAACTGAAATGCACGGAACCAGTCGCGCGCAGGTCCTGAGATGAATTCGCGGATCAGGCGCATCTCCTCGTCTGTGACCCACCATCCGCACAGGTCCATCGTGACCTTTGGAAAATAACGGCGGGCAATGCCATGGATCTCCTCAATCAGCTTAAGGAATGTTGGATAGTATGGCTGGCATTTCGGGCAGGCGCAACCGCCATCGTCATAAGGCCCATAGTTGAGACGATCAATTACAACACCCGACGCGACGAGATCCTTGAACAAGTTCTCCTGATTCTGCAGGCAGACGCGGCGCGCCTCCGGGATGGATGCGCAAAGCACCTGTCCTTGAACGCGATGTTTATGGCTGCGTACTCCTGTCCATTCCGGGCGCATCTGATCCACAAAGCCTACGTTGTGAGCCAACCAGAGACTCGTATCCATCCCAAGTCGTTTTGCAATGCGGAGAAATTCCTTCTTCCTCTGCCACAAGGACATGCTGGAGCTACAGAAGACATGCGGTGCATAGGGATCTGGCATGTCGTTCGGATCAAACCAGTCTCCATAGCCGCTTGTACCCCATAGTGCAAGATCTTCGAAATAGCGTTCCATCTCGCCAGGCCAGGCAACTTCGAACGAATTGCCAAAATGCCCTGGCATGTAATGGATCCGATCCGGGTGTTCGGGGATCTCCTCGTGGATGCCGTCAGCAAGGCGCATTGAACTGTCCGATGCAAGCCTGATCCTGCTCAGAAGGCTTCCTACACCTGCAATGAACTCGCGTGTCATGCCGGCGCGGATTACTATGTCATTCCCCCTGATTTCCAGGGAAAAACCGGAACTCTCCGATTTCAGGAATGAAAGACGCAGTTCAGACTGCTCCCATCCGGAAGAGAGAATTATTTCAGCCGTCCGACACATTGCAATCCGACACGCTTCTTCCGCTTCCGGACAGCTTTCTACACATATTACATCAATCTTTTCCTTCAGATTTCTCATGCTTCCAACCTTTGATTTCATTTATACTGTATTAGTTTAAGATTTTAACATTTTTAAAACTCTGGAATTTACATGTCAACAATGTTTCTAAATCATGGAGAACCTCCTTTGTTTGATTCTCAAGACATTCCATAATCGCTTGTTTGAACTTTGTAAAAGTTT
>CAIQLG010000235.1 GCA_903872565.1 uncultured Lentisphaerota bacterium | reverse complement strand
ACTGAGCTATACGCCCGTGAGAAAAATGATGTTGAGGAAGCGGGTTTCGCATCTTCAATGGAGTAAAGATATATCGCGGGAAAGATTTTACAAAAAGCCTGGCGACTTTTTTTCATATTATTTTGGCAGTAAAAAGTGGAATGTGCATCCGGGCTTTCCGATGTTGTTCACTGCCGTTATCTGTCCGCCATGGAGGTCTGCTATATATTTCACGAGCGAGAGGCTGAGGCCGTGACCTCTGTCGTGGTGTTCTATGTCTTCGATGTTGAATTCGCTGAATATCTTGCTGAGCCTGTGTTTTTCTATTCCGGGCCCTGCATCGCTTATTTCCAATATGATATTCTGTCCGTCCTCTGTCATGTACACTTCCACGGAACCGTTTTCGGGGGAGAACTTGATTGCGTTGTCTATGAGGCATTGGATCGAGAAGGAGACGAGTTCGCTGTCGGCTTCGGCGAAGACCTGATTGTCCGGGAATACTTTTTTCAGCTTGAGTTTCTTGTCCGCCGCGTTTTTCTGTGCGGCCGCGATCGAAGCTTTCAGGATTTCCGTCAGGTCCAATTTCTGCAGATTGGCTTTCTTGTTTCCTTTCTTGAACTCATTGAGAAGTATCGTCTTGTTCACGAAGTCGAGGAGTTCCTGTCCCGATTCGAGGATGTGGTTTGCGCTTTCCAGTTCCTGTTTGTTGAGGTTCTTGCTGTTGAGGAGTATTGCCGCGAAACCCAGGATGGCGTTCAGCGGAGTTCTTGTCTCGTGCGAGAACAGGTTGAGGAGGTTCTCCTTGGTCCTGTTTATCTCCTCGGCGGATTTCAGTCTCAGGAATACCTTGACTTTCGCGAGGAGCTCTTCCGGCTCGAACGGTTTGACGATGTAGTCGTCTGCTCCGGCATCATATCCCTGCAGTCTTTCGGAGAGCATGTTTTTTGCCGATACGAGAATGATCTTTACGAATGAGAGCGCGGGGTTGTCCTTGAGTCTTCTGCAGACTTCATAGCCGTCCATTCCCGGCATCATTATGTCGAGGAGGACGATGTCAGGCTTGAATTTCCCCGCGACATCGAGGGCGTCTTTTCCCGAGTGGGCTGTAGCGAGCTTGAATTTGCCCTTCAGTATCTCCTCTAGGATGATGACATTGAGTTTGTCGTCGTCCACTATGAGGATCTTGTTTTCATCCATGGTTGATTTTCCTTTGTTCGAGGGGGATTTTGACCGTGAAAAAAGCCCCGCCTGCGGGGTTGTTCCCAGCATAAATCATGCCATTGTGGTTGTTTATGATATTCTGGCAGATTGCCAGGCCGAGTCCAGTGCCTCCGATGCTCTTGCCATGTTCAGACTGGAAGAATTCCTCGAATATGCCTTCGATGTCCTTCTCCGGTATTCCCGGCCCCCTGTCGGACACTGTGAACGAGATGTGTTCGTCGTCCCTGTGGAAAGTGACTGTGACATCGGAGCCCATGGGCGAGAATTTGAGCGAGTTCCCGATTATGTTCCTGAGCACTCTGGACATTTTCTCCCTGTCCACGCAGGCTTCGGTGCTGAAGACCGGTTCGACGCATACGAAGGAGATATTTTTCTCCTCGAATGCGGCTCTGAGTTCGCTGAAGACCTGCATAATGATGAGATAGATGCTTGATTTGGAGTATGAGAAGTCCATTTGTCCCGACTTGATCTTTGCGATGTCCAGCATTTCGTCAATCATCTTGAGCAGTCTGTTTCCGCTTTCGTTGATGCTATTGAAATAGTTCGCCAGCTTTTCGGGATCTTTTCCTTTGCTGTTGGCTCCGAGCCTTGAGAAGCTGAGTATGCCGTGCAATGGAGTCCGCAATTCATGGCTGAGGTTGGTGAAGAATGTGGTTCTTGCCAGTCCAGCCTTTTCGGCCTCGTCCAGCGCGGCGCTTTTTTCCTTGATATTTTTTTCGAGGTTTTCATAGGATTCGCGGAGGTGGTGCACCATGTTGTCGAAGGAATCAGAGAGTTCGCCGAGTTCGTTTTTAAGCGGGGAATTTATTCCCGTCGAGAAATCTCCCGCATCAAGTCTCTTTGTGGCGGCGAGAATTATTTTCAACGGCTTGTCGAGCTGGTAGTTCAGGAGCATAAGAAGTACCGCAAATGCGAACAGGAGAGCGATCATTCCGACTGCTGAAAGAATATATTTGGGATTGCTTTTCTTGGATATTTCCGCGACGGTTCCCGCATTGATGACGTCGGCCACGATCCAATTGGGTTCCTTTATAAGGTTCGAAAAGAGTATATATGAATCGCCTCCGAAGCTCAATGAGACCGCCTTTCCCTCGGATGAAGTGTCGATCACGGATGAGATGAGGAGCTTCGAGAAATCATCATACTCCTTCTTCCCGGATCCAGAAAAGGGCTTTTCCAGTTTGCCGTCATGCATCTTGAATTTTACGAATTTTCCCGTCTTCCTGTCAATTATCACTCTTCCTTCGCCTTTTACGAGCGACGACTTGTTTTTTATGACCGAGGATTCGCTTATGTCGGTCACATCAACTATCATATATATTATTCTGCTGACCGGGGAGTATCTCTCCCGCACTGCCAGTATCGAGAAATATTTTTTCTGTATTCCCATCTTGGCCGGTGCCGTCCATCTGATTTCTCCTGAGTTCGAAACCGAATTCTGGAATTCCTTCTGCATTTTGGTGAGCATCATGATTTTGCCATTCTTGAAACTGCCTGGGATTTCCCCTGAAGATATTACCGATTTTCCATCGAAGAATCCGCATTCCGAAACATGGGGATTGGATTCGGCCTCCTTTTTCATGAAGCAGAAGATCTTGAACTGCATGATTGGATCCGGGTTTTCAGCATATGAGAATATTCCGCTGTCACTGCTTTTTGCGATGGCAAGAAGCTGTTGGGATACGGATTGAATTTTGAGGGATTCCTCCATCATCATTTTCAGGTGTTTTGAATAAACTGCCCTGCGGATGTTCAGCTCGTTGTTCTTTTCGAGAAGGCTCTGCATGATCCCCGATGTGACAAGCAGTGTAAGTCCGAATACGAGTCCCAGGCTGAAGAGGAGCCTCCATGTGAGCGAACGATGTATTGCAAGGACGAGCAGATAAAGGACTGCGGCGAGGACTGTCAGCACGGGGACGATATGGGATATCCACCATTGTATATCCCAGCTCCTCGATGTCCTCAGCATCAGCGATACGAGCCCGAAAATGAATATTACGAAGGAGAATACGAGGACTTGCCTGTCGCGATTTCGCCTATAGTGATTGAGCCAGGCGAGACCAGAAACGATGAAAACTCCTCCTGCCATCCACAATATAAAACTGCAAAATGGTGTCAGTTCGAGCCTGTCAGGGGAAAGGGATGGCGGAAGTATGGCGGAAGAAAAGATAGGGATGAACAGCATCAGTGTCAGTACGATTACGGAGGGGAAAATCAGTTTCAATATGGTGAAGCTGAATCTCTCGCTCTTCTTGTTGAAGAACAGGAGGCCGACAAGGAAGTAGGTTGAGCCAGATAGGAACGACAAGATCTTGAGCCATTCAGCTTTTTCTGTACCTGGGAGGTTGATGGCATATGAGAAGTCCAGCACCCCCATTATGAGGAAGGAAAAGGCCAGGACTGCGTATATTGAGTAAAGAGTGTCTCTAAAATACTCGAGGAGAAGCAGAAACATGAAAACCTTGAGGAATGCCCCTGTCCACTCCAGCATCGACATGTCAATCGAATTACAGAAAGTCAGTCCCGACCATGATTTCAAGGATATTTGTGGCAAGATCAATGCGCAGAGGAGCAGTATCAAATAGAAGGCGCATATGAGGAACAATTCCTTGAAAGGGAGATTTTTCCTTTTAGTGTCGAAGGTCACTTTTCAGGTTCCGCTGCTTGCTGTCATTTTTTCTGGGACCATTTCCCGTCCGAGGCTTGGTGCCAGGTTCCCGACGGATCCTCCTGAAGGATCTGGTTCGCTCTTTGCTCTCCGACTTTCTCCGGAGTTGTGCCGGTCTTTTCTGCGATATCCTTGTATTTCGCAAGTCTGGCCGAGTTCTCCTCTTTAATCACTTCCTCCGCCTTTTTGTCATCGTTCCTGAATTCGAGCAGCCCCTTGCTGTTTTCCCCTACATTTCCCTTGTTCTTCAGAGCCTTGACGATTGCAAGCCTGTCCTTTTCACCCATTTTGGTGCCTGCGGCACTTGCTGAAAGTCCAAAAATAAAGATTCCCGCCACAACGATCAAGATGGTTTTCAATTCAATTCTCCTTTTCAGCATTATTTTTTTCCATGTATTTCATGAGGGCCTCCTCGGCCTCCTCGTCGGAAATCTTTTTCGCTATTTTGTCCGTCTGGCTAAACTCCTTCTTGAGCTCCTCCTCGATCTTCACATTGATATTTATGGTCATCGGTTTGACTTCGATTGGCTTGACCTCAATCTCGTGCTTGGAGCTGAAACAGCCTTGCAGCAAAAAAATGCACGTCAAGAATATTGCACAACTAATTTTCCAGGACATAGGTCTCCTTTGCTATATTTTAAAGCTTGCCACGATATCTGAAACAGAATCGGAAATTACAAACTTAATATCCCCCGCCAGTACTTTAAATCAAATTCTTCAATTCAGATTTGCGAAATTAGCTGCGCGACAATTTCTGACATGGAAAACTCCTTCTGTGTTCCGCTTTTCATGTCCTTGCATAGAAATGACGATTTTTCGAGTTCATTTTCCCCAGCTACAATTGCGAATTTCGCGGAAATCCGGCCTGCGGCCCTCAGTGCCGACTTGAGGCTCCTCGGGTCGTATTCTGCGACGGTAGAGAGATTTGCCAGCCTAAGCCCCTTTGCAGTCTCCAAGCAGGGAAGAACAGCTTCCGCGCATAGCGGAGCAACATATGCGAACGGTGCTTCCTGAGTGTGGGTGCCATGGTTCTGAAGCGCCATGACCAGGCGTTCCATCCCCGCCGCGAAACCAATGCCTTCCACTTCCTTTTTCGCCCCTGAAGGTCTGATTCTGTATCTTCCCCCTCCTGCAAGGGCATTCTGAGCTCCGAGTCCAGGGTGTGTGACTTCGAAGACCGTATGGACATAATAGTCGAGGCCTCTTACGAGCCGCGGCTCAACTTTGTATTTGACATTCATCCTGTCAAGCAGGGAGCAAACTTTTTCGAAATGTCTTCTGCTATCGTCGCCAAAATAGCCGAGCATGTCCGGAGTCTCGCTGATGAACGGAGCGCACTGTGGATTTTTACAGTCAAGGATTCTCCAGATATTTCTCTCGAGTCTTGTCTTGCAATCCTCGCACATTTCCGATATATGGGATGAAAAATATTCGTTGAGTGCTTTTTCTGCAGGTTTTCTATCTTCGGGTGTCGCCCTCGTGCTCATCAGGAGCGAATGCCCCTCTATTCCTACTTCCTGCAAATAATGCATGAACATGAAGATGCATTCGGCATCAAATTCTGGAAGGATTCTTCCAGCATTTTCAACTCCTATCTGGTGGAACTGTCTTTTCCTGCCAGCGGCAGGCCGTTCACCTCTGAACATGGGCCCCATGTAGTAGACCTTTTTGTCGCTCCCGGCAAAAATGTCTGTCGCGCAGAGCGCCCTGATGATTCCAGCCGTCCCCTCGGGTCTAAGCGTAAGATCTCTGCCCCCCCTGTCTTTTAATGTGTACATTTCCTTGCGGACGACATCTGTTTCGGAACCAAGGCCATGGATAAAAACCTCAGTGAATTCTAGGACGGGCGTCCGGATTTCTCCATAGCCGTACAAGCGGAAAACCTTATGGGCGGCATTCTCCATAAAATGCCAGATCCCGATTTCTTCAGGCATGATGTCTGAGGTACCGGGTGGAGGGGCGAAATTTGTCATTTTGCGCCTTGAAACCTGTCAGCAGATTATTTACGTCTCTTTTTGGCGACAACACTCTTCTACGGTTTCGCCTTGGATTTCGACTTTTTCTTGAGCTGTTCTACCCTGTCCTTCAGTTCCTTGCCAGCCCTGAATTTGACAACAGCCCTCTCAGGAATTACGACTTCATCCTTGGGCTTGTTGGGATTGCGGCCAACGCGGCTTTTCCTAATCTTGACTTCGAAAACACCAAAATTCCTAAGCTCGATAGTTTTCCCGGCGGCGAGTTCGTTCGAGATGTAGTCCAAGTTTTTTTGGATAACTACGGCGACATGGTTCTGTGTCAGTCCCACTTCTTTTGCAATTTTCACCACAAAGTCTCTTTTTGTCATTCTTCTTCTCCCATGTTTTTGAATAAATCAATCGTACATTATTTTACAAAAATAGATTTTCAAGGATATTTATCAAGATAATATTTTAAAAATTCAATATTTATGTATATTTAAGCGGGTCAGAGGTGTTGGAGAGTCTTTCTCCTAATCTGAAACAAGATTGAAAAAGGAAGGGTAGATTTTCCTGCTATGAACCCCGAAGAAAAAAAGAACAGCGATTTCTCATTTGAAGACATCCCCGTCCTTGGCGGGGGAAAAAAGCAGGATGAATTTTCATTTGATGCTCTTCCGGGCACTTCATCAGACCAGGACAGAAATCCAGGAGGAAATACCCCGGAGGACAGCTCTCTCGCCCTTTTCGAGAGGATGCTTACCGATAGCCCAGCGAAGGGCACTGCTCAGAATGACAAGAATGAGATAACCAGCTTTTCAGATGAGGAACTCAAGAAGACAGAGATCGGGGAGACCTCCGCAAAAAAGCTTTGGTTTTCCAAAATATTTGCTCAGAAAAGCTGGAAAAGCAACAAGATGCTTCTGATCGGAGGGGCGGCGGCCGCATTCGTATTTGTCGCCTTGATAGCTTTAGTCCCGATATTGTTTGTGCTCAACAAGAAGGAAGCCCCACCTCCAGTGCAGGCTGTCAAGCCCAAACCCGCGAGCCAGACTGCCAACAAGCCAGGAAGTGGAGACACAAAGGCGAACCCCCAGGCACCCCCTCCTGCTGTTACAGAGGACAGCGATGAAATAAAAGCTAAGTTCGAGTCGGCCAAGCTCCTTTACAGCGAGAAGAAATTCAAGGAGGCGCTCGACATATATAGGGAAATACAGCCTAAGACGGTCAAGAAGGCCGATCTGCTTCTCCTGATTGGCCAGTGTCTTTACGGAATGGGGGAAAAAGAAGCCGCCCTGAAATCCGTTGACGAGTCAATCCAGGCAGGTTCCACGAACATACAGTCATACATTGTCAAGATAGAACTGCTCAACGCTTTAGGCAAGTTTGATGAGGCTGGCACATTCATCGAGGAGGTGAAAAAAAAGTTCCAGGACATCACGGCAGTACTCCCGAACATAGCGGAAAACCTGTATCTGAGAGATAAGCCTGACGAGGCGCTGGTGGAATTCAAGAAGTGCCAGCGTACCGAGCTCAGTGCTCGTCACCTCAAGATTTTCGCAAAACTCTCGGAAAAGACCTCCCCTCGTGACGCCTCCGCCCTTTATGTGTACTCCGGGAAAAAGTTCCAGGACATCACAAGTCTCGGGGAGGCGATCCGCCTGACTCCGAAACTTGAGGACAAGATAGACATAATGAAGGATGCCGTCTCATCTCTTAAGGCAGGTCCGAAGAGATCGCAGTGCAATCTTCTTCTTGCCGAACTTCTTCTCAAGGATGGGAAGAAGAAGGAAGTGGAGAATATTGTTGCCGAGACGGATCCTAGTTCTTTCTCAGCCGACTTATGCGTCACATATATAAAAACCCTTACTTCTCTCTCTATGAAGGAGAAAATTAAGACTTGTCTGCCGGCCATGCTGGAGAAAAACTACAAAGATCTCGATTTTTCGAGATCCGTTCAAGATCTGCTCAAGGGAACTGACAGTGAGGAATTCAAGACAGAGATTTTCAGATCTGTCTATGACAAGAACAAGGACGCAGTTTCTGAATATCTGTACGGAAGGGCACTCGGCAACTCTTCCGTGGCCAAAGATTATTTCCAGGACGCACTCAGGAAGAATCCGCTATTCGATGCTGCATGGTTCGGGTTGGGAAAGTGTTTCATGCACGAGAGAAACTGGGACTCAGCAGTCGAAGCTTTCTCAAAAGCATCAGAGATCGACAAGTACAACCTGGAGGCGAGGTTCCTGCTCGATCTTTCAAGATTGTACAAGAGTGAGGGAGAACCCGCAGTAAAGGACTATGAGGATTACCTGAAAGAAAGAAATGCCATGGGCGAAAAGGGCATGATGGAACTCCTTTCCCTCGCACAAAGGCTTGACGATCCCAAGCTTTCAGAAGAATATCTAAAGGTGATCATGGCAAACCCCAAGCTCAAGAAACAACACAAATTTGCGGAAGTCAAGAACAAATTAATGTACGGACATCTCTCCGATGCTGATTTCGTCGACGGATTCCCCGGACAGGCAAGGAATGTCTACATACTGTATCTACTGAGCAAGAACAGGGAGAATGAAGTGCTCAATCTTACAACTCCACCAGAGGATTTCCCAGATTTCTGGAAGGTCTTTCTCTGCTGGAAAAAAGACGTGCAAGGATGGAAGGAGAACGCCGGGCTACTTGTCGAGAAAAGCAAAAAGTCCGGCGATAAGGCCGTCGAGCTGATAGCCTCTTTTTGGCTCGACAAACTCCCGCCTGATGCTCTTCGGGAATTTGCCTCCAAGATACCCTACGAGGACGAGCCAATCTTCTACTGGATGCTTGCGGAGAAATATCTGAAGGATGGCAACAAGACCAAGGCAAAGGTCTGCTTCAGTTCCGCACTCAAGGACTCAAGGAATATGCTCAACAAGGTTATAAGAAATTACAGCGGAAACGCCCAGTAGACAAAAAAACCGGAAAAAATCGTTGACTCCCTTGACATGTCTTCATAATTGCATTAGATTTGCTCAACAATAATAATCATTATCACAAAAGGAGGGAAGAAAATGAAGATAACAATGCAGAGGAAAATCCTTTTGGACGAGCTTAAAAAGCTCAAATCTCATCCGACCGCAGACGAGTTTTTCGTCATTCTAAGGAAGAAACTGCCGAAAGTAAGCCTCGGATCGGTCTACAGGAATCTCGAGGCTCTCTCTTCAACAGGAATGATAAGGAAGCTGGAATGCGCCGGCTCGCAGAAAAGATTCGACGGAGACACATCGGATCACTATCATATGAGATGTAACGCCTGTGGAAAAGTATGCGACTATTTTGGGAATGGAGTCTCGAGGATAGGGGAAGTCCTGAAAAAAGTATGCGAAGAGGAATCTTTTATTGGTTGCAACCTGGAATTTTTTGGAACTTGCATCAATTGTAAACAGTGATTAATTTTAAAGAAAGGAAGAGTTATGTCTAAAAGCATAAAGGGTAGCAGGACTGAAAAAAATCTTTTAAAGTCATTTGCAGGGGAATCGCAGGCGCGCAACAGATATTCGTATTCTGCGAAAATCGCGGCTAACGAAGGATACGAACAGATCGCATGGATCTTTGATGTCACCGCAGAACAGGAGAGGATCCACGCGAAGAACTACTTCAAGTTTCTGGAGGGAGGAGATCTCGAGATAACGGCGAGCTATCCAGCAGGCATCATTGGTTCGACGATCGAGAATCTCAAGGCTGCAGCGGCTGGCGAACATCATGAGTGGACAGATCTTTATCCTGGATTCGCGAAAATCGCGGAAGAAGAGGGCTTTCCGCAAGTTGCGGCGGCATTCAGGTCCATTTCGGTGGCGGAAAATGCGCACGAGAAAAGATACCTTGGACTTCTCGAAAATCTCGAAAATAACACTGCCTTTAAAAAGCCGTCTAAGACTGTCTGGCAGTGCCGGAAGTGCGGCTATGTAAGCGAGTCGCCAGAGGCTCCCAAAAAATGCCCGGCCTGCGGACACCCGCAGGGGTATTTCGAAGTCATGTCGAAGAATTGGTAGTACGAGACACTCATTGCCTGACTATAAATTTATCGTATAGGAAATTGTATTTACTTGGAAATTGGATGTTGATCATTGGATATTTAAATAGGGAAAAAACGAATATCCAATCATGAATAGTCAATATCCAACCGATGAATTCATTCGATGTTAGACGTTGAGTGCTGAATGTTGAAAGCCCGCCGCGGCGGATTTAACCTATAACCTATAACCTATAACCTATAACCTATAACCTATAACCTATAACCTATAACCTATAACCTATAACCTATAACCCAATTAATCTATAACTCATCAACATGTGGAGGAATGAAATGGCGACCAGAAATCAAATCTTGAAATGTGGAAAAGCAGGTCTCACTCTTGAAGCTCTGACCGAGGGATGCTGCTGTGAACTGACCTGTTGCGGGGAACCCGTGGAACTGCTCGCGGAAAAGACCGCGGACACAGGAAAGGAAAAACACGTTCCGGTGATCCAGAAGGGCAAGGCTGGCATCAAGATCGTCGTGGGCTCCGTGGAACACCCAATGACTGAGGAGCACTACATCCAGTGGATCGAGGTCATAAACGGGGATTATGTCAACAGGAAAAACCTCAAGCCCGGGGTCAAACCCGAGGCAGAGTTTTATGTTCCGGAACAGCCGGGACTTGTCGTCAGATCATACTGCAACATCCACGGTTTATGGAGGGCTTGAAAATGATTTCCAAGAAATTAGAGAAAGTACTCAACGACCAGTTGAATTTCGAATATTATTCGGCTTACATTTATTTTTCCATGGTGGCGCATTTCAAGTCCGAGGGGCTTATGGGCTTCGCGAACTGGATGCACGTACAGACCCAGGAGGAGCTTTGCCACGGAACCGGAATGTACAACTATCTGATACAGAGGGGAGGCAAAGTTGCGCTCCACCAGATTCCGGCACCGCCGCTCTCCTGGAAGTCGCCTCTGGCAGCGTTTCAGAACGCCTACGAGCACGAATGCATCGTCACGAAAAGGATACACAATATTGCCGCAATGGCGGCGGACGAAAAGGATTTCGCTCTTTCTAATTTCATCCAGTGGTATGTGAGCGAACAGGTCGAGGAAGAGGCAAATGCGCTTGAAATCATAGGCCAGCTCAAGATGGCCGAGAAAGCAAGCGGAGCGCTTTTCATGATCGACAAGGATCTTGCGGTGAGAGCATTTGTAATGCCTCCGATACCGATGGGTGGGCTTACTCCCGGGGCAGTCGCCTGACTTGAACGTATAGAAAATTGTATTGGGTCGGAATGGTTGAAAATTTGTAGCCACGGCCATGTTGGCCGTGCATTCGCCTCCAAGATGGAGGCGGCTACATTAGTCTCGGCGAAGCCGGAGCCGGTTAAGTGGACTATCTCATAAAGGAGGAAATGTGCCACATCGCAATCCTCAGCAGGGAACTCGCCGCGGCAAGAACCAATCTTAAAAAATAACAGAAAGAGAACGGATATTATGAAAACAGCACAGGCTCAGAAAATTACAGAAAAGGTGTTCTGGACAGGCGCCATGGACTGGACTATCAGGAACTTCCACGGATATTCGACACAACGGGGAACATCATACAACGCCTATCTTGTGATCGCGGACAAAATCACCCTTGTGGACACCGTAAAATATCCTTTCAGGGAAGAACTCCTGTCGAGAATCTCATCGGTCATACCACCAGAGAAAATTGATTATATCATCTCGAATCACTCTGAGATGGACCATTCGGGTGCACTGCCATACATCATCGAAAAGACCAGGCCGGAGAAAGTCTTCGTCTCGGTCAATGGTGCAAAGGCGCTCAGGGCGCATTTCGGAGACATCGGACCGCTCGTCCCGGTCAAGACGGGTGACAAGATAAGCCTCGGGAACATGGATGTCTCATTTATCGAGACGAAAATGCTGCACTGGCCTGACAGCATGTTCTCCTATCTGCACGGCGAGGAAATACTCTTTTCGCAGGACGGATTTGGAATGCATCTGGCGTCATCAGAACTCTTCGACGACGAGAACGACTATGCAATTCTCGAACAGGAGGCGGCCAAATACTATGCCAACATACTTCTTCCATTTTCTGATCTGATCACCAAGTGCGTAGACCTATACAAGTCCTTGAACCTCAAGGTTAAATACCTCGCACCCGATCACGGCCCGGTGTGGAGGAAACATATTGGCGACATACTCGGGCTCTATGAAAAATGGGCTCAGCAGAAACCACAGAGGCGCGCAGTAATAATTTATGACACGATGTGGAACAGCACAGCAATGATGGCCGACGCGATCGCCGAGGGACTCAGAGTTGCAGGCGTGCCTGTCAGGCTCTACCCCATGACAGCATCGCACAGGAGCGATGCCGTCACCGAGGTGATGAACTCCGGCGCAGTCTTCGTCGGTTCCCCTACCATGAACAACAACATCTTCCCGACCATTGCCGACATCCTCTGCTATCTGAAGGGATTGAAACCTAAAAACAAGATCGGAGCGGCCTTCGGATCATTCGGATGGAGCGGCGAATCGGTCCCCCAGCTTGGAGAATTTATGAAAGGCATGGGGATCGAACTTGTTTCCGAAGGAATAAGTGTAAAATATGTTCCAGACGAAAGTGCCCTCCTGAAATGCAGGGATCTCGGTCTCGAAGCCGGACGCCGATTGAACGAAAAATGCGGCTGATGAAAAAATAATTGTGCTTTTCGCGTATTTGACGTGTTTAGCGGGAATAAATATGGTCTTAGTTCCGGCGAGCCGGTCAGGATCTAAATCAAAAAGGAGAGAACAAATGCAGAAATATGTTTGTGATGCATGTGGCTACGTCTATGACCCCGCAAAGGGAGATCCCGACAACGGAGTCCAACCGGGCACACCTTTCGAGAAAGTACCGGAAGACTGGGTATGCCCCGAATGCGGACTTGGGAAAGACCAGTTCTCCAAGCAAGCCTAAGAATAAAATGCGGCAATTTGCATTTTATAAGATATAAATATTCACTTACTTAGGATAAAATTCAGTGGATATTTACAAGGTACGATTTGAAAAGTTGTATTCTGAATTCAACAAAAGAGATTTTGTCTCTCCAGATCCTTTGCAGTTCCTCTATGATTATCCGGATGTGAAAGACAGGGAGATTGCTGGCTTGATTGCCGCATCGCTGGCTTTCGGTAATATCAAGCAAATCCTCAAGAGCGTTAATACAGTCCTGGAAAAAACACAGAAGTCCCCATACGGTTTCATCACGAATTACTCCAGAAAGGATTTCCATTCCATATTCCAGAATTTCAAATACCGATTCGTGCGGGGAGATGACATTGCGGAATTTTTTCTGGGGATCAAGTCTGTGATAAATGAATTCGGCTCGCTCGAAAACTGTTTCCTCTCCGGTTATCGCCATGAAGATCCCAATATTCTGGGCGCAATAGAGTTCACAGTGAAAAAAATTCTCCCTGCACCTCACAAAAGTTATCTGCTCACTCTCCCGTCAAGGGGAAGCGCCTGCAAAAGACTGAACCTCTACCTGAGATGGATGATCCGGAAAGACGAAGTTGATCCGGGCGGCTGGGAAAATCTTTCACCATCAAAACTTCTGATTCCTCTCGACACACACATGTGGAAAGCATGCAAAGGACTAAAGTTCACAAAACGTAACCAGGCCGACCTTAAATCGGCGCTTGAGATAACGGAGGCATTCAAGAAAATATGCCCCGAAGATCCTGTGAAATACGACTTCGCCCTCACCCGGGCCGGAATAAGAAAAACGTTTCACAGAGGGAAAAAATGATCCTGTATGTCTCGTACAAAATACAGAGTTCCTGTTCCGCTGAAAATAATAATGTCCTAAAATTCCACCCCTGGGGGGAATTTTCATTCAGATTTCCCGGCTGCAACCTTTTTTTAGCCACAACCCCTTTTTCCACATCTCCAGCACTATTGAGGCTACAAGTCAGGAAATCTGAAGTAACAACGAAAAAGTAAAGCAAGACTTCCATAAGAAAATCATCTGTCTTTTGAAATTCATCAGGGAATTTATACGTAAAGGAACTATAATAGGATTCAACTGAAAAATGTTTATTGACTGAACTTGACAAAAAGGAGATGCGATATGATTGAAAATAATGTTGAAACAAGAAAACCCTTCAACAAGATCGAGGCCACGCTGACGCCTGTTGTGGAAGTCGCACTCAAGCGTTATCTGGAAATTCAAAGACAGAGCAATGAGATACAGGAGGAAAAATCCAAACTCCAGGACATCTTGACGGCACATCTCTCGAAATACGATGACGGATTCTGGTTCCCGATTGTGGAAGGAGTGCCCCTCAAAATCAGGTTTGCAAGAGAATCAAGCATTGAATACGACGAGGAAACTCTGCGCTCCAGGCTCGGAGAAAAATACAGATGCATCCTGAAACCGGACATCGGCAAAATCCGAACACATCTTGACGAGCTCGAAGAAATCCTGTTGCCTGTTCTCGATAAAGTCGGAAGTCCGGACCGCGACAAGGTCAAAGAGGCGATCGAGGACGGCGTGGCCAGCAAGGAGGCTTTTGCCGGTGCCTTCAAGAAGGTCTCAAAGAAACGCCTGGCGGTAATGAGGGTTCGCAATGAAGAAGATGGAAGACCTTACAGCTAAGCATGGCAAATGTTTTTTAAGTAGGCCAAGTCTCGATGAGACTTGGCATGTCTGGTTTCATCGAAACCAGACCTACCCCTGAGAATCACTCATAACATTGCCAATCCATCACCCGCACTATAAGCACTTTCTCCACCTTGTATTTCAGTTTAAACCGGTGTTAATTAAAACTATATACCTATTCGATTTGTCCAGGAGCTGAAATTGGCTGCAACTCAAAATCACTACAAGGTTCTCGGAGTCGAAACAGACTCCGACTTTGCCGCCATAAAGAAGGCGTACTACAGACGGGTCAAGGAATGCCATCCGGATCTTTTCGGCGGTTCCAAGTCAAAAGAGGAGGAATTCAAGATTCTTGTGCTGGCGTTCGACATCCTCTCTGATCCGGACAAGAGAAAAAAATTCGATGAATCCTCCAGTCTTGGCACGAACATCACGGAGATGATGGAATATGTCTATGATGGTTTCTCTATAATGGACACTGATGTTGACGACACGCTGGAAGAGTTCATTGTCGGCAACAAGCCGCCAGAAAACACAAGTCTCGCCACGTTGTTCTCGGATCTGCAGAGGACAGATGTCTTCATAACTTTCAGGGAAGGGAAAAACTATTTCGCACGGGAAAAATACAGGTCAGCACTGCATTTTTTCACGAAGGCTGTGGAACTTTCTCCAAGCAACATCATATACAGATACTATACTGCCAGATCTTTTTATAACCTCAAAATGTATTCCAAGGCGAGAAGCCAGTATAATGCCGGGATTGCGGCGGGAAAGAGGCGAGTCCCCACACAGAGGCTCATCCGATTCCAGAAGGAACTCGAGGAACTGAGCAGAGACCAGTTCTCCTGGGGCGACAAGCTTATCTCCATCTTCAGAAAAAAAATAGAGATAGAACCATTCTATGGAGCAAGCGAAGAGATGATAGACGAAACAAACAAGGTTATTGCGAAACTCACAAGAGGGACAAAGCAACAGAAAGAGCAGAAAAACAACAGAAAACTCTTAAATTGAAACTACAGATCTTCCAGCTCTGTTACAGATCGAAGATCTTCCCTGGATTCATGATGCTGTTCGGGTCGAGTGCGCGCTTCACGGCTTTAAGCATGTTCATATAATCCTCGGACACAACGTACCTCATGTATTTTTTCCTCTTGTGTCCGATTCCATGCTCGCCGGAGATGCGTCCGCCCTCATCAGCGACAAGCCTGTAGAGTTCGTTCAGGATTTTTGGAAGAGTCTCCTTCCATCGTTCGTCCGTCCAGTCACTGGGTGGAGCTATCCGTGAATGGAGGTTGCCGTCACCTGCGTGGCCGTAGTTGGGAATATAGACACCATATTTATCCGCAAGCTGTGCGAATTTCGCAACAACCGAAGGTATGCATGAAGGAGGAACGACGATATCCTCTCCACACTGCCTCTTGGAGAGCACGTTGTAGGCTTCGGCGATGTTCCTCCTGACCTTCCATATCCTCTCGGAAGTGGTGGGATTGTCGGCTACATATATTTCAAATGCTCCGGCACTCTCGCATATCTTGCCGATCACCTCGTATTCATTTTCCACGCGCTCCCTGTCCTGGCCGTCGACGGAAATCAGGAGCATCGCGCCAGCCTGCTGATACGGGATCTTCTCGTTGAGATAGTCGCAGGCGGCCTTTACCGAATCGCGGTCCATGTACTCTATGGAAGTAGGAATGATCCCTCCTGCGGTCATGATCTTCGGAACCGCCGCAATCGCGTCCTCAGAACTCTTGAAGAGGCAGAGCAGATCGACCTGGATCTTTGGAAGAGGAATAAGCTTCAGAATTATTTTTGTAAAAATCCCCAGCGTCCCCTCGGAACCAACCATGAGCTGGACCATGTTGTATCCGGTCACATCCTTGACAAGCTTTCCTCCGAGCATGACGATCTCGCCTGTAGGCGTGACGATTTCCAGGCCGAGCACATAGCGCGATGTCACACCATATTTCACGGCCTTGCCTCCGCCGGCGTTCTCCGCCACGTTCCCGCCGATATAGCAGGTTTCAAGGCTCATCGGATAACCAGCATAGAAGAGGCTGTGCTCCTTGACATGTTCATTGATATCATTGGCGACAACTCCAGGTTCCACGGTTATCATGAGGTTCTGGAGGTCGACCTCCAGGATGCTGTTCATCCTGTCCACCGAAAGAAGGATTCCACCGTAGAGGGGGACGGCGCCACCGGAAAGGCCGGAACCTGCGCCTCGCGGAGTGATCGGAATGGTTTCACGGTTCGCCAGTTTCACAATTGCGGCAATCTCGGACGCAGTCCTCGGGCGTACGACGATATCGGGCATATGCGCCCATTCCTTGCCTGGTGTTTCGTCGTGGGAATAATTCTCCATCTTCTCAGGATCATTGTAGATTACATACCTGTCGCCAACGATTTTCTTAATTTCGGCGACGATTTCATGAGTCACTGGCTTGTAGGACTTTTCCATTTAAATCAGCTTCCCTCCGCCTTTTATTTTTCTGACCAATGCCGGAACAACCTCGAAGAGATCGCCGACGATTCCGACATCGGCGACTTTGAAGATCTGCGCATCCGGATCATTGTTGACTGCTATGATTGTCTTGGAGGTCTGCATTCCTGCGAGATGCTGTATGGAGCCCGACACCCCTACCCCGATGTAGAGTTCAGGACTGATCGTCTTTCCGCTGAGCCCGATCTGATGCGGATATGAAAGCCATCCCCGGTCAACGACATCGCGTGTCGCGCCAAGCGCAGCCCCAAGCAAATCCGCCAGTTCGCGGACCAATGCAATGTTCTCCGCCTTTTTAATGCCCCTGCCTACAGCGACCACAACTTCCGCGTCCTGTATGCCGTGCAGTTCCTCATTTGGGATGAAAGCCGTCTGGATGACGCGCCCTGAAAGCAGTTCACTTGGCGCCTTGACCCTCACAATGTTTCCCGTGCGCCCCTTGACAGCTTCTGCCGGCGGTGTCGAATGCGGACGTATCGTCGCCATCTGGGGTCTGAAATCAGGAGTCTTGATCGTAGCCATTATATTCCCGCCGATAGCTGGCCTTGTCTGAAGGAGATTGCCAGTGGCATCCTCGATATCAAGAAGCGTGCAGTCCGCTGTAAGTCCCGCATGTGCGGTCATTGCAACATACGGCATCAGAGTCCTGCCTGTAGACGTAGCCCCTGCAAGGATTATTTCAGGCTTGTAGTCAGCGAGGATCTTGTGCATGCATGCGGCATACGGTTCCGGGAGGAAGTTTTCCAGTTCAGGCGCTTCAGTGGCAACCACGAGATCAGCACCACGTAAAATCAGATCCTGGAGATCCGTGTCTGGAATACCATGGCCGAAAATCATCGCACAGAGCTTGCATTTCCTCTTTGCGGCAAGCAAGGCTCCACGGGTGAGCAGCTCGTGCGAAATTCGCAGCACGCGGCCTCCATGCTGCTCAGCCAGAATCCAGACATCCTTATACTCATCATTCATCATTCACACTTCATGTTTCATGTTTCACACTTCTACCCGAGTCCTAAGGTGGAGGGTCGAGTTCCACCTCGACCGCTGCTCTTCAAGATGGACAGGAACTTTTCAGAGGCCTTTTCAATCTGCTCCTCGTCCCGTGCAAGAATCTTATCGCATTCACGCGCAACCTTCGGCCTGAATATTTTGACGACCTTCGTCGGAGATCCCTTCAGGCCTATCATGGATGAATCTATTGCAAGATCTTTGAGGGTCATGACAGGGATCTGCACTTCCCGCGCCCTGAGCTTGCCCCTGAATGTAGGAAGGCGTGGCTCACTGACTTCCTTGACAACCGTTATCAGTGCTGGAAGATTGACTGAAAGCACCTGATCGCCTTCCTCCGTCATTCGGTGGAGGAGGCACGAGGAATTTGAAATCTCCTTGAATTTGTTCACGTAGCTAGCGATTGGCAGCTTGAGATAAGCGGCAATTTCAGGACCAACCTGTCCTGTGTCACCGTCGGTCGCCCGCTCTCCGCAGATGATAAGATCGAAAGCGCCAATCTTCCCTACGGCTTTGGCAAGGATATACGCCGTCGACCATGTGTCAGATCCTGCAAAAGACTGGTCGCTGATGAGGACACCTTCATCGACTCCCATTGCAACGGCCTCCCTGAGCGCTTCAGACGCCTTTGGCGGCCCCATTGAAATTGCAGTGGCAGTCCCACCATACCTTTCCTTGAGCTGTATCGCAAGTTCGATCGCATAAAGGTCGAGGGGATTGATGATTGCCGCAACCCCCTCCCTTATGACGGTTCCGGTCTTTTCATCCATCTTGACAGATTTAGTTTCAGGAACCTGCTTTATTGGAATTATTATTTTCATAGCGCCGCAAATATATAGGAAGTTTTGAATATTACGAATAGAAGTGGATTTTTTTACATTATTTGAAAATCGCCATTGTGCCATTATGTTTGCTGAATTCATATTGGGGCAGGAAAAAGAGAAAATGGCGTTCCTTAATTTCAAGGAGATTCTTTTATGCAGACACATAATCTGATTTCGATAAAGACTCTTAAAAAATCATCGGGGAAAACTACCGACTGTAAAAAACAAGAGTTCGAGGCCATAGAGTTCTCAAATTCCTCAGCACCACTACAGAAGGGAAGGAGAGTTGGTCCGTATGAAATCGAACGACTCCTGGGAACCGGAGGAATGTGCAAGGTCTATCTTGCACGGCAGCTCTCACTAAACCGCATGGTCGCAATCAAGATTGTCGAGGGCTTAGCAGATGACAAGGAAATGCTCGAGTTTTTCAATAAGGAAATAAGAACCACTGCAAAAATAAATCATAGAAATGTCGTCACCGCCATCGAAGGAGGAATCTATGGAGAAAACTTTTATCTCTCCATGAATTATATTGACGGAGAAACACTCGAGGACATTGTAGGACGGCACGGCCCTTTTACCGAGGAAAAAGCTTCCGGGATCATGCTGGTCATGGGCGAAACTCTCCGTTATCTACATGAAAAAATGCAAGTTTATCACAAAGACATCAAGCCGAGCAATATAATGATAGACAAGTCAAACGAAGTTTTTTTGCTGGATCTGGGAATCTCCCAATATGCGGGAGAAAAGGCGCGGGACTGTGTTCTAGGTTCGCCTCACTATATGAGCCCGGAACAAATCATGGGGAAGAATCTGGATTGGAGGACTGATCTTTATTCCCTGGGAGCAACCTTCTATTTTATGGTTTTTGGCAGGCCTCCCTACAACGATGAGGATGTGAACATCGTGGTGGAAAAACACCTTAAAGGGGTGTTTCCAATACCGAAAGAGGCTGAACTAAGGAAAAATGTCAGCGAAAACTGCCTGAAAATAATCAAAAAGATGATGAGCAGGAATCGGGATGACCGCTTTCAGGATTGGTCATCCTTCTTGTCGGATCTCAAAAGGCTACAAAACCCCGGCGACAAAGAGCTTCTCCGCACGCCGCAAGATACTCCATCACAGTCCAGCTCGCATGAGTCCCCGCCCCCACCAAACAAAGAACTGCCCCATGCTCCGCAAAACATGCCATTGCGGTCCCTGCCGCCACAACAGAAACTCCCACTCCCATCTGCAGACAAAGAGCGGCTCCATAGTCCGCAAGCTACACCATTGAAGCCTCTACCGCTCCATAGCAGGCTACCTCTGCACAAAGAACTCTCAAATTCCCTGAACGCCAAACCTTCAAAACCATTGATACCGCTGATACCGCTGGCAAGAGCAAACCCAAGCCCCTCGGCCATTTTACCGCCGCTAATTCCATTGAAGAAGGGACTCGATGTGAAAAATCATAACCCGCAGGAAGCTCCCTCAAATGCAAACGCGCAGAACCCCTCCCCTGTAAAAAAGATAAAGCCCTTAGGGGTTGTTAGCAAGAACAGTAATGTCATTCGCCATTGAATGTGACAATCCAGAAATAAATATTTGACATGAAAATAATACACACATCAGACTGGCATCTTGGTGCCCAGCTCTATGAACAGAGCCGCCATCCAGAACAAGAAAAGTTCACAGTATGGCTGAAAAATCTGATGCGCAAAGAAAAACCTGATGCGCTGATTGTAGCGGGCGACATCTTCGACACCTATTCGCCACCAAACACATCCCTCGAACTCTATTATTCCCTTCTCGGAGACATTTTCAGGGAATCCCTCTGCCGAACAGTTGTCATCGTTGGAGGCAATCACGATTCGCCGTCACTCCTGAACTCCCCCGGCAAGGTGCTGTCACATCTCAACATAAAAGTCATAGGTGGCGCAGATCTCGAAAAAGAAATCGTGCTGATCAAAAACAGAGATGCTACGACAGGACTGGCCATCGGAGCTGTTCCTTATTTGCGCGACGCCGATCTGCGGATCTCCGGCGAGGGCGAGGGGTTTTCCGATGTCTCCGCAAAATTGCGGGCCGGGTTGAAAAAACACTATGACGATGTGGTTCAAAAAATACGACTCCAGACTGGGAATGATGTTCCTCTGCTCCTGACCGGACACTTTTTCCTGTCAAAGTCAAAACTTTCCGACGACCTTTCCGAGCGTACACGGCAGATTGGAAATATCGGCGAAGTCCCATATGACCTTCTGCCTGCCGCAGACTACTACGCACTTGGACATCTTCACATTCCACAGGCTCTGCCCGCGAATGAACTATGCCGTTATTCAGGATCGCCTATCCCTATGAGTTTCAGCGAGGCCGGTCAGGTAAAATCGGTGGCCATCGTGGATTTCTCGGGCAAAACCACGATTAGACTCGAGCCTGTTCCCAGCTTCCAGCGTCTTGAACAGATCAGTGGAACTACAGCCATTGTCGAATCCAAAATCAAAGAGCTGGCAGATTCCTCTTCGGATGCCTGGCTCGATATTCAAATCAATGAGCATGAAGGTGACCTGACGGAATTTTGGAACAGCCTTCCTTCGCTTGTTGCAAATACTTCAGTGAAAATCCTGACGAGACAGGATATGCGGCCGCATCGGTCATGGAGCAGGCGTGGCGAACAGGAAATCGCGCTTGACACGATAAAGCCAGGCGATGTTTTCAAGATGCTGCTGGATGATGAACAACTGACAGGTGACGAACGGGTGGAATTCTCCAGGATGTATGAGGAGATCATCCAGACTGTCACACAGGGCGATATTGCCGGAGAGCAAGATCCATGAGACTTCTAAAACTGCGCTTTAAAAACATCAATTCGCTTGCAGGCAACTGGGAGATTGACTTCGAACATCCACAGTTCGGAGAAGGATTGTTTGCTCTTACTGGCCCCACGGGAGCCGGAAAAACATCGGTTCTTGATGCGATCTGCCTGGGCTTTTATGGCCAAACAGCGCGGCAGAAAACATTCTCAAAAAGCAACAACGAAGTAATGACCCGTGGCACGGGAGAATGCTTTGCGGAGCTGGAGTTTGAAATCAAAGGAATGAAATATAGAAGCGTTTGGGAACAGCATCGCGAAAGGATGAAGCCGAACGGCGCACTTCAGCCCACCACCCACAAAATAGCAAGTCTGCCGGAAGGTAAAATCATTGCTGAAAAAATTACCGAGGCAAAAGCCAAAATCATCGAGCTTACAGGAATGGATTTTGATCAGTTCACTCGGGCGGTCATGTTGGCGCAAGGCCAGTTCGATGCCTTTCTCAAGGCGGACGAGAAGGCGCGCTCGGACATTCTCGAACAGGTTACGGGAAGCGAAATCTACTCTAAGATTGGCAGTGCGGTTTTCGCAAAATGGCAGATGGAGCGGGCTAAAAAGGATGAACTGGAAAAAAGCCTCGAATACATCAGGCCGCTGGCGGAAGACGAACGGGGCACTGTCCAAAAAAGCTTGGAGGAACTGGAAGGACAAAAGAAGATCTTTGCTAAAACATTGAATGAACTACAGCTACAGATCCAGTGGCTGGAGGGTCTCGGAAAACTTCGGGAGGGACACAAAAAACAGATTGAAGAAAAGAACAAGCTCGAAACAGAAATGTCCGATGCAAAGCCCGAGTTTGAACGTCTTGCCAGGGCTCTTTCCGCACGAAAGCTCGATATTGTCCTGCAGGGACTAGAGTCCTCGCGCAAATCGAAAATAGAAGCAGGAAGTGTCCATGAAAAACGGAAGCTCGCATCTGAGAAGTTCATTGATGATCTTGAAAAATTGAAGCCTCGCATTGGAAAGGCCTCAGAAAAAGCCGGAACCGCAAAGAAGAAGCTGGCAGAAACTCTGCCACTCCTGCAAGAGGTGAGAAAAATGGATGGCCAAATCAGCATGGCCAATTCCGAACTCAAGTCGGCGCAGGAATCGGCCAATGAATCAGGAAAGCTTCTGGAAGATGCGAATTCCGCACACGGCAGATCCACCAAGTCACTGCAAAAAACCGAAGATGAGTTCAAAACGGCGGACCTCTATCTGAAATCGCACCCGGCAGATGACAGGCTGACAGACATCCTCCCTTCCGTGGAATCATATCTCGAAATCTGGAACGACAAGAAAAAAGAGACCGGGAAAAAGATGAGAGACGCCAGGAAGGCGGGAAAATATGCCAATGAAAAAAAGAAGGTTTTAAAGGATGCGAAACTCGCAGTTGAAAAAGTAAAGAGCGACCACGACAAGAAAATATCACAGAGAAAATCTGCGGAAAAAGCAAAAATGGAGTCCGAAGCCGCATATGAATCCAAGAAGCCGGACCTCGACATCAAGATTCGCCTGGCATCGGAAAAAATCTTCTTGACAGAAAGGCTCGCTGCACTGGGCAAGCACCGGAAATCGCTCGAGGACGGAAAGCCCTGCCCTCTCTGCGGCGCAACAGAACACCCCTATGCAAAAGGAAATCTGCCGGAATCCTCAAGTGCGCAAAAGGAACTCGAGGCCTTTCAAAATGAGCTGGATAAACTGCAAGATGCCGAAAAGGCCGCACGAAAAACGTTTGAGAAAACTGACATCGAATTTCAGGGAACCCTGGCTGAACTGCAGGAAAAGGAGTTGGCCAGGCAATCAGCTGAACTGGAAGTGGAAAAAGCCGATATTGCCGCCAAGGTTGCCGAAAAATCAGTGGAGGAATCCCAAAAAGAGGCCGAGACGACTTGGATTACCATAACAGGAAAACTGTCGAACTTGGGATTGCAAGATCCTAAGCCGGAAACAGTTGAGCAAGAACTTGAAAAACTGAAAACAAGGCAGTCGGAATTCAAGAGACAGAGCGAGACCGCGCAATCCGCAAAAACAAAAATGGAAGGCGGACTACAGGCAGTCGGGACAGCCAAGTCACAACTCGACAAGTCAAAATCCGACTATGAAAGAAAATGCGAAATCCTGAAAAAGAAAAAAGAAAATGTCGAACTACTTGTGGGCGAAAGGGATAAAAAAATCCCAGGTGACCCGGAGGCCGAAGAAAAACGGCTGAGAAAAGAGAGTGATGATGCCACATTGCTGGAGTCGGAATTGAAATCAACTTTGAACGGGCTTGAAAACGACTCGATGACAGCAAAAAGGGAACTTGAAGAGGCAAAAGTGATTTTGGAGAAAAAGACTGCCGAAGAATTCTCGGTTGTCCAGACAAGTTTGCATGAATTACAGGCGGCGGGATTCACCACCGAATCTGAGTGTGTTTTGGCGCGTTGGAGCGACGAGGAAGTTTCACGAGTCTCGAACCTCCAGAAAGAACTTGGAGAAAAACTCATCAGGCTGGACACATTGATTGCGAAATTCGCAGAAGACTCTGGCAGGGAAGAGGAAAAAGCTCTGACAGGGAGACCATTGGCCGACCTGAACTCGGATCTTACGGAACAGAAGATCAGAAATGAGTGGCTGTTAAAAATGATCGCGGAGTTGCAGGCAAAACTGAAATCCGACGACGAAACGAGAAACCAATTGGCAGACAGGCTAGGAAAAATCGAGAGCCAGCAGAAAGTTTTCGAAAAGTGGAACAGGCTTAACAACTGGATCGGCGGCGCAAATGGCGAACAATTCAAGCGCTATGCCCAGGGAATCACCTTGAAGCAGTTATTGAAGGAGGCAAATCGGCACCTGTTGAAAATGACTGCCAACCGCTACGAGATGTTCTGGAAGGCTGAAAACTCGTCACTCCTCCCATCTGTCATAGACCGACATCAGGGCGACACCGAACGCCCGGTGTCCAATTTCTCGGGCGGAGAAACTTTCATGGTTTCCCTTTCTCTTGCGCTAGGACTTGCAGGACTGGCAAGCGGACGGCTCCGGATTGACTCCCTCTTCCTTGACGAGGGCTTCGGGACATTGGACAATAAGACGCTGGACACTGCGGTCAACACACTGGCCGAACTTCATCAGACACAGGGCAAGCTGATCGGTGTGATTTCACATATTGAGCAGATGAAAAACCAAATTCCGACACGGATCGAGATCAGAAAAATTGGTGGTGGCCGCAGTGAGATGGCCGGTGCCGGTGTCAGAAAAATCGAAGATGCCGGAACCTCCGGCACCACCTTCAAGCCTAAAAAACAAAAAGCCATGAAATGAATCACTGCAGGTGCTAAATGAAATTGATTTTGTCATGGTTGTGTGTATTTTCATTACAGGCTTTCAGCACCATGATAAAAAAAATAAAAAGAGAACCAGGAAAATTGTCGGCCATGGGTGGCGTGGCGGCAAAATTTAACTGGCGACAATCAGTAACCAAGGAAGTAAAAACGTGGGCAATTCACTTTTCAAATATGGAATAAGTCTTGTATCTGTATCCGAGAATCCGCTTGAGATAATAGGCGCTGTTGACACCGGCATCTTCAAATTTGTCGAATTGACAGGTGTGCAATCGGAGCTTCCGGGAATGCCGGAACTGCTTGCCACCAAAAATCTCAAAATTGCCAACGTCAGGGATTTCATTGAAAAAAACCTTTCCGTGAATGTATGCGACCAGACGGACAAGATGAAAAAGGAGTTCATATCCTGCTTCAGAGCCAAGCTTGAATCATTTTCGGAGAAATTCATGGAGCGAGGCAAATCGCTTTCGATGGATTTTTCCATCGAGAACGGCCTTGACAGCCCTTTGTTCGAGGATTCCAGGATCGAGCTCGTGAAGAAAATCGCTCTCATCCTATATGGCGGAAATACAGGATTTCTCGTTAATGCGCGGATACCGTCGGCAGGAAAACTGTCCCCGGCATACTTAAATTCCTTTCTTGTGAAACTCATGTCGGCGAATGTGTCGTTGTCCGTTGACATCCATCCGCACGAGGTCGCCAGAAAAGACGATGTGGACGAGATCTTCAGGCCATTTCGCTTTACCGCAGGACAGGTGAATCTTGTCTATGAGGCTGAATCCGGCAATATGCTCGTTGAAAAACTGCTGGACATATGGTTGGCTGTTCTACGGAAATTCGACTATCGCCATTCCCTCATATTCTGTCCGGTCATTAAAAATCCATCCCATTTCATCTCCGAGATGAACCGCCTAGGCGAGATGCTGCAGAAAAAGTCTTCCTAAGAGGCTACAGCAGTTCCACCGGCAGGAAAATTTCCGAAGAGAACGCCCTTGGCAAGAAAACCTATTATAATTACAACTCGAGAAATCAAGTGCTTGCACTTTGGGGAGATGTGCCTTATCCGACTGAATATTCCTATGATTCCTACGGCAGGATGTCCACCCTCAAGACCTATCGCGGAACATCGGCGGATTTCACTGCCGCAAACTGGCCATCAAGTCCAGGAACCGCAGACGTTACAACTTGGACATACCAGGAATCAACTGGCCTCCTCACAGCGAAAACCTACGCCGATGCCAAATCTGTTTCCTACACTTACACCGCCGACGGAAAACTTGCGACAAGGACATGGTCACGCCTCGACGGCAGCAATCCCCTTGTAACCACCTATTCATACGATACCGCTGGCGATTTGACTGGCATAACATATTCGGATTCGACACCCGCGGTAGGATTCACCTATAACCGCCTCGGCCAGGAGACCTCCGTCTCTGATGCTCTAGGAAATAGAACTTTTTCCTATAATAACCATCTACAGCTTTCAACCGAGGAAATCGACGGCCTTTACGACAGGGGGGATCGGGGTCACACCTATTTTTATATAATATAAATTTCTGCATTTTCAACTCTTTTACCCAGCGATTTGTCTTTGGATATTCTTCTAGCCACGATAATGCTCCAACGGTGATGTGACCGAGTTGTCCTCCGAGCTTTCGATAGATATTTTATTAAAATATAAGAGTAGCTTATCATCAAGAATGAATTATTGCAAATCTATAATATAAAAAAATAGGTGTGACCCTGATCCGCCCGTTTTTGAAAATTTACGCAGGAGGGAGAGTTTCCGGAAGTAGGCACTGTCTCGACCTGTCCCTCATAGTTCCGTGAATGCGGACGGCGTGGGATGAGACCGTGCATGTCTGCCTTCATCGAAGCCAAGACTTACTTGCCGCGAATTACCGGCAGGTCCACGCAAACATGTACGGCGGCGATAGCTGGAAGCAGCGCGAAGGCATCCGTGCCGGGCAGATGGGCGAGATGTTCATGGCGCTGCAACAGCGCGGCATGATGGCTCCGCCAGGCTCGCTGGCAGACATGGCCACCGGCGAGGATGCGGGAACGCTGGTGCAAGGCATGCGCCGTAAGGGGATCGCTTTACCCGACTCGTTGAAGGGGTACAACGGCGGAGCCCTGAACGATGCCCAGCAGCAGGGTCTGCGACAGGCGATGAAGAACCTGAGTCCGGACCAGACGGCTTCGCTAGGCATGGACCAGGACGTAGCCCCGGCGCTGGAGAAGTTTGACGCCAAGAAGGT
>CAIQLG010000234.1 GCA_903872565.1 uncultured Lentisphaerota bacterium | reverse complement strand
CCGGAATAAATAAAAATTGCCGATAATGCTATCAAGCTGATTAACAGGTAGTTAAGAATTTTAAGCACAATCCCCCATGTTTTGTTCAACATTGGGATTTCGCGGAGCGGGAGTGCGAATCCGATAAGGATGGCGGCAAGCGGAAGCAGAGGAGCGGAATATCTGGCCTCGGTCCCTGGCATTATGTTGACGAGAGCGAAACCTATTGCCAGCGAAAGAGTTGTGCCTTTGAAGAAGGCGATTTTGTCGGCCGGGATTTCCGAGAGAGTTTTCTTGTTCCAGAGAATAGGAAGCAAGAAAATCCAGGGGAAAATGAAGAATAGTGCGCTGAAAATGCATCCGCCCCAGTGTGCGTATCCTATTTTTGCAGGATTGATTTCATCGAGGATCTCGGCCTTCCAGGTTGTTGCGACCTGCGCAGTTTCGCTTGCAGGAGTCAGAGATCTCATCTTTATCGCCCAGACTGCGAAAATCGCAAGCATTATCAGGATCGCAATGATGTGGGCTGGAGAAATTAGTTCTCTGCTTCTTTTCATGTAAATCAGGACACAGATGACTGTGCAGTAATAGAAGAGCAGGATGATCGGGCCTTTCAAAAGAAGCCCGAGCCCGAGGATGAAAGCTGGCGGGATCCACAGCTTCCAGCTTTTCCCGCCGCCGGCGGCGATGCCGAGCCACCAAATCACGGCAATCCCGGTTAGAGCTGTCAGAGTCGCCTCGATCTCGATCAGGCGGCCATGCACTATTACACCATAGGAGGTCAGACATATCAGGGCGGCGGCGGTTTTCTGTTTTGAGTCTAGCCATCCGGAGGGAATGAAAAGGATTGACATGGCAAGGAGCAGGGTGAATAATGCCGACACCATTCTTGCGGAGCCCTCCGCGGTGTTTCCCCGGAGTTTGAATGCCGCTGCGACGAGCCAGTTTATCAGAGGTGGCTTTTTATAGTATGCCTGATCTGCAAGTTCCGGAGTGATCCAGTCGCCGGTCTCGAGCATTGTCATCGCGGGGAGTATCCTTCTCGCCTCGTTCCCCTGGAGCTCTATCTTTCCGAGAAACGGAATATATATCGCGAACCAGAGAGCGAAAACTGCGATGAAAGTTTGGATTCCTATGGTTTTCATGTCTTGTGTATAAGCTTTCTCATATCGTCCTGATCCTGCCACCGAGTTTCTCGATTTTCAGATTTATGTCCTCATAGCCGCGGGATATGACATGTGCATTGTTTATTATGCTTTTTCCTTTTGCGCAGAGGGCCGCGATAAGCATCGCCATCCCGGCACGAATGTCCGGGCTCGACATTTCAATTCCCCTAAGCTCCGACGGGCCGCTTATCACCGCCCTGTGCGGATCGCACACGATCGCATTGGCACCCATTCCTATTAGCCGGTCAATGAAGTACATTCTGCCCTCAAACATTTTTTCGAAGAAAAGGACAGTTCCCGTCGCCTGTGTGGCCATAACGATGGCGCAGCTCATCATGTCGGTCGGGAACTGAGGCCAGGGGCCGTCGGAGATGACCGGAATTGCGTTGCCGAAGTCATTTTGTATTCTCAGTTTCTGGTGTCCGGGGATAAAGATGCTTCCGGGATTTATTGTGAATTTCACATTGAAGCGCTCGAATATTCTTCTTGTCATCCAGTAGTGCGAGGGAACGGTTCCAGAGATTGTTATTTCGCTTCCTGTGGCGGCGGCAAGCGAGAGAAAACTTGCGGCCTCGATATGGTCTCCCGGAATCGTGTGCTCGGCTCCCCCGAGCTTCTCGACACCTTCGACGACAAGAGTGTCTGTCCTTATGCCGGAGATCTTTGCTCCCATCTTGACGAGTAGTTCTGCGAGATCCTGGACGTGCGGTTCGGATGCAGCGTTGCGTATTGTCGTGGTGCCATGGGCGAGAGTCGCCGTCATCAGAAGATGTTCTGTCGCGGTGACGCTTGCCTCGTCAAGGAAGAGATCTCTTCCCCTGAGTTTTTTCGCCTCGAGTTTGTATGGCTGATCGCTGGATGCCAATTTTGCGCCGAGCCCTTTCAGCCCGTAGATGTGCGCGTCGAGCCTTCTTCTTCCTATGAAATCACCGCCCGGGTGCCAGAACTCGGATTTTCCGCATCTTGCGAGAAGCGGGCCCGCGAAGAGAATCGAAGTCCTGAGCATTGACGAAAGTTCTTTCGGCACTGCTGGATCGGGGATTCTAGTTGTCCTAAGCCTGATGGTCGAATCTGAGCGGTTTATCTCCATTCCGATATGCTCCCCTATCCTGAGCATGTTTTCGACATCGAGGATGCAGGGGACATTGTGGAGAACCACTTCCTGGTCTGTAAGTATTGACGCGGCGATCGCCGGCAGGACGGCATTCTTGTTGCCGGAAATTGTCACTTCCCCCTTAAGTTTTGCCTGGCCTTCTATTTCGAAACTTTTCATAATGGTTTAACTGATGGGATTTTTGAATTTTTTACAACTGGAAGGATAAGCCGGAAGGATTGAAAATTCAAGAGGAAAACACGGGGAAAAGCTGGAAATTACTGTTCACCACCCCGCTTCTGAGATTGTGGTCGGTAAAAAAAATCATAATTGGTATTTTGTTTTATAGTTTACTAAATCTGGTATCCGCGCCGCCTGTCCTCTTTGTCCTCTATTTGCCGTCCTCTATGTCCTCTATGAAAATCGGCACACGAAGACAAAGAGGACATTTCTGATTTCAAAACCACCATTTCGAGAGGATGCTGTCGATAATCGGTCCTGTTGTATGCGCCATCCGGTAGAATCCCAGGTCTGTCGCATGCGCTCCATCAACGGTGCATT